>JAUCGG010000047.1 GCA_030378015.1 Desulfococcaceae bacterium HSG8
CGGCGTGAAGCAGAATCCCGGCTCCGACAGGAAAGTGCCTGCCGGTCGGAGAGTCTGTCAGAATGACAGAAACACAAAAGTAAAGAAGGGCGATACGGAGAAAGGCATCAGGTAAGCGTACCCGACGAGAAGAAGGAGGATCGCTGACGACTTTCAGGGAGTCATACTCACTCATAGTACTCTGAGACGGTAACGCCGTTCACACGGGGAAGGGGTGGGCAGGATTACGCAGTCCGCTGTGTCTGAGCCTGCCGAAGAAAGGAAACATTGCCGGACAAAGCTGAGTCGGAGAAAAATGCAAACCTCACTGCGGAGAATAGCAGAAAAAGCTGCGCTGCGTAATTCAATGCGGCGTAGTGCGTCAGGCGAGTAATACTGAGGAACCTTGTGCGGTAATTCCGCACGCAGGGGTCTGTGAGGGGGCAGTCGGGTAACTGGCTGTCCTACCTCGATATTCCGTTGCTCATTAATGAGGAACGGGAGTTCAACCTGTCGTGTTGCCGACAGTTTCTTACGGCTTGGGGATGGCAACATCCCCCGGCTACCCGACACGGGGCGGGCTGTTCTTTTATGAAGCCTTCCGTTTACCCGCCCCGCCCCTTATCACAACGTTAGCCTATGAAAATTCAATGGATAGAACTATGAATATTCAAAAAATCTCCACATCGCTTACTATCGGTGCCTTTATTGTCGTTTCAATAACAGGCTTACTATTGTTTTTTGAGATTTCCACTGGCAGCATTAGAGCTACTCATGAATGGATGAGTTTATTCTTTGCGTTAACCGGGCTGCTTCACATTTATTCTCACCAGAAGATTTTTTTCAGATATTTTTCAAACAAGTATCTATATCTCATACTTTTAGGACTTATCTTGGGTGGGGTTTTGTTTGGCTTGTCCTTCAATGATATATATTCTTCAGGTGCTGCATTTGAAAAGATAACAAATGCAAGAATTGTACATTTAGCCCCTATATTCGACACAAGTCCCGACGAACTTGTCTTAAAACTAAAAAAAGCTGGGGTATCAACAGTTAGCACCGAACTTTCTCTTAACGAAATTGCAGAAACAAATAACATAGATGTTCATGAGATAATGGAATCTCTAATCAGATAAAAAGACTACCATGAATTATAACAGGAGAATATTGAAACAGGGATAATTGAAACCTGGCAAGGTCAGAGCCTTGCAATGGCTCCTGACCCGCCCGTACCACGCTAGGCTCCCGGCTGTCAGACGGGTGAGGATTTATTGATGAATCTGGTTATGAGATAAGCTATGCATTGTAAGTGACGTTGTAGGGATAAATAAGGTAAAATGTTACCATTTTTTTAAAGGAGGAAATTATGCTCAGACACAAGAAACATTTTTCAGTATGCGTGTTTTTTCTGGCAATATTTTTTGCAGCGCAAATTTCAATGGCCGCCGATATCCATGTTGATGATGATAACACCGCAGGTGCCCAGGACGGCACGACAGTTCACCCGTACACCAGCATTCAGATCGCTATTGACGTAGCGGAAAATGGTGATACTATTAAAGTGGCTGCCGGTACTTACGGGGAAAATATCAGAGTTTCGGGTAAGACGCTCAATATTCTGGGCGGATATGCAGCAAACGGAAACTTCAATGACCGTGACACTGCCGCAAACGCAACTCATATTCAGGGAGATGGTACAGATGCGGTGGTTACACTGATCAATCCGGGAACCAGTGTTCTTGACGGATTTCGAATTACCGGAGGAACCGGAAGCGGGCAGTATTTGCCAGAATTCTATGCAGGGGGAGGCATTTTCTGTGACGGAGGATCTCCGACAGTATCGAATAACACCATTGAGAATAATGATACGCGGCATCCGGGCGAAAACGCGGGGTTGGAAAGCCAGGGAGGGGGAATTTATTCAACCGGATCTGATATTTCCATCATCGAAAACATCATTCGGAACAACGCGGCCGGTTTTGGCGCAGGAATAAAAATCAGTGATGGACAGGTGGTGATTCGGAGTAACACTGTCCAGGGAAATACCGGAACCAACGACCACGGTGGCGGAATGCATATTTATGCCAGACCCGCGGAAATTTCATATAACCATGTCATAGGAAATGTGACAGGCAAGGATATTGGCTACGGCTACGGAGGAGGGATTCTTGTTTATGGCGCGGGGTGCAGTGCCAACCTTTCATATAATGTTGTTCACGACAACTTTGCTCCTTTATTTGGCGGCGGAGAGTTTATAGATGACGGAGCAACAGCCACTATTGATCACGATCTTATTTACAATAACACAGTTGACGGGAATGGCGCTGTCGGCGGCGGTGCGGGCCTGTTTGTGGACGGGGGCAATGATGAAGACGGGCAGCAAGTCGGATCTGAGGTGACAGTCAGACATTGTACAATCGCAGATAATACCTGCACCAGCAGTGAATTATCCGGTTGCGGACTTCAGGTATATGAAACTTCCCAGGTAACAGTTCTCAATTCCATCTTCTGGGGAAATGGCGGGGATGATTTTGATGTTGAACTTGACCCTGCACCGGCCCAACTGACGGTGACATACTCTGTCTCCCAGGAAGCGATTTCCGGGCAGGGCAACATATCTTCTGATCCGCTGTTTGCGGGTGCCAATGACTATCATCTGAAATCTTCGGCAGGCAGATGGGATCCGTCAGCAAGTGGCGGCGGCGGATGGGTTGTTGATTCCGGCCACAGTCCGGGCATTGATGCGGGCGACACTTCATCTGAATATGCGAACGAACCGGCCCCCAATGGCGGTCGGGTCAATATGGGTGTTTACGGCAATACAGCAACAGCAGGCAAATCGTCAGATGGAAATACAGATACGCCGGGTGAAAATAAGGGAGTTTGGGAATCACGCGGTATCGGGGCCGGCGGAGCGCTTTTTTCTGCGACCATAAGCCCTCACAATCCGCAGGTTATATATATGGCCACGGATATGAGCAGCGTTTTCCGTACTGACAACTTTGGCCGAACTTGGGAAACCGTTCATTTCAATGAACTATGGGGAGGAATTGACTCCCATGTCCGCTTTACCTCGGATCCCTTGATACTTTATGCAGTGAGCCTCGCGAACGATCTGAGGACCCCGAAAAAAAGCATTGATGGCGGAGATACCTGGAGTCCTCTTGCAAACGATCCGACATCCGGCGAGGCTTACTCGCTCCACGCGGACCCGGGATATTCAGATCGCATTCTCGTTTCCGACTATAGCACCCTTTATTTTTCAAATGACGGAGGCGTGAGTTTCAGCACCGTTCACAGCGATTCCGAGAGTCTTCGCATTGCAGGTGCATTCTGGGATGGCAATGACATTTTCGTGGGCACAAATGCAGGGCTGCTGGTATCCTCTGACGGGGGAACCAGTTTTACCCTGTCTTCTGTCGGAGGTATCGGAGCAGATGAAGCCATGGTTTCTTTTGCCGGCGCAAAAGAAGGCTCTGTTACCCGCTTCTTTGCCGTCACTTTGGGATCAGGCGATGTCTGGCCGGGAGTGACAGGCGCGGAAATGAGGGAATATAAAGGAATATACAGACTCGACCGGGGCCAGACTGCATGGACAGGAATAACTGCCGGAATCGCTGATGATGCCCATCCTTTTTTTGTGGCAATGGCACTTAATGATATTGATGTGGCTTATGTGGCCGGCGGTAACGTCAACACAGCCTTTCCTGTTGTATATAAGACCACAGACGGCGGAGATGCCTGGAACGAAGTCTTCCTGACCCAAGACAATCAGAACATTGCCACAGGCTGGTGCGGCAGGGGAGGGGACCTTGATTGGTGGTTTCCGGAATATGCCCTGGGTTTTGCAGTCTCCCCCGATGATCCGAATCGTGTAATCATCACTGACCTCGGGTTTGCCCATGTAACTGACAATGGCGGAACCAGTTGGCGACAGGTCTATGTGGATCCGGGTTATGAAAACCCGGCAGGTGCCCAGACACCCAAAGGCGGGACTTATAGCGGTGTCGGCATCGAACAGACAAGCGTATGGTGGCTCCACTGGACCGGTCAGGACACCCTGCTTGCCGCTTTCACGGATATCAGGGGCATAAGAAGCACTGATAACGGCGAGACCTGGACATCCGGTTTCAGTCACGGGCTGCCGCATAATACCACCTACCATATCATTGAGCATCCCACGACCGGAACATTATACGGGGCCACGTCGTCCGTACATGATATGTATGAGGTGCCATATCTGCAGGATACCAGAATTGATGGCGGTGAGGGACATGTGATCATGTCGAACGATCAGGGCCAGACCTGGCCATTGCTCAAAGACTTCAGACACCCTGTCATCTGGCTGGCTATTGATCCCAATAACACGGATACCATGTATGCAAGCGTGATCCACAGTGCTGAAGGCGGGATATATGTCACCCGCAATCTGAGCGCAGGCGACTCCGCGTCATGGACCAAACTCAGTGATCCGCCGCGGACAGAGGGACACCCTTTCAACATTCATGTGCTTAATGACGGCACCCTGCTGGTAACCTACTCGGGCCGGCGTGACGCATCCGGCCTGTTTACCGAAAGTTCGGGAGTATTCGTAAGTTCTGATGGCGGAACTTCATGGGAAGACCTGAGTGATCCGCTAATGGTGCGATGGACCAAAGACATAGTCATTGACCCGCACGACTCAGGCCAGAACACCTGGTACGCTGCTGTGTACAGCCACTGGGGGACTGCTCCCATTGACGTAGGCGGTCTCTTTCGCACAACTGACAGGGGTAAGAAGTGGACCCGTATCAGCGACCTCTTCCGCGTCGAATCCTGCACGATCCACCCTGATAACCCGGATATCCTTTATCTCTCCACTGAAGCTCAGGGCTTGTGGTCCACCGACAACCTGCGGAGCGACACTCCGACATTTACCCAGATTGAAGAATACCCGTTCAAACAGCCGGTGCGAATATTCTTTAATCCGTCGGACCATGATGAAGTCTGGGCCACGAGTTACGGCGGTGGTCTGAGAGTGTGCAATGTTTCCGGGGCCGGAGGTGTGGATTATAATCTGAGCGATGTCATACTGGTTTTACAGGTTTTGGCAGGAATGAGCATCGAGAAGGAGCTTGTTAAGGACATAAACAGTGATGGAAAGACAGGGATGGATGAAGTGATTTATCTGTTGCAGATAATTTCCGGGTTGAGGCTTGAATAATATAAGGAGTGAGGACAAAATAAGTTCCTCATTTGAAGTTTCATAATCTGGTTATAAACAAGTAGTGATGAATTTATTCATAAATTGAATATTGTTTATCAGCTTATTATGAAGCTTCACTGCAAAGGCTGCCGGACGGAGAGGTCTTTTTTTGCCGCCCTTGCAGCCTAACTAAATGTTATGAATATAGAAATGAGGAGTATTTAAGATGAATAAAATCAACATCCAGTATTACAAAACTAAAATCGGTGAATTAATATTGGGATCATTTGACTGCAAATTATGCTTACTTGATTTCAGATACAGGAAAATGAGAACAACTGTTGATAATCGAATCAAAGAAGGTTTGAATGCTGACTTTGCAGAGCAAGATGATGAAGTCTTGCAGAATGCCAAACGACAGTTAGACGAGTATCTTGCAGGAGATAGAATAGGCTTTGATATTCCCATATTGATGGTAGGAACTGATTTTCAAAAAAGTGTTTGGAATGCTTTAATGCAAGTGCCTTATGGTAAAACATCTACATATCTGGATTTGGCAAAATCCATAAATAATGAAAAAGCTGTAAGGGCTGTTGCCAACGCAAATGCTGCAAATTCAATTGGTCTGATTATTCCTTGTCATCGAATTATCGGAAGTGATGGAGGGCTTGTAGGTTATGGCGGCGGGATACCAGTCAAGAAACGACTCTTGAAGCTTGAACATGATAATCCATTTCTAAACGATGATGAAAAATATCATTTTATCGGAAGCCAAAAAACCTGAACGAGAAAATGTTGCGACCTGTGCGGTTACGATTTCCGGAAACGGCCAAATCCCCGGAAATCGGTAATTTCCGACTTCCATAATTACCTGTCGGGTTATTAAATTTCAGGCAGTTACATCTAACCGCACAGGTCGAAAGTATTCATGAACAATCCTGAAATTTCGGTCGCTGCATGACTGAAAATCGTAGAGATGACATTTGAAATTATGAATAATATCAAAAAGTTTAAAGAATTGAAACCTTTCCTTACAGATGCGGATTATAGCGATGTAAAAACTGCAGAAGGAAATGTAAGTTTACGACAATTTATCGCATCTATGCTCTCTTATTACCCTTGGTGGGTCATCATGCTTTTTCGTATTCGGGAGATCATTGTGCGGATTCTTGGTCTGGCCAGACATGAAAAGCCAGAAAAGCCGCCGTCTCTATGCCCGGATGATGTTCCGTTAACGCCGGGGAAAAATGCAAGTTTTTTCATTGTCCGCGTTGCCGAAGATGAACATTACTGGATTGCGGAAACACCGGAAGACAAGCACCTGAAAGCATACCTGGCTGTTGTCGCTGAACCTTTGAAAGATGACATCAGATGCTTTCATGTGATTACAATTGTGAAATATAAACATTGGACAGGGCCGGTCTATTTTAATATTATCAGACCATTCCATCATCTGGTCGTCTCAAAAATGACCCAGGCTGGCGTGAATTAAGATTTACGCCATGTGCAACTTTTTTTTAACCGAAGAGAACACAGACAGATAATGCCACAAAGACACGAAGACACAAAGAACCTTCGTGAAACTTTGTGCCTTCGTGGCATTTAAGTTGCACATAGCGTAAGATTTGTCAGTTATCAGTTGCAACTGGCGACTGACAATTGAAAAAGGAAAATAAGATGGAAGAAAAAATAAGATTCCTGTCCGAAGAGTATGAACTTGAAGGATTGTTTGACAAAAACGAAGGAAATAAGGGCGCTGTTATCACCCATCCGCATTCTCTTTATGGCGGAGACATGCATAACCATATCGTCGAGTCGGTTGCCCTGGCCTATCGGAAAAACGGATATGCCACATTAAGATTTAACTTCAGAGGCGTGGGAAGAAGCCAGGGGCATTATGACAAAGGTATCGGGGAACAGGAGGATGTTATTTCTGCAATTTCATATCTTTTTGAAAAAGGAATCAGACATGCTGATCTTGCAGGATATTCCTTCGGCGCATGGGTAAATGCGCACACAGACTGTAAAAACGCTTCCAACATGATCATGGTATCACCGCCGGCAGGCTTTATGGACTTTAAGCCTGCACTGTCAATGCCATGCCTGAAATTTGTTGTAACCGGCGGCAGTGATGAAATTGCCCCGCCAGACCTCATCCGAAAAATGCTCCCTGTTTGGAACTCTGAAGCCCGGTTTGAAGTGATAAAAGACGCTGATCATTTCTACTCAGGCTGCGTTGAAAAACTGGAGTCATTACTGAGTGATTTTATCTCAGAAGCGTGAAAATAAAGGAGTGCAAAAATAGAGCGAAGCGGTTTTTTGCTTCACCGCCGTAAAATGCAAAAAACCGCTTCGCTCTATTTTTGCACTCCTTGTAATTCAATAATAAGCAATGAATAAAACAGGCAAACTTTACGTTGTAGCAACCCCCATAGGAAACATGGATGATATTACAGTAAGAGCGATTCGCACCCTTTCATCCGCGGATATTATCGCGGCCGAGGATACGCGGCAAACCGGGAAACTGCTGGCCAGCCATGATATTAAAGGAAAGCTGGTTTCCTGCCATGAGCACAATGAGAAGTACCGAACCCCCGAACTGATTCGGAAGCTGAAAGAGGGTATGTCTGTGGCCCTTGTATCCGACGCAGGAACCCCCTCTGTATCTGACCCTGGATACCGCCTTGTAAAGAAAGCCATTGAAAGTGACATAACAGTGATTCCTGTTCCGGGGGTGTCGGCTCTCATTACCGCACTCAGCGTTTCAGGACTGCCTACGGATGCTTTTACTTTTACAGGCTTTCCCGCGAAGAAAAAAGGGAAACGTCTGAGCCAGCTAAACTCACTCGCGGATAAAAGTGAAACCCTCGTGTTTTACGAATCTCCGAAACGCATCCTGACCTTTTTGGAAGAGATTATATCGGTCATGGGGGACCGGTATGCGGTGCTGTCCAGGGAGATGACCAAGGTTCATGAAGAATTTCTTCGGGGAAAGCTATCTGAAATTATAAATATTCTGAAAGATCGTCCTTTGGTAAAAGGAGAATGCACTCTCCTATTAATGGGTGCGGGTGACGGGGAGACAGTCAGCCCTGAAACACTCAGGGCTGAAATTGAGATGGGCCTGGGAGAAGGGAATATAAGGCTTTCGGAACTATCAAGAAATATTTCAGAAAAATACGGCATATCCAAGAAAAAGGTGTATGCGGAGGCCCTGGCTATAAAAGAAAATATGACTTAGTGCTCCGTTTCAGAAATAATGTCCGGGTTATAAAATTCCGCGGAGTGCAAAGCTTGCTTTGCGGGAATCCCGCAGCGGCGCAAAGCAAGCTTTGCACTCCTCCGTTTTAACTTGGACATCATTTATGAAACAGAGCACTTAGTACCATGTTTCAGAAATAATGTCCGGGCAATGTAACGTAATCTTTCAGATTGCTTTCCCCCGCTTTGTTTATCAGGACACCGCCGGAAATCACCGTAAACTTTTCGACCTGTGCGGTTACAATTTCCGGAAACGGCCAAGCAATTGCGTTCAGAGCAGAAAATATCCCGGGAAAAGCTGGCTGAAGAACTTGATGTGTCTATCCAGCAGATTTACAAATACGAGACCGGAAAAAACAGGATCGCCATTGAAAAACTGATCAGTCTGGCAAAGAGATTCGGTGTGGATCTGAACTATTTTGCAGATGACATCGTGTGTCATGAGGATAAAAAGGTATCCGAGCTTACAACAGAGGAAGAAGATGTCATCATGATATACAGAAATATCCGGAATGACAAACTCAGGGAGGTGTGGCTGACCATTGGTACGGAGCTTTCAAAATGTGTTACTGACAGAGAAAGATAATTGCCGGTATTATTTTTCCTTTCATATCTTCCCATGCATCCCCGCGGCTTAAGTAAAATTCTTTCCGTTCCTATTGACTTATCCCTATCTGCAATAGTATTATCAGCAGATGTAAATTTTCAGATATTCCGATCCTGTGAGAACTACAAGGATTTAATTTAGACAGGATTACAAATCCTTACTATAATATCTTTAGTTTCACCGGCCGGATCAGAATTTTCCATCTGCTGATTTCGGTTTTGCAGGCATCGGGATATTGGCCCATAAGTTTTCCGCGATGCATGACTGTACAAAACGACAGACATATACCTTCTTTTGTAACCGCATACCCTTTGAAAGGAAAAACAAAATGATACAGGAACTGGACAGTGTTGTTCTTACAGAAGATACAGAGCATCTTAAACTGGCAAAAGGCGATATCGGAACCGTTGTTCTGGTTCACAATAACGGGGAAGGATATGAAGTCGAATTTATAACTCTCGGCGGAGATACGATTGCTGTTACGACCCTCTTTCCGTCTCAGATTCGTATGATCCGTGAAACGGAAATCGCCAAGGCACGGAGTATTGATTTGCTGGCAGCCTGAAATCAGATGAAATCAGAAATTCGGCATAATTATTCGGTATAGGAACATAGATCAGATGACATTTCAGAAAATGAGTTTAATTAAGGAGAGAATATTATGCAATCTATTGAATTCGAAGCCAAACCGCATAACGGAATCATCAGAATCCCTGAATCTTATCAGGACTGGTATGCTAAAAAGGTGAAAGTCATCTTACTGAGCGAAACCGAACCGGAGACAACAGGCAAGGATTCCGAGAAAGACAAACTCAGAAGTTTTTTTAACGAGTTTAATGCGGATCTGACCGCGTACTGCTTTGACAGAGAGGAGGCAAATGCGCGGTAAATATTTTCTTGATACCAATATCCTGATTTACACTGTCAGCAATGTCATATCAAAAAAAGAAATCGCTGTCGGACTGCTCAGTAAAAACGCAGTGATTTCCACACAGGTTATCAGTGAGTCAGCCAACGTAATGCATCGCAAACTCAATTTTGATTATCCCCGGATACGCCGCATAACCGATAAGTTTGCAGAGGAAAACACACTGCGTATTATAACACACCGGACCATCCGTATCGCTCTTGATATTGCGGAAAGATACGGATATTCTTATTATGACAGTCAGGTGATTGCCAGCGCATTGGAAAACACCTGCGGCATTCTCTATTCAGAAGATTTGCAACATTCACAAAGTCAAAGTCCCAAAGCTCGGAAAAATGCCCTGCGAAAGCCTGCAAATTCTTTGTTAGCTGAGGTTTCAGTTTTTATTATCTCAGAATATTCGCTGATTAGCGTCTGATTATCACAGTGCTTGGCAGAAATCATTATGCTGGCGATAGCCTGTAATAAACTGACAAGTTCAGCCCTCTGTCTCATAACATTCTGATCATTGATTGCTGTCAGTCTGTTGACAGTCTGATGTCCTCGTCCTGCTTTGTCCAATCCGACTGCTTTTACTAAAATTCCATAGCTCCCCTGCCAGTCGAATCCGATGAATTTCTCAGGAATCTCATCAATCGGATTAATCAGCACCGGTTTCTCAACAGATAAATCGTCTCTTTCCTTGAAAGCCCGTTTCCCGCCAGGCAGAAGCGGGAAACGATTTTTCTTATATTCCTGATTACAAGCCTTGCAGGAAAACAGGTAGTTTGTCCAATCGTAGGCTAACCACCAGTAACCGGAGTGATTTTCATCCTCTGTTACTTTGGCTTTCGGTCGGAAATGTTCCACATCGGATTCCCGTTTCAGATCACGTTTTCGTTCACAGTAGCAGCATTTTTTATGATGATATCTCCAAAGGCTTGTTTTGACATCATTTTCTCTCCAGTATGGTTCAAAATCAACTGATTTCAGGCATTCGCCTGCCTGAATTTTATCAGAAATTTTATTCTTTATCCGTTTTACCTTTTCTGATTTCAATGAATCCGGAACAGGAGGACGGCTCTCCAGTTTAATCATGATCTTTTCCTTTTACATTAGAAACGATTCCGATATCTTTCAACATTTTTTTTAATTTTTGCTGCATCAGGCGGGTCTCACTGTCTTCAGCCGATTCAGGCAGATACTCATCTAGGAAATCACGCAGTTCAAGGAATTTTTGTTCTTCGTATTTATCCCGGGACGCTTTTAAGTAAAGTTCTCCGAATGCTTTAAGTTTTTCAGCCAGATCAGGATTGCGGGTGGTGGCCAGACCGAATGCCTCGGAAGTTAAGACCTGATCGGCTCTGAAGCCTCGTAAAGAAGGGATGATGTTCAGTTCTGTCTGCTCCGAATCCTTTTTATGAAGCCGTAACAACTGATTTTCATCATCATTAAGGTCAGCAGTGCCGGCAGCACACAGAGGAGAGTGTGTTGTGGCGATAAACTGAACTTTGGGAAAGGCTTCGCGCAACAGTTTTACAATGTGACGCTGCCATCTGGGATGCAGATGCTGTTCGATTTCGTCAATCAGAACAATCCCCGATATGTTATCCGGATCAAGGCTTCTGCCTGCAAGCATGTTCCAGGTAATAAAATCCAGAACCCAGGCTGCTGTATTTTTATAACCGTCCCCGTGGGTCAGAAGAGAGGAATGTTTTTTCGCACTGACGACTTCGATTCCCTTTTCCGTTAATTCAACAGTGTCCTGATCCTCGAACATAAACAGCTTTTCAATTAATTTCTGAAAGCGGAAAAGTGTTTCCTGTCCGGCCTGAATCTTTTCAGCTTCATGGACATTCTTTTGTGCGGCTGAAATAATCCGGCGAAGGCTGAGTTCCGGGTGCTGCATGGGCTGAACATAGTGAAACAAGTTGCTGACTGCCTCTATTATTCTGTAATATTCATGTTTATCAGTCGTTTGTCCCGAAACACGGCCTGCACCGTAAGCGCATACAAAAAGATTGTCCAGGGGAAAATCCCTTGCGGAAGTTTGTATCTCAGATCCGTTATTTGAAATATGATAAAATTTTTTTGTTAATTGTTCAGCAACCGGCACAGGTTCAATTTCTGTTACAATGAGATAACTATGAAGTCTGTTTCCGGGACGAATTAATTCGACCGCTATAGTTCCGCTCTGCTTTCCGTGCTGGACCAGGTTTCCCTGTAAATACCTCATGAGTCCGGCTGCGCTCGTTCCGTCGCATATTCCCAATGCAAGACATCGGAGGAATGCGGTTTTGCCTGAACTGTTATCGCCAAGCAACATTGAACACATGCGGACATCGCCGGACTCCCCGAGGAAATCGGCGGACAGGTATTCAAAGCCCTGGATGTCTTTAAATGTTACTTTGGCAAGATAAAACGGAGATGGTTTATTGGTATTATACATATTTCGTCAATACATCCTTTACTGTCCGGGAACGTAAAATTCTTTGAAAAAAAGACCGGCTTGTGATGAATCGTTAAAAAATACTCATCTTTTCTGCTCGGACAAAAAAATCCGTAACAGCAAAATATCACAGCAAAAAATTTGACAGGTAAAAATATTAAAACTGAACACGGAAGCGGTTCAGAGAAGAAGGGACAGTTCGCCGAATGTCACGGCATTCCCATATGGTGGGGTGAAAAATTCGGAACTATATAATTCCTAATGATTTTTTTCCGATCCGGGAAAAGTATCCCGAAGACCCCGAAGACAGGAAAATCCTACCCGGAAATCGAATTCCGGGCAGTTTTTCCCGAAATTCCGCATAAAAACTCCTCAGACCGAAAATTTCAGACTCCGTACCGGATACGGGGGTAATCTCTGCCAAATTATATAAAAAAATACGTCATTGTGTATTTATGATGGAAGATGTGCTAGATCTGAAGAAGCTTTCTGAACTTTATAAAATAGTCCGCCCCTGACCAGACCGTTAATATTAAAGCACCCCATAGAAAAAAAAGTCCTATCGAATGAAAATTTATTCCGTAATAGGGATAATGAATCAGAAGAGGAATAATTGCAGCTATCTGAAATCCTGTCTTATATTTCCCAAGCACAGATGCGGAAATATCCTGTTCATTTTCAGCAATAATGCCGCGCAGTGCTGTTATGGCAAGTTCCCGACCGATAATGATGCAGATCATCCACCCCGGTATCCACTTATGGGAGGCCATCATAATCAGGGCAGAAGAGACCAGGAGCTTGTCTGCAAGCGGATCCATAGCCTTTCCGAAATCGGAGACCAGCCCCCGGGTTCTTGCAAAATAGCCATCCAGATAATCTGTAATGGCTGCCGCGCTGAACAAAAGTGCAGCGCAGAATGCGAAAAACCGGTTGGGATATAACAGCAGGATCACAATTCCCGGGGCTGCCGCCATGCGAAACATTGTCAGAAAATTAGGGTGACTCAGTAATTTTTTTAAATCCCTGCTTGGAAACATATGCCTGCTATCTGGTCATAAAGACCTGGAAAGTCTGAGTTATAAGAGATTGAAAAATAAAGCTGAAATACAGTGTAACAAGCTGCCTTCAGGCTGCTTCCGCTTTCAGCCGGGGATTGATCCCCTGTAAATCCATGCTTGGAAACATAGGCCCGCTATCTGGTCATAAAAACTTCCGAAATTTCAAAAGTCCGGTTCGAAGATTTATGATTCTCCCGCCGGATATGGCTCGGATTTGCCAATCCGAGCCGAGCAAAGATCATGGTCTATTTTTTTGACTTTTCCCAGTCATCCAGAAAAGCTTTGATGCCTTTATCTGTCAGCGGATGGGCTGCCAGTTTGGCAAGCACATTAAAAGGAATGGTGGCAATATGCGCGCCGAGCATTGCTGAGTCAAGAACATGAAGCGGATTTCGGACGCTTGCAACAATGACCTCGGTTCTGAATTCATAATTATCATATATTGTAACAATCTGATCAATCAGGTCAAGACCTTCCTGGGAAATATCATCCAGCCGTCCCACAAAAGGGCTTACATAGGTTGCGCCTGCTTTGGCTGCCATGAGTGCCTGAAGGGGTGAGAATACAAGCGTTACATTAGTCCTGATTCCTTCTTCGGTGAGTTGGCGGGTTGCCTTGAGACCATCTACCGTCATGGGGATCTTTATCACGATATTTTTATGAATTCCTGCCAGATGACGAGCCTCTTTGAGCATCCCTTCGGCATCCAGTGCAATCACTTCGGCACTGATAGGGCCGTCAACGATTTCACATATTTCTTTTATAACTTCTTCAAAATCCCTGCCCTCTTTTGCAATGAGTGAGGGATTGGTTGTCACGCCGTCCACCATGCCCATGCTGTGGGCTTCTTTTATTTCATCAATGTTTGCCGTATCTATGAAAAACTTCATTAAATAACCTCCCAGGTGGTCAGTGGTCAGTTGCCAGTTGCAACGGACAACAGACAACTGACAACTTACCATTTATTTTTTTGAAAGCGCAATAAATTTATCCCTGCATTCCGCGCTGCAAAAATGCAGGTCTTTTCCGTCAACACTCAGATGCACCCCCTCCCGTTTCGGAAAATAAATTTCACAAAACGGGTCTTTTACCATTATATCGTCCACCTTGTTGACGACCTGATCCGAAAACACTTTTCCGGCTAACATATTTTTTCGCACCCATGACCTGAACAATTTGTAACTCAGGTATATTGTTCCGAAAAAAATCAGTAATCTCAGCATTTACAGTTGAATAACCCCCTGATCTTCATGATCCAAATTGTCCAGTAAATATTGCATATCTTTTTTTAAAACCGGGTGAACCAGATGAGGTGCTATATCACAAACAGGTTTCAGGATACAATGCCTTTTATGCATCCTGGGGTGAGGCAGACAGAGGTCTCCCACTTTGATAACCATATCATCATACAGAAGAATGTCCAAGTCAAGCACCCGGGGTCCGAATCTTATGACATCCCCTGTTCGTCCGGCTTCCCGTTCTATGGATTTGAGTTCGCCCAGCAATTGAAGCGGGTCAAGACTGGTTTCAATTTTTACTGCTGCGTTGACAAACCAGTCCTGCTCCCTGTAATCAACCGGTTCAGTCTTATAAAACCGGGAATGATCTCTTAAAACAGATTTGCCGGATCTGGTAATGGCAACAATACCGTCCTGGCAGTTTAAAAGCTTATTTCCTATGTTCGATCCCGCTGATATATATGCGGTATGTTGCATGATGATTTACAATTTCAGATTTACGATTTCACGAGATGCACAGCTTGTAATGCCACAAAGGCACGAAGTCTCACGAAGTTTCTTTGTGTCTTCGTGTCTTTGTGGCATTATTAAAAAAAGTTGCACATAGCGTGATTTCAGATAGATTTTTAATATATATACCTAATCCGAACCGTTGGGGCGTTGTTCGGGTCTCCGTACTGACATAAGCCGGACTCCGGCCTTAACTCGCTTTTGGAACCGCCTAATGCCAAGCATCCTCCCAAAGTTCCCCCTTATATATGATTCGGGCATCACCTTCAAGATAAATATCATAAAACCTGTCATCCTTTGCTTTATAATGAATCATCAGGCGTCCCCCGCTTCTTGTAATCACTGTAATGGGGGAATCTGCCCCGGATTTATATGCCGTGACAAGCGCGCTTGCAATGCAGCCCGTTCCGCAGGCCAGTGTTTCGTCTTCCACACCGCGTTCATAAGTCCGGTTTACGATTGTGCCGTCCTTCTGCCTGCACACAAAATTGACATTGGTTCCGTCCTGTCCGAATTCCCTGTGAAACCGGATTTCCCGACCCAGTTTTACCACTTCGGCATTTTCGATATTCTCTGTTTCTATGACCACATGGGGCACGCCCGTGTTAATGCTGCTGACAGACAGGGATCCTTTTTCCAGTTCAAGAGAGTAATCGGTTCTGAGATCTGTGGGATCAGGCATTTTTATTTTAACCCGGTCGTTTATGATCTGCGCGGAAATAATACCGGCTTCGGTTTCAAACGATAATTCAGGCCCGGCGATTCCGTTGATGTAAGCAAAGCGGGCCGCGCATCTCGCGCCATTCCCGCACATTTCGGCATTGCTTCCGTCGGAGTTGAAAAACCGCCATTTGAAATCAGCAGTATCAGAATTTTCTATAAGGATCAGACCATCCGCACCTACGGACATCTTTCTCCGACACACGCTGGCAATAAACTCCGGCAGTTGTTTTTCAGCAATTTCCCGGTTTCTGTTATCAATTATAATAAAATCGTTGCCGCTGCCGCTTAACTTATAAAAATATTTCATGTCCGTTGTCCGTTGTCAGTTGTCCGTTGCACAGATTTCAGACATCCTGACTAAATGAAAATCAATCCTCAATAAATGCAATCTGTGTAGTTGGCAACTGGCAACTGACAACTGACCAACCGGCACAGGAGGCCCTTTTTTCCCGCATCCGAATAGAAACACCGTAAATATAACCATAAGAGCCAGTAAAAAATTCCGTTTCTTATTTCGTCTGGATATGTTGATCATGGGTCCTCTTTATCAAGGCTTTTTTCAGCTTCCTCAATCGCGGCCATCACATTTTCCGCGGCCGTTCCTCCGAAGGATTTCCTGCGACTGATCATCTGCTCCGTGGTCAGGAAATCAAAAATCTCCTCTTCGATAAGTGAAGAAAAGGATTGTAATTCTTCAATGCCAAGTTCATGGAGTTCCTTTTTCTTATCCAGGGCGTAACTGACCATCTTGCCGACGCAGCTATGGGCTTCTCGAAACGGCATCCCCCGGGTAACAAGATAGTCCGCCATGTCTGTTGCATTCAGGAAACCTGCGGATGTCGCCTGGCGCATGCTTTCACTGTTTATCGTTATTGTGGGCAACATATTTATGTAAATCTCAATACATGCCTTCAGCGTATCGGCCGCTTCAAACAGGGGTTTTTTATCCTCCTGCATATCCCGGTTATAAGAGAGCGGCAGGGATTTCATCATGGTCAGCAGGGAAATCAGACTCCCGAAGACCGAACCGGTTTTGCCCCGCGTCAGCTCCGGCACATCCGGGTTCTTTTTTTGCGGCATAATGCTGCTTCCGGTGGAAAAAGCATCTGACAATTCGATAAAAGCAAATTCGGATGATGACCACAGGATAAGTTCCTCTGATATCCGACTGAGGTGCATCATGCAGAGGCTCGCTGATGACAGGAATTCTATAATGAAATCCCTGTCTGATACGGAGTCTATGCTGTTTACTGACACCCTAGGAAACCCGAGGAGTTCCGCTGTATAATGTCTATCAATGGGATATGTTGTTCCGGCAAGGGCCGCACTCCCCAAGGGCATAACATTGATGCGTTTCAGTGTATCACGGAATCTGTCGGCATCTCTTGAAAACATTTCGTAATATGCCATAAGGTGGTGAGACAGGAGAACCGGCTGGGCACGTTGCAGATGGGTATATCCCGGCAGCGTCACATCCATATACTTCTTTGCGAGAGCAAGGAATACCTTTCGCAGTTCCGCGAGATGACTGGTGATGATCAGGGTTTCCGTCCGGAGATACATCCGGATATCAAGGGCAACCTGGTCGTTCCGGCTTCTTGCAGTATGAAGCTTCCGGGCAACTGTTCCTGTGATCTGAAACAACCGGTCTTCGATGTGCATGTGAATGTCTTCGAGGCTGTCATCAAATCGGAACTGATCTGCTTCGATTTCTGTTTTTATTTTTTCAAGCCCGCTGATTAATGACGATGCATCATCTCCTGTGATAATACCTGACTTTGCAAGCATTTTACAGTGGGCCATACTGCCTTCAATATCATAAGCGTAAAGCCGTTTGTCAATCTGGATTGAAGAGGTAAAGGCTTCTACCAGTTTATCTGTCTTTTGGGAAAATCTGCCATCCCAGGGTTTTTCGGACATGATAAGCAACTCCGTCTGAATGTATGCGTTATTTACGATGGCGTGAAAATAAGTATCCAGAACAATAATTTTCCAGACCTGCGAGGTATTGGAAACCTCGCAGGTTTGAAAGTTTATGCCGAGTTGTAAATTCCGCGGAGTGCAAAGCTTGCTTTGCGAAAATTCCGGGCAGGCAAAGCAAGCTTTGCACTCCGCGTTTCTATACCCGGACGTTAATTTTGAAACACGGAACTTAGTTTCTTATCTGGCTTTCAGGCGGTTCACACGCCTTGCTTTCCTCGCAATCTTTCGACGGACTTTACGTCTTTTCCGTTCTCTTTTTGATAATCCTTTTTCTGGCATAATTTTTTCCTCCTGTTTTATTTAGTTTAATCTGATCTGTACGTCCACACTTTTTATTTTTTCGATCTACTGATAATACCTCAGGCTGCTTTCCGTCTTATAGGCATTAGCATAATGTGATAGCCATAATCCATCAGAATATCAGTACATTTACTGGCGAAAAATCTGAAAAGTTCGAGTTCCCTGTCTTCGTCATCGGGCCTGATCACATTTACCCATAAATCATTCGGATTTTCAGGACTTTCAGTAACTTCAACAAATTCCACCTCGGGAAAATTTTCTTTTAACGATTCAACAAGTCCCTCGATAAGTTCCTGCTGTTTAAAATTTATCCTCATCTGCTCAACTCCTTTTCTATTGCCTCAACCATTTCCGTTGCCTGTGAGAGCTGCGCCCGTCCAGCTTTTTTGCTGACGTTTTCATCGGAATAATCAGCCATATTTCTTATCTGTTGCATATTCAGCAGATAAGTTTTCAGTCTGGCAGGGTAGATTTTTTGTTTTTTAATGAGCCTGCGGTTAAATTCAGACTGAACCCATGCATGATCATTCTTTCCTCTCTGTACTCCGTGATCAGCTAAGGCGGCTATTGCCGCCTGAAATGCAGCGTAATAGGCACGGTTCGCGCAGGCATTATAGCATTCGATATCGAAACTCGCCCGTGCGATTTTCAGATTTTCCTTTGCTTTGTTCAGAAACACTTTTTTCATCATACTTCCTGTTTTTTTCAATCAGTATGCTGTCTTTCAACTTATTTATGAATGTGGCTGCTTTAAAATACTGATTTTTATCTGTTAGAATTAGGAAAAATTTTTTTGGACAGTATTTTCATATTTTCAAGACCTGCGAGGTTTTCAAAACCTCGCAGGTCTTCGGTTTTATCGAAAACAAAAACCGAAGATAAGCACTTAATCCCTCTGGATCATTTTCCGAATCCGCAGCCTCAGGGCATTCAATCGGATAAACCCTTCAGCATCCTTCTGACTGTAAACCTCGTCATCCTCAAAAGTGGCAAAATCTTCGTTATAAAGCGAATGCTCTGATTTCCGCCCCAGGACAATGCAATTTCCTTTGTAAAGTTTCAGCCGGACGACCCCGGAGACATTCTGCTGGGTTTTATCAATGGTGTTTTGCAGAATCTCCATCTCCGGCGAAAACCAGAATCCGTAATACACCAGTTCCGCATATTTCGGTACCAGGGAATCCCGGAGGTGCATGACTTCCCGATCCATTGTAATGGATTCCATAGCTATGTGAGCCGTTCTCAGGATCGTGCCTCCAGGTGTTTCATAGACTCCCCGGGATTTCATACCGACGAACCGGTTTTCCACAAGATCGGCCCTGCCGATGCCATGCTTTCCGCCAAGCCGGTTCAGTTCTTTCAGAAGTTTCCCCGGGGACAGCTCTTTTCCGTTTATGGCAACCGGGTCCCCGTGCTGAAAGGTTATTTCGATGATTTCCGGATCATCCGGCGCATTGTCAGGAGAAACTGTCAGGGTAAAAATATTTTCCGGAGGCTCCTTCCAAGGATCTTCAAGTATTCCTCCCTCATAGCTGATGTGAAGAAGATTCCGGTCTGTACTGTAAGGCTTTGCATGGGTAGTGGGAACCTCGATACCGTGCTTCTCGGCAAAGGCCATAAGCGCGGTTCGGGAGTTGAAATCCCATTCCCGCCAAGGAGCAATAATTTTTATACCCGGATCAATGGCAAGATAGCTTAATTCGAATCTTACCTGATCGTTTCCTTTTCCGGTAGCCCCGTGACTGACAGCTTCCGCTCCTTCAATTTTTGCAATCTCCATCTGCCGTTTTGAAATAAGGGGCCGGGCAATGGATGTTCCCAAAAGATACTGACTTTCATATATGGCGTTCGCTCGGAACGCTGGGAAAACATAATCCTTTACAAAAGTTTCTGTCAGATCCTCAATATAAACTTTTTTCGCGCCCGTCTTCATAGCGTTCTTTTCGATCTGCTCCAGTTCTTCTCCCTGGCCGATATCTGCCGAAAATGTTATGACATCACAGTCGTATGTCTCAACCAGCCATTTCAGAATGACAGATGTATCCAGGCCCCCTGAATAGGCCAGTACCACTTTTTTTATTTTATCAGACACAATAGTTCTCCTTGTTCTTCATAACAAATATCAAAACATATTCTTTTATTTCAGATCATCCAAATCAAATGCAATTCTCAGCATGTTTATTTTTCTGGTATCGAAAGCATCCTGCATATCTTTTTTATCAACTTGTTTGGTATTTCATTATGCCTCGGGATCGCTTCGCTGTGTCCTGTTTCAGGGTTACACCATAGTGAATGCGAGGCTCCCTCTCTTTTAAGATAGCATCCATGCACTCGAAGATGTTTTAAAAGTTCATGACGTTTCATGCCACTTTAACAATCTCTTTTATTGCATCATCAGGTATAGCTCTGAAAGTATCTTGCCGACGATCTTCAAGAATCAGTTTGATCGCTTCTGCCAAACTATTAAGGCATTCTTTCTTTGTATGCCCCTGACCGTTAGCTCCCGGAATCTCAGGGCAGTATGCTATGAACCATTCATCGTCTCTTTCGATTATTGCCGTGAATTCATTATTCATTGTTAATCCTTAACGCATCTTTTTTCAGAGTTAAGCCTTCAAATTAATAATTAATAAGCAGTATCAATATAGCCATCAAGATATTCTCTTAATTCCAAAGACTGATTTCTTAATTCGGACAATTCCGCCATCTTCGACAATTTAATTGAAATAACTTCTTTGTCAGGATCCGTCTTCTGCAGTTCAAGCTTTAATATTTTCACATCGGCATTTATATCAGATTTTTTAAGTATTTTATTTGAATTCAGATAGCTTATTATATGACTGACTTTGGCGATAATCGGTTTTCTTGATGCCTCTGTTTTTGTCTTTGACAGTCCGGATGCAATTTTCTCAAATTGCAGTTCCGATTTCTGCTGCTCTATAAACTTTTCAAATATCTGAATAAAATTCTCATCTTTTTCCTCTATATAAATAATTCCGGACGGGGTAATTTCGACAAAGACATCGCCAAGAGAAGGTAAAGTGTTAACATAACCTTCGGCTTCAAGGTATTTTGCTATTCCGTATAGTTCACGGGAAACTGATCTGGCACCAAGATTCCCGACAATGTCTTTTAAACTGAAAAATCCGTATTGTTTTTGCCTTTTTAATATATATAGAACACCTAATATATAATCATACAGTTCCCTGTATTTAAGCATGGAATTACCCTTTTACTTTTATCAATCTGAGTTTATTACGTTTTTTGCTGATGCCAAAGTGGTCGAAGTTATTCAGGAATCCAAAATTCCCTAATAATGAATGCGTACCCAGTCTCTTGTCAAATGCGGCTGGGATATCAAATTCAATCCCCTTGATTTTTAATTTTACATTATATACTGGCAGTTTCGTTAATGAACCGCCATATTGTATCGGAATTTCCTCAATTATCGGGGTGTTTTTGTCTTTGAAGAGTAAATTGAAAGATCTGTTCAGTACCGTAATGGCTGCACCTGTATCTGCTAAAAATTTTTTTGCGGTATAAGTTTTCTCACCATTATGCGGATTCAGGACTGTGCCGTAAAGATATGGCATACGATATCCCTTGCTGATTTTTTTTAGAATTTTAGGGAAATATGCCAGCTCTTGTTCGATTTTTATCATATTATTTGACCATCGCGTTGAGATAGGTCGTCAGCAAGAAACCGCATTTTCCGCATACCTTTTCTGATGCAGGTATTATCACTTCCTCACAGGCTATTGTTTCGGCGGCATAAGTCATGGTGGCTACCAGTATGTCTTTCCGGGTGAGTCTCCCGGTGATAACACTCAAAATCACACCTCTAAGCTTATTATATGTGCATCAGGCACTAATGTTCAATATAAGTCGGAATGAGTAGTACACCACTTTTTAAATTCGTCCCCCCTCCGGCTCTTAATAATTTAAAGGGTTATCCCCGATGAAGGGGGATGGATTTAAAAAGTGGTGTAGTAGTTATAATAAATTGATTGTTGTTACCCAGTTTCGGCAATGCTCTTAGCAGTGCCTGTTGCATTGGCGGATGTAAATGCAATTCAATTTCGTCAATCAGAATTACTGAGTTATGAATATTCCAACTGGCAAAATCTGCCAGCAAGGGAAATATGGCCCGCTCACCGCCTGACATTTCAGAAATTTCATACTGATTTTTACCATCATAAAGATAGAACCAAGGTTCCTTCAGGATATCATCAACTTTATTACGTTATGATTTCTCTTTTCTATTTCCAGTAATATCGGGGCCACAATGAATTCTGATCTTGCTTTTTCGCTTGAGGAAGATAATGCCAGTTCCAAACTGACATCCAGGGTTTCTTTCAACCAGTCACTGGGTTCTGTATTTTCAGCATTTTCAAACAGATTTATCTTTTTTTCAGACAGTCCGAAATCTTTTTTTACCTTCATTAACGTAAAATCGCTGTAGGACATTATCCTTTACCTTTGTATGGTCAGGAAGGTTCCGAAAGAATCCGATTTTTTAACGGCAACCAAATGGTCTTGAACAGCTTCGCTTATCTCTGTATCGTCTTCCAACCGCTACGCCGGATTTAATTCTTAATTAATCAGGGAAATAGCGATAAAATTCCCGTCTGTGCAAAGCACGCATTACTTCAACATTATCATTATGAACTTCTATTCCGACACGATAATTGCCGATACGTATGCGATAGCGGTCAGGATAACCTCTCATCGGTTTTACGTCTGTAACATTTCTCAGACCGTCTGCCTCACTCAGAGTCGTAAAGGCAAGCTCAAAAATTTTGGAATAAACAGTGTGCTTTTTTAATTTTTTCAGATCTCTCAGGAATGATTTGCGATATCGGACTTCCATTTCAGGTTATGACTCCAACCATGCTAATGCTTCATCACGACTCAGCAAAGGAGTTTTTTCTGCTTCGTTCATTGCTTTATTCAGACAATAGTCTTCCATTGCCTCTGATAACTCCTCTTCCGAGGTGTCATTTATCAGAAACAGCCGGTTCCATAATTCAATCGGAACAACAACTGCCTTTTTGTGACCATTTTTATCTGTCAGATATTCAAGTTCGGGCATAACTTATTGCTCCTGCAAGTAAAATTGCTTCAGGCAACCAGCATGAAAAGCGGGAAGCTTTTCATGCTTGTCTGTTCTCTCTGAATCGGGATAATTCGCTGTTCAATATCTGTACCTAATTTTACGCTTCATAATACGTAAATCATATTCGGACTGAAGATTCAGCCAGAACTGAGCCTCCACACCGAAATATCGTTCCAGTCGGAGAGCCGTTTCGGCTGTTATTCCCTGTTTTCCGTTCACAATGCCGCTTATTCTGTCGGAAGGAACTGCAATATCACGGGCAAGCTGATTTATACTGACTTCCAGCGGCTTCATAAAATCATCGCGTAAAATTTCACCCGGAGTGACAGGGTCAAGAAGTCCGTTATCCATATTACCTTTTCGTGTCAGAATGGGGATTTATGTTGCCTGCACCGTGCTTGTTGACTTGTGGGATAAACTGCGAAATGAAGGATACCTGCTGTAGTTTGAATTTCTGCGCTATCTGGAGATCAATACTTCCAGCACAGCCTTATGCATATGAAGCTTGTTCTCCGCCTGGCTCCAGACAACAGACCGGGAGCCTTCCAGTACTTCTTCCGTGATCTCCTCTCCCCTGTGAGCCGGGAGGCAGTGCATGACAATGACATCTTTCGACGCCTTTGCCAAAAGCTCCGAATTCACCTGGAAAGGTGCAAAGACCTGCTTTTTTGCCTCACCTTCTTTATCTCCCATACTCACCCATACATCTGTATAGATCACGTCTGCATCTTTTACCGCTTCCGAAGCGTTCGGAGTTATGGTGATCTGGCCGCATTGCTTTTCCAAAGCCTTTTCCATGATGTTCTTATCCGGAAAATATCCCTCCGGACATGCCAGAACCAGGTTGATGCCCAGCACAGCGGCCGCATTGATCCATGAATTTGCGACATTATTGCCATCGCCTAACCATACGATTTTCAGATCATTGTAACCGCTCTTGTATTCAATCACGGTCATGAGATCACTCAGCACCTGGCAGGGATGATAGAGATCCGTCAGGGCATTGATGACCGGTATATCGGAGAATTCCGCGAATTCTTCCAGCAGGCTCTGGGCATAAGTCCGGATCACCAAGGCATCCAGATATCCTGAGAAAACCCTTGCAACATCTCTGACAGGTTCCCCGCGGGTCATCTGGGTATCTTTTGCGCTGATGAAAACAGCAGTTCCTCCCAGTTGCGCCATTGCCGCTTCAAAGGAAATCCGTGTACGGGTTGACGGCTTATCGAAAAGGAGACCCGCTGTTTTTCCGGCAAGAATGTTTTCCGTAATTCCTTTTTTACGCCGCTCTTTCAGTTCAATTGCCCGTTTAAAAAGCTCTTCAAAATTTTCTTTGGAAAGGTCTGAAAGTGCCAGTATGCCCTTTTTCATCATAAAAATCCTCCT
Organism: Desulfococcaceae bacterium HSG8; assembly: GCA_030378015.1. Lineage (GTDB taxonomy): Bacteria > Desulfobacterota > Desulfobacteria > Desulfobacterales > 4be13 > JAUCGG01. The sequence goes on from JAUCGG010000047.1 coordinate 24,703, forward strand.
GAGACGTGAAGCGTGAAGCGTGATGCGTGAAACGTGAAACGTGATGTAATAATTAATCGTATATGATTTCACGTTTCACGCATCACGTCATCCAAACATTCAACAAGCCTGTCAATCTCATCTCTCCCGACGATCAGTGGGGGAATGAAACGCAGGATATTGTCTTGGATGCAGTTGATCAGGAATCCCTTTTCCATGCAGGCTGTTACAAAAGGCGATCCCTCTGTTTTGAGCCTCATGCCCAGCAGAAGCCCGATCCCGCGGACATCCTCAATGACGTCATACTTTTCTTTCAGCAATAACAATTTATCCTTGAGATATGCTCCCATTTCCCGGCAGTTGTCAATAATCTTCTCTTCGGAAAGGGTTCTGAGCACTTCGAGAGACGCGGCCGTAATAATCGGTGTGCCGCCGAATGTTGATCCATGAGACCCCGGGCCGAAAGCATCGGCAATATGCTCTCTCGCTAACATTGCGCCAATGGGTAATCCGTTGGCAAGTGCTTTTGCAAGGGTCATGATATCCGGTTCAATGCCGAAATTTTCATAAGCAAAAAGCTTTCCCGTGCGGCCAATGCCTGTCTGGATTTCATCAAGAATGAGGAGAATACCGGCTTCATCGCAAATCTGTCTCAGGGACTCAAAATATCCCGGGGCGGGACAGCGGATGCCGCCTTCTCCCTGGATCGGCTCCAGCAGAACAGCGCATGTGGACGGCCCGATTTTATCCCGCAGTGCGTCAGCATCATTAAAGGGAACAAAATCAAATCCGTCCAAGACAGGATCAAATCCTTTCCTGATTTTACCCTGACCTGTGGCCGAAAGGGTGGCCATGGTACGCCCGTGGAAAGATTTTTCCATGGTAATGATCTTGTAGCGTTCTGCCTCCCCTTTTTCCTTGAAATGTTTCCGGGCAAGCTTTATGGCGGCCTCATTTGCTTCTGCTCCGCTGTTACAGAAAAATACCCGGTCTGCAAAGCTGTTTTCCACAAGCCATGATGCCAGTTCGGTCTGGGGAATCGTATAAAAAAGGTTCGATACATGAAAAAGGGTGTCAGCCTGCATGGAAAGGGCCCGGACAACCCGCGGATGGGCATGCCCAAGGTTGCATACCGCAACTCCCGACACAAAATCCGTATATGCCCGGCCATCTGTGTCCCAGAGTACGCATCCTTTGCCTTTTGCAATGACAATCGGCGTCCTTTTGTATGTCGCGGCCATGACCTGATCCGCTTTACTGATTACATCTTTGCTCACGCTGTAACCTCCGTCCCGATGCCCTTGTCAGTAAAAAGTTCCAGCAACAGGGCATGACGCTTTTTTCCGTTTATAATCTGAACTTTTCCTACACCGCTTTTAAGCCCATCCAGAGCGCATTCGATCTTGGGAATCATCCCCCCGGAGATACTCTTTTCATCCACCATTTTCCTGATGGTTTCCGCGTCTATGGAGGAAATGAGAGAACCGGAAGAATCCATCACCCCGTCCACATCTGTAAGAAGGATCAGACGACCTGCCCCGAGCGCTGCAGCTATCTTACATGCAACAAAATCCGCATTAATGTTGTAAGTCTCGCCGGATTCCCCCGCGCCGACAGGCGCGATAATGGGTATGAATCCCTGGGCAGTCAGTGTGTTGATAATCTCCGGCTGAACAAGGGTAACTTCTCCGACCAGCCCGGGGTCAATGATTTCCGGCGGTTTATTCTCATCCTCCTGATAGACAATGTGGAGTTTTTTTGCAAGAATAAGACCTCCGTCCTTGCCGCTTAACCCCACAGCCTTTCCCCCCTGCTGGTTGATCTGATTCACGATGGCTTTGTTCACCTTACCCCCGAGAACCATTTCCACCACATCCATTGTCGGCGCATCTGTGAGGCGCATTCCTCTGACAAATTTGGAGGTTATCCCCATCTGGCTCAACACCGAACTTATCTGGGGCCCCCCGCCATGCACCACCACCGGGTTCAGCCCGATGAACTTCATCAGGGTGATATCACGGGCAAAGTCTTCCTTTAACTGCTCATCAACCATTGCATGACCGCCGTACTTGATCACGATTGTCATACCGTAAAAACGGCGGATGTAAGGGAGAGCCTCAATGAGTATGTCTGCAATGTTGGGCATTGGTAAGTTGTCCGTTGTCAGTTGTCCGTGGTCAGTTTCAACGGACAACTGACGACTAAAGAATATACCTGCTGAGATCCTCGTTATCCTTAATATCCTTGAGCTTGTCTTCCACGTATTTTCCGTCTATCACCACCTGCTGCTTTTTCATGTCCGGGGCCTCGAAAAGAATGTCTTCAAGCAGGCATTCCATGAGGGTGTGAAGCCGTCTTGCACCGATATTTTCCGTGAGATTGTTCACCTCTTCCGCAATGCTGGCAATCATTTCAACAGCATCTTTTTCAAAGGTTACTTCCAGTCCCTCGGTTTTTAATAACTCCTGATATTGGAGAAGCAGGGCATTCTTGGGCTCGGTAAGAATCCTTACAAACTCTTTCCGCCCGAGGGAATCCAGTTCCACACGAATGGGAAAACGTCCCTGGAGTTCCGGGATCAGATCAGATGGTTTGACAGTGTGAAATGCTCCGGATGCAATAAAAAGGATATGGTCTGTTTTCACCGGGCCGTACTTGGTCATCACTGTGGAACCTTCCACAATGGGCAGGAGATCCCTTTGAACCCCTTCCCTGGATACATCGGGCCCGTGTCCGTTCCCCCCGGCAATTTTATCAATCTCATCAAGAAAAATTATCCCGGACTGCTCAACCTTATCAATTGCCTGATTAACCACTTTATCCATGTCCACGAGATTCTGGGCTTCTTCCTGCATAAGAATCTCCCTGGCTTCGGCTACTTTTACCTTTCGCCGCTTCGTGGTTTTTGGGATAAGGTTACTGAACATATCTTTGAAATTAATGCCCATTTCCTCCATACCGACGTTGGAAAAAATCTCCACCACCGGCATATTCCGCTCCGAAACATCAAGATCAACATATCGCTCGTCAAGCTTGCCTGAACGAAGCATGGAGCGAAGCTTCTCCCTTGTAGCAGATGATTTGTCAGCTATCTCCTGCATCGCCTCAAGATAGGCGGCCGGGTTCTGCTCTTCGTCTTCATGATGCTGGGCTTTTGATTTCGGAAGCAGGAGATCAAGTATCCTCTCTTCAGCAATCTGGACAGCTTTCTCCTGTACAATATCCTGCTCCCTGATTCTGAGCATATTCACAGTTAATTCCAGGAGATCCCTGACCATGGATTCAACATCCCGGCCCACATATCCGACTTCGGTAAACTTGGATGCTTCGACTTTTGTAAACGGAGAATCCGTAAGCCTGGATAAACGCCTTGAGATTTCAGTTTTTCCCACACCTGTGGGGCCGATAAGAATTATATTTTTCGGCGCGATTTCATCACGAAGTTCCTCAGGAACCTGCTGCCTGCGCCATCGGTTTCTCAAAGCAATGGCAACGGAACGCTTTGCTTTATTCTGACCGATAATATATTTATCAAGTTCTACAACAATTTCTGATGGTTTAAGGTCACTCATCGTTTTATTATCGAATATTGGTATTCAATATTCAATCCCCTAATTCCTCTATGGTTAACTCATTGTTTGTATAGATACATATGGAAGCCGCTATTTTCATTGCTTCTTCTACGATTGTCTTTGTATCCAGATCCGTATGTCTGATAAGAGCCATTGCGGCCGACTGGGCATCGACCCCGCCTGACCCGATACCGATTATATCCTCGTCAGGCTCAATAACATCCCCGCTTCCTGAAATAAGGAACATTCGGGATTCATCAGCAGCAATCATGACTGCCTCAAGACGCCTCAGATATTTGTCGGTCCGCCAGTCCTTTGCCAGTTCAACAGCAGCCCGTTCCAGGTTCCCATTGTAGCGGTTCAGCTTGGCATCCAGTCGTTCAGAGAGGTTCATGGCGTCGGCAGTGACACCGGCAAACCCGACAATAATCTTGTCATTGTATATTTTCCTGACTTTCCTGGCATGGTGCTTTATGACGGTACTGCCCAGTGTAACCTGCCCGTCCCCAGCGACCGCTAGTCTGCCCCTGTGCCTTACAGCAAGTATTGTTGTTCCGTGATAGTTCATAATCAGAAGTTGAAATGTAAAAGTTTCCCGTATTCGCAGACTTCCGAGTCTTGAAAACTTCGGAAGCCCGGGAGGTTAAAACTTGATCAGTGACTCAAGTTCCTTCCAGTTTTTTACCTCTGTAAAAGGGTGTCTGTCCCTGTTCCAGGGTTGTTTGAAAAGAACAGGGGTAATGCCTGCCTCACTGAGCAGGAAACATGTCTCAAGCCTGTCCTCTACAAAATAAGAAATCCCCCTGTTCAGAAGAATATCTGTCTTGGCTTCAAAGGTACCGGATGCAATCACCTCTATTGAAGCAGGACCAAAAGGCAGAAAATCCAGCATCCAGTCACGAACCAGTTCCCCGTCTGGCCGAGCGGTTACAAAAAGAAGCGGGCTATGCTTTCTGCCTAGCCGGGCTAAAACCTCGGGCGCGCCGTCTATCGGTCTTAAAGGGGCAGAATAATTCCCTTCCAGCAGCTTCATTATGATCGCGTCGATGACCTGTCTGTCTATACGAAGACACTTTTCCAAATTATAGCAGGTGATATCTTCATATCGCAGTCCCTCCAGATGATATTCATCCCGTGCAATATCAAGGAATAATGTCATGGTGTCAGCAAAAACACCGTCAAAATCAAAAGCCAAGCTCGCGGGATCAATTTTCATTGGTTGTCAGTTGTCGGTTGTCGGTTGCCAGTTGCCGGTTGTCGGTTGTCAGTTGCACAGAAGCAACGGACAACTGACCACTGACAACGGACCATCTTTTATGCAGCTCTTCGTGTTTTTTTCTTCAGTCTGGTGATGCGCTGCCTGTAGATTGACGCCATTTTTAAATCGTCTTTTTTCAGCGCGCCTTCCCGTTTTGCTTTCATTTCCCTGATTTTTCCTTTTATCTCCCGGACCGAGGCGTCTTTTTGTTTGCCCGGAGCATCTTCAATGCCTCTTGCCTTTTTGATGGCACTGACCAACTCCGTTTTATTCATCCCGTGAACGCCTGTAATTTCAGGTATTTCTCCTGCTAATTCCCTAAGGTCTTTGGCTGTCATTTTTTCCAGTGGCTTTTCTTTGGCTTCCTTCTTTTTACCACCCATTCGATAAATTCCTTTCCTTAAAAATTATAAATCCGGAACGATATCACTCGTCTGTTATTCATAACGGGGCATTTCCCAAAAAGCAGAAAGATCATACGGTCAGTATGTTGTTTTATTCATTATCAGATTTTCCGAACGGGTCAGGCGTGAAATCAGTAACTGTCCTGATGCGGGAGGCTGAAGCCCATCCGGGATACGTTCCAAGCATAGCTATGAAACGGGAATTTTCCTACTTTTTGGGAATGCGCCTATTAATATGGTCTGAAGTCTGAAACAGGGCAGCCTGTCAGGCATCTG
>JAUCGG010000333.1 GCA_030378015.1 Desulfococcaceae bacterium HSG8
TCATAAGTTCTCTGAAGCCGCTGTTCTGAGTCCCCCTTTTTTAAAGGGGGATTCAGGGGGATTTCAGCAGGTCGGGGGAAATCCCCCCCGGCCCCCCTTTAAAAAAGGGGGGAGTTTCCCGGTGAGTTATTTCAGCTATTTATGAGAACTTACGACTCACGAGTTTAATAGACTCATTTGAAAATTTGACCCATCTATGATGTCCACCACAATAGTAGGAGTGCCAAACTTACAGTTTGGCAAAGGAAATGCCGGACTGTAAGTCCGGCTCCTGCCAAACTGTAAGTTTGGCAGTCCGAATTCTCTACCAGTAAAAACCGATGCTCGCAGTCACACCTCTCCGGTTATCCAGATCAAGCTGAAAACAGAGCTGCCAATCGTCAAGGACTTCTTTGAAATAGGTGACACCCGCACCGTACATCAGATAGTTTTTCTTTTCCGATGATTCTTCATAAAGCCATTCTGTATGCGGAGATCGGGCGATTTTGACTTCGGTTCCGCGGGTGAATCCCAGCAGGCCGGACAGATACATTCCCGGGTATATTGCCTCGATGCCTGCCCTTGCGAAGATCCCCAGTTCGCTTCCTTCACTTTCCTCTCCCGCACTGAAACATTCGCTGTGAGGGCATGATTCCTCCAGGGTATCGGACGGAATATTATCATATCCGTGGGGGATAATGGGAATCCCCACACCCGCGAAATATTTTCTGGTGCCGATCTCAATTTCCGTAGCACCGGCTTCCAGGGTCACGTTGTAGTTATCAGCACTTCCTCCGAGGCCTCCGCCTACGGAGAAATAGCCGCCGAATGCGGGTGAAGAAGAGAGAATCAGGATGAGGAGACACGAAGTGTGAAGTGTGAAGTGTGAAGTGTGAAGTGTGAAGAAGCGACGGATGCGACGCCTGACAATGAATAAACTGGCAAGCAAAAAGCAAAGGCCGGCAATCCGTTTCAGGTTCTGTGTTCCGGGTTCCGGGTTCCGGGGCTTCACTGCGTTGATAAAGCACTGGCCTTCATCCCGATCCACTTTTTCAGGGCTTTCACTGACGGCTATGCTCACTTCATCTGAATTATAAAAGCCGCCGGGGTCTTTTACGGTGAGGTGAAACTTAAAGATTACATCTTCGCCCTCTGTGGAAGGCGCTATAAATGTTGTTGTCACGGCTGTGGAGTCGGACAGGGTGACGGAGGGGCCCTCGGTCTGGGTCCAGCGATATGACATTATTTCGTCCGGATCATGAGACCCGGAACCGTCCAGGGTTACGACATCATCCCCGTAAATCGGCTGCTCCGGATCAGCGGGCTGGTCGGGACCTGCATCTGCCAGGGGGGGGGTACGGCACGTTCGCGCCTGCATATGGAATTTCTCCTGTCTCAACAGGCTGATAAATGCTTTCCGGGAGATAAAAATCATTATCAGAATCGTATATCATGCGGTCAATCTCCTCTGTATCGGTTGTTCCCCACCAGTTCCCTGTCATGGTAAGAGGTGGCGGGTCTTCTGTCTGCCAGTTATAAAGATAAACCGACAGGTTTCCCTCGGGATTCTCAATATTATTCTCAGTCAGACTGAGTTCATAGTTCGCGTTCGCTTCCTGCTCTGCAATAGCGATGGCATTTCCGCCATTGTTTTCTATATGGTTTTTGTAAATCCGTACCGCTGACGGGTCACTGTGATGATACAGCCCTATGCTGATACACGAACCATCAGTCTGGGGAGAATAACTGATAATGGTGTTGTTCTTTATCTCAAGCTCCTTCCCGCCGGATTCAGCGTAGATGGCCTGTATGTTCCCGGTCATGTGATTATTCTCCACTAAGGCGCCCTCGGACAGGATACGGATGCCTATAGAGGTATTATGTATCCGGTTGCTCAGGATATTCTGAAAACCGCCGGACAAAGATATACCGTCACCCGCACTGTACCTTATGACGTTATTTTTTATCAGCGGAGACGCGGAGAAGCACAATATCGAAGATCCTCCGAAGGACTGGGGGCTGTCCTGTAAATTGCCGCCGGCATATTCGATGATACAGTTACTCAGCGCGCACCCTGTTGAGTCGGTTTCATCCCAGTCCATGCTCTCATCTGTAAATGCAATACATCCCCAGGGGCGGGCCGGCTTCTCAGCGGTAAAGATAATCGGCTGATCTGTGTTGCCCCGCGCCCTCAGGGTTCCGTCAACGCGTATGTAATAACCCACGGATTCCACGGGCGCGCTTCCGAACCGGACAACAACCCCGGGTTCGATCTCCAGGGTCACATCCTCTTTTACCAGGATATTTCCTGTAATGAGATACGGGCTTTCAGCCAGTGTCCACAGGGTATCCCTGCTGATCACCCCGGGCGGGTAGGATACGTCGTCATCAGATTCCGGCGGATATGATATGCCTGATCCGGTGTCTGCTATTGATTTTTCTGCAACAGGCTCATAGCGGACTTCCGGGAGATAAAAATCATTTTTGGAATCATAGATCATCTGATCAATTTCATCTGTGTCTGTTGTTCCCCACCAGTTATCCGGCATGTCTATGGGAACCGGTTTTTCGCTCTGCCAGTTGTATAGGTAAACCGCCAAATTCCCCGTGTTCTCAATATTGTTCTCCGTCAGGGTCAGTTCGTAGTTCGCGTCCGGGGCACGCTCTGCAATCGCGATGGCATTTCCGAGGCTGTTTTTTATATGATTTTTATGAATCAGTATCTCGGATATGTTTTCATTGAGGTCTAAATCTATACCGATGCAACTGCCGCCGAGCTGGGGCGAATCGCTGACAATGGTGTTGTTTTTGATTTCGACATTCTTACCGCTCGACGCCACATATATGCCTTGGATGTTGCCTGTGATATAATTATTGCCTATGAGACCTCCGTCGGACGTCAGATAGATACCGCGGCCGTTATCATGGATCAGGTTGCTGATAATCTTCTGGAATCCTCCCAATGCCCGGACAGCGTCCCCGCTGCTGTACCTGACTGTATTGTTTTTAATCAGGGGAGAGGCGAAAAGGCAGAGAACCGATGCGCTGCCGTCCTGCCCGCCTTCCTGGAAACTGCCGGTCGCATATTCAATGATGCAGTTGCTGAGAATGCACCCTTCTGAAGCGGTTTCATCCCAGTTTTTGCTCTGATCGGTGAATATAATACCGCCCCAGTGATGGTCAATATCATCGGCAGTAAAACGGATCGGATTATCCTCAGTCCCCTGTGCATCCAGTGTGCCGTCAACCCTGATGTAATAGCCCATAGGCTGAACCGGCGGGGTTGTGAACCGGATGACGACCCCGGGTTCGATTTTCAGGGCGACATCTTCTTTGATAAGGACATTCCCTGTGATCATGTAAGGACTCTCATCCAAGGTCCATACCGTATCTTTGCGGATGACCCCGGGCTGATCAGGTTCCTCCGTATCTGTATCGTCATCTTCGCCATAAGATATATCTGACCCTGTGCCCGGGATCGGTTCTGTTGAGACGGGTTGAAACGTCACTTCAGGCAGGTAAAAATCATTATTGAAATCAAATATCATTTCCCCGATTTTCCCCACATCCGTTGTTTCCCACCAGTTATCTGTCATATCTATGGGAGCCGGTTCTTCGCTGATCCAGGCCTGTACATAGACAGCCAGACTTTCCCCGGGATTTTTAATATTGTTGTCTGTTATATGCAGTTCGAAATTTGCATTCTCCTCTTGTTCTGTGATTGAGATTGCGTTCCCCGCGCTGCTTTCGATGTCATTTTTCCGAACCGATATTTTTGCTGTGAGTGCTGCGGCTGCTTCTTCCGCTGATGTCAGGGCTGCCCTGGCCGCATCAATCGCCTCCTCTGACGCGGTTTCGGCTGCATTTGCCCGACTCCTGGCTTCGACTGCGGCCGCCGCGGCCACCCAGTAAGCATCGTCATCTGTGGCATTCTTCACAGCCTCCTCCGCTTTCTCGGCTGCATCTTCGGCTGCCAGTGCTGCCGTTATTGCTGCCTGAGCGGCCCCAGCGGCTTCAACCGCGGCTTCATCTGCTTCTGCATCAGAATTGTAATACAGATTTATACTCATGCACGCGCCGTAAACTCCTGAAGAGCTTCTGATGGTATTATTTTTTATATCAATTTCCTTTGTACTTGAGTCGAGATATATTCCGTACTGGTTATCTGCGATAAAATTGTTTTCTATCACAGCTCCTTGGCAGGAAAGTACGATCCCGATACGGTTGTCGTGAATCAGGTTTCCTGTAACTTCCTGCTTTCCCCCGAACGCGTGAATCCCGTCTGAGATACTGTATCTTATAATGCTGTTTTTTATTAACGGCGAGGCATCTACACTGATAACTGAAGCTGCATCCTCAGCATTCCCCCCGTATTCGATGATACAATTGCTGAGAATACAGCCGATTGAAGTGGCCTCATTCCAGTCCGTGCTCGTATCTGTGAATAAAATATATCCCCAGTGGCGGTCTGTATCTTCAGCAGTAAAGCGGATAGGGTTATCTTCGGTTCCCTGGGCTTTTAATATTCCGTCAACCCTGATATAATATCCCGCGGATTGGATGGGTACGGTTTTGAATTGCACTGTCACCCCCGGGTCAATATCCAGCCGGACATTTTCCTTTACCAGTATATTTCCGGTAACAATATACGGACTTTTATCGCGTGTCCATTGGGTATAGCTCTCAATAATGCCCCCCACATCTGTCGCCAGTGCCGGAAGGTCATGCAGAAAAAGACTCGTCAGCATAAAAGTGAAAACCAGGATGATTTTCGGGATGTTGTATTTCATCATTATGGCTCCTTCTCAGTTATCAACTCGTGAAATCCCCCTAAATCCCCCTTTAAAAAAGGGACTTTAAACACTTGTTCCAGAGAAATTATGACTTCCGAGTTGTCAATTGGCATTAATTTAGGGTGGGTGAAGCGCAGCGTAACCCACCAAGACCGTCAGCGATAATCAGTAGATGGAAAATCTCCCCCTTGATGGGACGCTGTTGTGGGGATAACTTACTGAAAATACATCCTTTTACCCCCCCCCTTCAAAGGGGGAGTTTCCATCTACTGATAATGGTGGGTTACGCTTCGCTCCACCCACCCGAGTCAATTGCCGTTAAACCTGAAAGCCCCTTTGCCCAGTATATCATGCAAATGCAGAATTCCAATAACTTTTCCCAGGGAATCTGTCACCGGGAGTACAGTGATCTGGTATTCTTCCATAATATTCAACGCATCATAGGCCGGGGAATCCGGGCTTACAGTTTTCGGCGATTTTGTCATAATATCCTTTACCGTCATTTCAAAAACCTGCTTTTTCTCCGCAATCACCCGCCTGATATCCCCGTCCGTGATGATACCGACAAGGGTTTTATCTGATTTCAATATAAATGTTACCCCGAGACCCGGACGGTTGATTTCTCTGACAGCCTCTTCCATCATGGCATCCTCGGGAACACAGGGTATCACTTCGCCGGTCATCATGATATCTTTCACACTGCTGGCAAGTTGGTGACCGAGCATCCCGCCAGGGTGAAATTTCTTGAAATCGCTGGATTTAAAATGCTTTTTATCGCTGAGTACCACAGCAAGCGCATCCCCCATAGCCAGCATAGCCGTGGTACTTGCCGTGGGTGCAAGTCCCAAGGGACAGGCTTCCCTTTCAACCCCCACGTCAATGGCAATGTCACTGTGTTCTGCCAGGGTGGAATTCATGTTTCCGGTAAAAGCGATAATTTTGCATCCTATGCTGCGGATACTTGGCAGGAGAATGTTCAGCTCGTCTGTCTCACCGCTGTTGGAGAGTGCAAGGAAAATATCATCCGCCCCCACCATTCCCAGGTCCCCGTGCATGGCCTCCACAGGATGAATAAATATGGACCGGGTTCCTGTGCTGTTCAGGGTAGCGACAATTTTTCTGGCGATAATCCCTGACTTGCCGATCCCCCCAACAATCAGACGACCGCCTGAAGCGCATATCAGCTCAACCATTTTGGCAAAATTTTCATCAATACGATCTGCCAATCTCAGGATGCTTTCGGCTTCGGTTTTAAGAACGTCAACTGCTTGTTTTATACTCATATTATATCTTCTCTTTTTATATTGTTTCCAAATGCTTCTGTCAAGTTCCCAAAATGCTCGCCGGAGCGTTTTTTTCAGTGCTCGCCTGGGATTGGCAAATCCCAGGCATTTGAGGCGGATTTGCCAATCCGCCCGGAGCGGTTTTTTTCAGTGCTCGCCTGGGATTGGCAAATCCCAGGCATTTGAGGCGGATTTGCCAATCTGCTCGGAGCGGTTTTTTTCAGTGCTCGCCTGGGATTGGCAAATCCCAGGCATTTGAGTCGGATTTCTCAATCCGCCCGGAGTGATTTAACAGACAGCCAATCTGCTGATCCCGGATAATTAAGCACTTAACCAATTTGAAATCAAGTTAAAATTATATGATAAAACATAACTGACTGACGTTTCTGAAAAAATAATCTCACTTGATGGCCGAAGTCTTCAACATTTCGGAAGCTCTTTCCTGCGGTTCCCA
>JAUCGG010000048.1 GCA_030378015.1 Desulfococcaceae bacterium HSG8
ACGATTTGGCAGAAATCGTAAATCGTAAATATCTCTTGACTTATTATGTTTATTATATTTAATATTTAATAAAAAGTTTGTTTTGTCAATCCAAATATACACGAACTTCCAGGACCGTCGAAAAATGCCCAAAAAAAAAGTTTTTATAGCAGATAACAGTACAGTTACGCTTACCTGTCCGAAATGTCGTAATTCAAAAAAAGTGGATATTTCCAAATATAAGGACATTGATAAAGCTGCCAATATGAAATATGAATGCACATGCGGTCATGTTTATAATGTGCTTTTGGAAAGAAGGAAATTTTACAGGAAAGAAACCTGTCTGCCAGGCGTATATATGCTGTCAGGTAAAGATATCAGCAAACCTATGCTTGTGAAAGACCTGTCTCTTATTGGCCTGAAATTCGAAATAGAGAGCGACGCTGACTTTGTTCTTGATGACAGGCTTTGTGTAAAATTTTCCTTAGATGACGAGCAAAGAACATTGATCATAAAAGAGGTGGTGGTAAAGAAAATATATGAAGGTCTTATCGGAACAGAGTTCAGTACGAGGGAGGATGATCCCTCTGATAAGGCAGTTGAATCTTACCTGATACCTTGAAACATGATGCGTGATGCGTGATGCGTGATGCGTGAAACGTGAAACGTGATACGTGATACGTGAAACGTGAAACGTGAAACGTGAAACGTGAAACGTGAAACGTGAAACGTGAAACGTGAAACGTGAAACGTGAAACGTGAAACGTGAAACGTGAAACATGGTGCATATAATAATGAAAACAAGATGCAAATGGGCGGGCACTGACCCGCTGTATGTCCGATACCATGATACGGAGTGGGGTGTTCCCCTGCATGATGATCGCAAGTTGTTTGAATTTCTTATCCTAGAGGGGGCACAGGCAGGGCTGAGTTGGATAACTATTCTGAAAAAACGTGAAAATTACAGGAAAGCTTACGATAATTTCGATCCCCGGAAGATTTCAGCATACAGCCCGGATAAAATCAGCAGCCTTCTTTCCGATAAAGGAATTATTCGTAATCGGTTGAAAATCGAAGCCGCTGTTCAGAACGCTAAAGCATTTCTGAGCGTTCAGGAAGAATTCGGCAGTTTTGATGCCTATATCTGGCAATTCACAGATGGCATCCCCATAAAAAACAGATGGAAAAGCCAGGAGGAAATCCCTGCCAAGACAGAAAAATCTGATGCCATGAGCAAGGATCTGAAAAAAAGAGGGTTTAAATTTACAGGTCCCACAATTTGCTATGCATTCATGCAGGCTGTGGGAATGGTCAATGATCATACAGCAGACTGTTTCCGATATGATGAGGTATAAGTCGTTCTGCACACCTGAAAATCGGGGCAGACCATCTGCTGGAGTGCAAAGCTTGCTTTGTAATTAAAAGTGTCAGGCCTTGTTCCCAAACTCCGTTTGGGAACACACTTGCAGGCAAACTCTGTTTGCAGGAAACAAGGGCTGACCACAGCGCCTTTCTCGTTCCCAGGCTCCGCCTCGTGTTTCACCTTAAAACCGGATGGTTAAGCGAAATGTCTTGCAGAGCCATTCCCAGGCAGAGCCTGAGAACGAGTAACATATTGAATTTTATTTAACTACTTTTTGGAAATGCTCCCGTTTCCGATATGTAAGGGATTTCCCAATAAATAATCTGCCCACGCTGCCCGTCTGACCTTAATCTTGCTTTTTATCTTGCTCTTGCTCTTTATCAGGCAGGAGCAGGAGCGAGAGTACAAGAGCAAGAGCAAGATACCGGGTATATTAATTTTGGGGAAATACCTAATTGCACCACTGATTATTGCATAAAAAATCAAGCTTGATATTGCAAAAAAAGAGATTATATCTTATGTTGAAATCCAGACATCCTTCTTTTACCTTTTATTTAAGGATGTCAAATTCTATATTTCAGGAGAGATAATGGCTGAAACTGACAAAGATGATCTGATAAGCATTATTGAAGAGGAAGACAGGACTGATGATATCCCTGAATCACTTCCGCTTATGCCAGTGCGGGATGTGGTGATTTTTACGGATATGCTGCTCCCGCTTTTTATAGGACGTGAAAAATCAGTGAGGGCTGTGGAAAGAGCCGTGTCAAAAGACGGCTATCTGATGCTGGCCACGCAAAAGGATCCGGGACTTGAAGATCCGGGGCCGGATGAGATTTACACCATCGGTACGGTGGGAAGAATTCTCAGGATGCTGAAACTTCCTGACGGCCGCCTGAAAGCCCTTGTCCAAGGAGTTGCGAAAGCAAGAGTTGTCAGTTACCTCAGAAAGAAATCCTGGTTTCGTGTAAAAATTGAAGAACTTACCGAACCCGTTACGGATATCCTTGATCTGGAAACAGAAGCACTGATGAGAAATGTCCGGGAATACTCTGAAAGGATTCTGGCCCTGCGGGGAGAACTGAGCGGTGAAGTCAGCACCATCCTGGAAAGTATTGATGAGCCTGGCAAACTTGCTGATCTTGTGGCTTCGAACCTGAGATTAAAAATTGATGAAGCCCAGCAGGTACTTGAAGTTATTGATCCTGTCGGACGTCTTGCCATGGTCAATGACATGCTTTCACGGGAAGTCGAGCTTTCAACCATGCAGGCAAAGATCCAGTCTGACGTGAGAGAGGAAATTTCAAAAAACCAGCGCGATTATTTCCTCAGGGAGCAGATGCGGGCAATTCATAAAGAATTGGGGGAATTTGATGAAAAAGCCCAGGAATTGGAAGAATATACCAAAAAGATCCGAAAAGCCAAGATGCCCAAAGAAGCTGACAAAGAAGCGAAAAAACAACTGAAACGCCTGGAGCAGATGCATCCGGACGCGGGGGAATCTTCTATTATACGGACATACCTGGACTGGCTGGTGGAAATGCCTTGGAACAAATCAACCAAAGATATGCTGGATATCAGGCATGCGAAAAAGATTCTGGATAAGGATCATTACGGCTTGGACAAGGTCAAAGACCGCATTTTGGAATATCTGAGTGTCCGTAAGCTGAATCCCAAAATGAAAGGGCCAATTCTCTGCTTTGTAGGTCCCCCGGGTGTGGGAAAGACCTCCCTGGGAAGGTCCATTGCCGCGGCCATGAAGCGGAAATTTGTACGCATTTCCCTAGGAGGAATCAGGGACGAAGCAGAAATCCGGGGGCATCGCCGGACCTATATCGGCGCGCTGCCCGGGCGCATTCTACAGGGCTTGAAACAGTGCGGCAAAAACAATCCGATATTCATGATGGATGAAATTGACAAAGTGGGTTCTGACTTTCGCGGCGATCCCTCGGCTGCCCTTTTGGAAGCCCTTGATCCGGAACAGAATTTTGAGTTCAGCGACCATTACCTGAACCTGGCCTTTGATCTGTCCAAAGTCATGTTCATTCTCACGGCCAATGTGACAGACACAATTCCTTCAGCGCTCCTTGACCGGATGGAGCTTATTCCCCTTTCCGGATATACGGAAGAGGAGAAAAAGATTATTGCCGAAATGCATCTGATCCCGCGTCAGTTGAAGGAAAACGGTTTAAAATCCAGGCAGATATCCCTCAGCCCGGGGGCATTGCACCAGATCATCACGGAATACACATCCGAGGCAGGTCTGAGAAACCTTGAGCGGGAGATCGGCACACTTTGCCGCAAGGTGGCGCGTAAGATTGCTGAAAAAGAAAAGGGCCCTTTTCCTATTACCAAGGGCAATCTCCATAAATACCTGGGTATTGCGGAATACTATCCGGAAATGGATCAGGAAGACAGCCAAGTCGGTTTATCCACAGGACTTGCATGGACCCAGGCAGGCGGCGAGGTGTTGTATATTGAAGCCTCACTGATCAACGGCAAGGGTGAACTGATCGTTACCGGTCAGTTGGGGGAGGTAATGCAGGAATCTGCCCGGGCCGCTCTGACTTATACCCGGGCAAACCTCACCTTCTTCGGACTTGAGGAAAACATTCTCGAAAACCTGGATATCCACATCCACGTACCTGCCGGCGCAATACCCAAGGATGGCCCGTCAGCAGGCATTGCGATGGGGATCGCCCTGATTTCCGCGCTGACCGGCAGACCTGTCAGCAAATATGTTGCCATGACCGGTGAAATAACTCTCCGGGGAAGGGTGCTTCCTATCGGAGGTCTGAAGGAAAAGGCTATGGGCGCGCTGAGGGGGGGAATCCGGACCGTCATCATCCCCGAAAAGAATAAAAAAGAACTGTCCGAGATTCCCGGAAACGTCAAGCGGAAAATCAGATTTGTTCCGGTGAAGCATATGGATGAGGTGTTGCCGGTCGCACTGGAGGAAGAATAAAAAATTGGTCAGTTGTCAATTGTCCGTTGCAGCTTATCAACTGACAACTGGGCAACTGACAACTGGGCAACTGACAACTGGGCAACTGACAACCTGACAACGGACAACTGACAATGAAAATACTCGCCATTGACACCGCAACAAACAGTTGCAGCGTCGGAATCGCTGCTTCGGGCCCCGAATTTCCGAAAACTGCCCCGGAAATCCTGGCAGAATCGACAATCGTCACTAGGCAGACCCATTCGAGACATCTGATGGGAATGGTCAGGGCCGTCTTGGAGATGTCGGGGCTTACGATTTCCGAGCTTGACGGATTTGCTGTAACCCGGGGGCCGGGAAGTTTTACGGGATTACGCATCGGGATCAGCACGGTAAAAGGATTTGCTGCCGCATCCGGTAAACCGCTTGCAGGGGTTTCAAGCCTGGATGCGCTGGCATTCCAGTTATCTTTTTCCCCGGGCCTGATCTGCTGCCTTATGGATGCCCGTAAAAAGGAAGTCTATTGCTCCTCTTACAGATTTGAGTACGGCTTTTTGAAGAAAAAGACGGAGGAGCAGGTGCTTTCTCCTGGCCGAGCCATTGCAGGTATCCGGGAACCATGCCTTTTCGTGGGAAACGGTGCTTTTCTTTATCAGCAAATGATAACAGAACAACTGGGAGAATCCGCCAGTTTTGCACAGCCCTGCCACAATACGATCCGTGCTTCGGCTGTGGCAAGTCTTGGTATGGAACGGTTTCAAAATAATGACACAGATGATGTTACAATGTTTGTACCCCGTTATATCCGGAAGTCCGAGGCAGAACTGAGTCTCGGAGTGTAAAAATTGTCAGTGGTCCGTTGCAACTGGGCACTGACAACGGACAACTAACCAACAAGAAAGGATTAAAAAATGATTAAATTCGCATTAATGTCTCTGGTATCGGTTATGTGTTTTTTTCCTGTGAACACATTTGGCGAATGTATATTCGGTGATTGTAAAAACGGAAAAGGTGTTATACTCGAAGAGGACGGCAAGAGGTATGAGGGAGAGTTCAAAGACGGTCTCCCCCACGGGCAGGGGATTATGACCGATGCCGAGGGAATCAGGGAAGGAAATGCTATTTACAAGTGTTCGAAATGTGGAAGATATGAAGGAGAGTTCAAAAAGGGACTCAGGGACGGAAAAGGTATTTTCACCTATTTTGACGGCAGGAAATATGAGGGGCAGTTCAAAGATGACGAGATGAACGGGGAGGGAACCCTGACTTTTCCCAGCGGCTCGAAATATGTGGGGCAGTTCAAGGATGGCAAAATGAGCGGCAACGGGACCATGAACAATGCAAACGGGGTCATATACTCAGGAGGCTTTGAAGACGGCAAACCCCACGGGCAGGGGACTGTGATTTTTCCTGACAACAAAAAATATGTCGGTCAGATGGAAAAGAACCAACTCCACGGACAGGGAACAATGACGTTCCCTGATGGCAAAAAATATGTCGGGAATTTTAAGAAAAGCAAGATGCACGGCCAGGGAGTTATGACCTATCCGGATGGGAAAAAAGAGGAGGGGCTGTTTGAGAATGATAAATTTGTCGGAAAAGCTTCTGACAGTTGAAATCTGTCAGGATAAAGGGGACGTTAAAAGATGAGAAACAAAAACCTTGATTGGGCCATGATCTCCGTTTAGACAATCCCCTTCTGCTCCCGCCGGATTGACAAATCCGGCGGACATGGCTCGGACTTATCAATCGCTCGACTGAGCTCACGCCGAAATTCGAGCCGAGCTACGTGGCTCAACGAAAATCATGACCCTGAATGAAGGGAGGATAAATTCTATGAAACGCACTGTTTTGTTTGCAATGCTCATCGCCATGATTTTCAGCAGCATGGCTTACGCCAGAAGTTATACAATCGGCACTCACCACTGGATCGGCTTTTCACCTAACGATGTGGCTCATGTAAAAGGCTTTTGGAAGGCCCAGGGACTGGATGTTGAACTTGTCAATTTTACCAGCGAGAGAGATGCCTGCAACGCGCTGATAAACAAGCGCGTTGACATTGCCTACCAGATGATGGGCACATGGATCGGATTTTACATGGAAGGACTTCCCATCACTTTAATCGCCGAAGTAGATTGGTCTCACGGAGGGGATAAAGTCATTGTGAAAAAAGATTCAGACATAAATAAGCTGAAAGGCCAGCCTTTCGGTGTGTATGTCGAGAATCCCGCAGTCCTCTTTTTCCTTAACAAATATCTTGAAAAAAATGGGATGAAGCTGCCCGATGTCAGAATTGTCGGCGGACTTGAAGCAAAGGAATTGGCTGACAGCTTTATCTTTAACCGCCTGAAGGGCCTTGTTCTTTATAATCCCCAGGCACTTCGAGCGGAGAAAGAAGGGAATGGAAAGGTTGTAGGTACTACAGCTTCATATCCGGGATGTATGCCGGAAGGCGTTGCTGTAAGGACAGACAGATTGAAAGATATCCCCCGGGAAGATTTTTACAAAATATTCAAAGGGTGGATTGATGCTGCGGACTGGATCAGAAATAAGGCGAACTGGGAGGAATATAAAAAAATTCTTAACAGCAAAACATTCGAAGGAGAAGCCCCTTATTCAGATCAGGATATTACGGAAATGTATGAAGGTGTGCGCATCCATGATATTAAGATGTTACAGGAGAGGAATAAAGACGGGGGAGGTCTGTCTCTCTGGTTGAAAGAAGCCAGGACTATGCTCAAAGACAGCGGAAGACTGACAAAGGATTTTGATCCTGATAAAATTTTTGATAATACCGCCATAACCGGGTTCCTGAAGGCTTATCGTTAGAGCTTTCAGTATAATTTTTTATTATCAGGCTTGCAGTTTGGCGCCCAAACTCTCGCCAAACTGTAAGTTTGGTTATTTAAAACGGAGATGGATGTCCTTAAAGCCAACGGGCTTCTCAAAAAAGACTTCAAGCCGGAAGATATTTTTGATAACAGGGTTATTATGAAAGTTTTACAGTCAGATTCCAAATGAAAACATACCGGTATCTGAAAATGTAGGGTGGGTGGAGCGAAGCGGAACCCACCATTTAGTTATCAGATGGTGGGTTTCCGCTTCGCTCCACCCTACAGGATCAAACCTTTCAGAGGAAGTTATTCTTGTCAATTCCCGGCAACTAATGGCATGAATAAAAGGAGGCTCATAACATAATGAAGTTACTCGGAAGATTCTGCATCAGGATGGAAGGTAAACTCCTGATCGCTTTTTTCAGTATGCTACTTCTGCTCACATTGCAAGGGGTTATCGGGGTATATAACATTCAACGTATTAACAGCCTTCATGAAGATATCCTGGGGCTTTCTCATGGAATGAATGAACTTGAACGTCAGACTCTTGCTCTTCGCTTGAAAATATTCAAGTATCTCGGAACAGTCAGACCTGATGAACTGGAGGCATTGAAAAAGACTATAGGTTCTCTTGTCGGGCAAATTATGAGTATCCTGGAGAAATACCCCCGGCTTGGCAAGGAAAAGCTTCTCTTTGCCGAAAGCAAAGAGGAATATGCAAAAATTATGCAGCTTCATTATGAATATTTTCAGACAAAAAAAGCTTATGAAATGATTTACGGTGACTCGCAAAAAAAATTCGAAGCGTTCAACGAGCTTGTCCGTAAACAGCTTGATTCCCTGAACGCAAGAGCAAAACAACTTTCTGATCAGGGTAAATCAAAGGCGATACAGGGAGCGGCTGCTGTTTCAGCCATCGGCTTCCTGATAAGTGTGATGGGAGCAGTTTTCATCAGGCGTTCCGTCACCGGACCGATCCGGCGGGTCATTGAGGGCATGAAAAACGCTTATAAAGAAATGGCAGATGCCTCAGCCCGGGTATCATCTGTCAGTCAGGAACTTGCCCAGGGGACATCCGAACAGGCAAACGCGCTGGAGGAGACATCCTTCCTTCTTAAAAAAATGGATTCCCTGACGCGGAAGAATGCGGAAAACTCTGACCATGCGGACAGCATTGTAAAAGGTTCCGGTCTGGTTATAAACGAAGCCCGTTTATCCCTTGGGGACTTAACCAGTTCCATGAAGGAAATTTCGCAGACAAGTGAAGAAACCCGGAAAATAATAAAAAACATTGATGAGATTGCTTTCCAGACCAATCTTCTTGCTTTGAACGCAGCCGTAGAAGCTGCCCGGGCAGGAGAAGCAGGGGCCGGTTTTGCGGTTGTTGCTGACGAAGTACGAAACCTGGCCATGCGGGCTGCTGATTCTGCAAAAAATACAGCAGACATCATCGAAAGTACGGTAAAAAAAATACAGACAGTTTCGGTTCTGGTTTCAGATGTAAATGAAACTTTTGTCAGACTGGAAGCAGATGTGTTCAAACTGGGAGAACTGATAGGCGGGACCGCTACAAGCTCAGATGAACAAATCAGGGGCATCAATCAGGTGAATATATCGGCAGATGAAATGGATAAGGTTGTACAGAAAAATGCGGAAAATGGCGGAAAATTAGCAGCCACCTCCTCAGAAATGGGTATTCAGGCCGGACATATGAACGAATTTATTTCAGCAATGACAGCACTGATCGGCGGAGGCACAAGATGAAACATTTACTCGAAGTCAGGGACCTGGAAGTCACATTCGCGCTCAGATTCGGCGAACTCACCGCTATCCGGGGCGTAAGCTTTACGCTGGACAAGGGAGAACGGCTCGGACTGGTGGGAGAAAGCGGGGCAGGCAAATCAGTTACGGGGTTTGCCATTATTAACCTGATCAGCAAACCGGGTTACATTTCCGGGGGACAGATTCTTTTCGGCAAAGAAGAACTGACCCGGCTTTCAGATAAAGCTGTGCGGGATATCCGCGGCAACCGCATCAGCATGATCTTCCAGGACCCCATGATGACCCTCAACCCGGTGCTGAGTATCGGAACCCAGATGACCGAAACACTTCTCGCGCATCGGAAAATCTCTAAAAAAAAGGCTGAAGAAATTGCCTTGGAAAAACTGAGAAAGGTTCACATCTCCTCACCGGAGAAACGTCTCAGGCAGTATCCCCATGAATTTTCCGGGGGAATGCGCCAGCGGATCGTCATTGCCATCGCGCTGCTTACTGATCCCGCACTGATCATTGCGGACGAACCCACGACAGCACTGGATGTTACCATCCAGGCCGAGATAATGGATCTGCTCCTTGAACTGTGTGAGTCCGAAGATATGGGGCTGATCCTGATCACCCATGATCTGGCAGTGGTATCCCAGGTGACGGAAAAAATTGCCGTCATGTATGCGGGAAAAATCGTGGAATCCGGATTGACCAAAGCCATTGTTGATAATCCCTGCCATCCTTATACCCGCGGGCTTATAAAAGCGCTGCCTGAAAGCAGGCACAGCGAAAACCGTTTACACCAGATTCCCGGGGTGATGCCGAGCCTCACCCAGATTCCTACAGGGTGTTCCTTTCATCCCCGGTGCGAAATGCGGGGAGAAAAATGTGAAAAGGAAATTCCTCCTCTTATTGAAAGGAAGTCGTATGAGAGGATGGTTGCGTGTCATATGGTAGGAGAAGTGTGAAGTGTGAAACGTGAAACGTGAAACGTGAAACATGGAACGTGAAACGTGAAACGTGATTCATGCTGTTGAGACGCTACTCTGCCGGATTGCCAAATCTGGATATGGCTCGGATTTGTCAATCGCTCGACTGAGCTCACGCCGAAATCCGAGCCATGTGGCCCGGGTGCAATTAAAAGTGTTAGGTGAAGCCGTCGTCAGTCCTCGTTCCCAAACTCCGTTTGGGAACGCGATTGCCCGCAAAACTCCGGTTTTGCGTGAAATGTCCAAAGGAAATCCCGAATGGTTATCCTCTTGTTCGGCTCGGAATTGATTCCGAGGGGGCGATTAACGAACATAATGGGCGATATCGCCCATTATATATTTATTATTTATTATTTCAAGGTATTATTTTTAAAAACCCTCTGACAATCGGGCGATATCGCCCACCTGTGATTCTTCATACCAATGCCATAAATTTATAAAACCTTATTTTTTCAAATAGATATAAAAAATATATCGTTCTGGCATCTTAATTGCATACAATATTTTTCGGAACATAGATTTTCCGTTTCTGCTATTAAACCGAAATTCAGATTTCGGCAGAAAAATATAAGGAGGTGATAACATGGCTTTAGATGTTGCTGTAAAAAAGAACTGGGTGGAAATCCAGAAAAAATTCGATGTGCCGGTCAATGCTATAGGTGTTAAAATAAAAAAGAACGACGAAAGAACCTTGAAAGTCTGGAAAGAGGAAGGCATTGACAAATTTATGAAAAAATAAACAGACTCCCGCTTAATACAAAGAAGGGTGATTTTTATGATTATAACTGTCAGATCCCGGAGGTTTTCAAAAACCTCCCAGGTCTGAAACTCTGCCATAAAATGCCCGAAATTATTTCTTTGCTTCTTTATAAACAGTCATGACCGGCGGTAAAAACGGACATGCATGAAAGTCGAAGCGGATGACAAAACACAGAATACATATAAACATTTTATCTTACCCCGAATAAGTCTCACGCAACTTCCTTCCTTGATGAATTACTAAAATTATAGAAATTCCCGGCAGGTGTGTCTGATTAAATCGCTGTATTTTCTTGACTCTTTCATGCAAAGCCGATATAAGTATGAAGCTGTGACAATACGATGGAATGCAGAATCATTTGTATTCTTTGCTGGAACACTTTTTCTCTGTCGGTGCATCTCTTAACCTTATATATTCGAAACAACAAGTGGGAATTCTGATTTGAAGACGATTCTGGTAGTAGATGATGACAAAATGATCCTCCGCCTTGCCAGCGAAGCTCTCAGAACTTACGGAGGGGGCTACAAGGTGCTGACCGCCGCAAATGGCAAGGAGGCGCTTCAGGTACTTAATGAGTCCGGTGTCGATCTTGTTGTAACTGACCTCAAAATGCCTGTCATGGATGGCTATGAGTTTCTATCCCACATCACCAAGGGCCAATGGAAAATTCCGATTATAGTTATGACGGGTTTCAACACCCCCGGTCTGGAAAAACGTCTGAAGCAGAAAGGCGTTTTGCATTTTATTGAAAAACCGTTTGAGATCAATAACTTACGAGAAAAAATTGCAGCGGTATTCACGGCCAGTTCCAAGGGGTTTATCCACGGTTTCACATTGGCTAATTTTCTCCAGACCGTTGAGGTTGAACAGAAGAGCATCACACTCAGAATAAAGTCGAAAAGCAGGGTCGGGTACCTCCATCTCCAGGACGGTGAACTGACTGACGCTGAAGCCGATGATCTGAGAGGAGAGAACGCGGCTATTGAAATTCTCTGCTGGGACGACGCGCATATTGAAATACTGGGCATACACGACAGGGATCGCAGCATTGATACATCCCTGATGCAGATATTACTCAGGGCTTCCAAAATAAAAGATGAGAAAAGCGAATCCGCCCGACCCTACGATGATGAACTGGAAGAAGCCATCAGGCTGGCTGAGGGCCACCATTTCAAGGAAGCCCAGGGGATGATGGCCAGTTATTTAAAAAAAGATCCGCAAAGTCACAGAGGATGGCTATGGTGTTCCCGCATCGTTGTCTCCATGAAATCCATTGAAGCATTCCTTGGAAAAGCCTCCAAACTTTCCCCTAAAGATACTGATATTATTGATGAAATTAAAAAAGTAGAGTCTGCTAAAAAAAGAATAAAGGCAGAGCAGGTTCGACGGTGTCCGTTTTGCTGGTCTCCTATAGAAATGAAGTCTGTTCAGTGCCACTCCTGCAAGGCGCATCTGCTCATTCATAATAATTTTTTCGCTGCTACCAGGAATGCGGACCGTGAAATCCTGAAAAAGGCTATTGAAAGATATACGAGAGTAATCGGCAGGGAGCGGAATATCAACGCCCATTATTATCTGAGTATCGCCCACCTGAACTTGGAGCACTGGGAAGAAACCCTGAATCTGTTTCACAAAACCGTCAAACTGGCTCCGGAAAAAAAGATATTTTCCGACCAGTTGCGCAGGCTGCTGGACTACATGGCCCTGGAATCCTCCACTGACGGGCTTGAGAGAGAAATTCCTGCGCGTAAGAAGCCGGAGGCTTCTGATTCAGATACAAAAAAGAAGAAAATTCTTGTTGTCGAAGACAGCCCCACGACCCGGAAAGTCATATCCATAACGCTCGGTCAGAAAGGATATGAGATTATAGAAGCCAGGGACGGGCTTGAGGCTTTAAGCCGGCTGAATGAGGAAAGCCCTGACCTGATTCTGCTGGATATTATTCTGCCGAAAATGGACGGATATAAAATACTCTCAATTATAAAAGATAATGACCTGTTTAAAGATATCCCCGTCATCATGCTGACAAGCAAAGACGGTGTCCTCAGCAAATGGAAGGGCAAACGGGCCGGTGCCACGGCATATCTGACCAAACCCTTTAAACCGGAGAATCTGGTTCAGGCTATTGAAAAATATTTATAATAATTGACAATTGATGCTGTTGTATGCCCCGCGGAAACTCTGCGTTATGCGGCAAATTCTCCGCGCTGTTAAAGTTGTGTAACATTTCCCGGATGCTGGAAGCCTGAAAATTTGAAACGTCAGGAAATGTTACAAAACTTTCGCAAAGGTACTTAACTTAAAATTGTCAATTATCAATTGTCGAAGGAGAAAGAATATGAGCAAAACCAAAATCCTGGTAGCAGACGACAGCCCCACACACCTGAGACTTACGAGCGGGCCGCTTCTGGACCAGGGATATGAGGTTGTGACAGCTACGGACGGAGAGGAGGCGCTCAGGAAAGCGGAATCCGAGAAACCTGACTTGGCTGTTCTGGATGTGGTGATGCCGAAACTCAATGGTTTCAAAGTTTGCAGACAAATCAAGTCATCCCCTGAATTGAAAGATATTAAGGTAATTTTATGCACCAGTAAAAACCAGGAAAGTGATAAGTTCTGGGGAGAAAAACAGGGGGCGGACGCGTACGTGGTAAAACCTTTTGATGATCAGGAATTGCTGGATGCTGTCGCAAAACTTCTGTGATGATGCGTGAAACATAATGCGTGAAACATGAAACATGAAACATGATGTGTAATTTCAACAACTGGCACATATATGATTGAAAGCAACCAGATACAAAACACCGACCGCAAAACTGCTCCCCTGGAGGAGTTAATCGCTGAAATTGACGCGGAAACCGGAGGAGGTCCCGGGATCGCCCAGCCGGTATCCGACGCTTTACAGCCAGCTTATCGTCAGGAGCAATATATCCGATTTTTTTTAGAGGATATTCTTTTGGCAATTCCTATGTCCGGAACCTTGGAAATTGGCCACCGGCCAAAGATTACATGGCTGCCGAATCTGCCGGACTGGGTCCTGGGAATCAGTAATATACGGGGTGAAATCGTCTCCATTGTTGATCTCAAAGCCTTTTTCGGGATGCCTTCCCACGGGCTGAAGCGGAGTCAGCGGTTTATCATTGTTCATGACCATGATATGAAAGTCGGACTGGTTGTGGATAAAATTATGGGGATATTTTTCCCTAACCGAATTGATAAAAATACCGTCCGGAGCAGCCCATATGAAGAAGAAGTGGGAATTGCTTCCTATATATCGGGTGTTGTGGTTCCCGGGGAAAACCATGAAGAGGAACTGTTGAACATACTTGATACAGAGAAGCTTCTGGCTTCTCCGCGTATGACTGCTTTCAGATCCGAATAATGATGATAGCTGATTAATTAAGGAGCGTTCATGTCCAGGTCGTCCAGCGACGAGATTGTCCAAGGATATATTGAAGAAGTAAGAACCTATGTTCCTTCCCTGACTGAAGGGATCGAATCCCTCAGAGAAAGACCCGGCCAGAAAGAAGTACTTGAGGAAACTCATCGGCTGGTTCATACAATAAAAGGGGCATCCGCAATGGTGGGGATATACGGGTTAAGTCATATTGCATGTCAGATGGAGGACGCGCTGGAAGATGTTATATCAGGAACGCTTGATTTTACCGATGAAACTTCCCGGATAATGTCCGAGACCGTTGGTCATTTCCGGGCATATTGCTCAGATTTTCTTGAAAAAGGTGTGAATGCCCGGGACAGACTGAGAGAGACAGTAATCTCCTACAGACGGCTCCGCTCCCTTCCCCCGGAGGAAGACCAGGCTGCATTAGAAAAGCTCTTGGAGGTTGTTCCTGAACACGAGGGAAGAGTGACGGAGGAAGCGGATCAGGACCCCTTATCAGGAATTGAGGAACCCGATCCGGAATTATCCATTGACACTTCTCCCGAAGATAATGAATCGCTGATGGCGCTTCTGGAAGAACCCGACCCCGGCTCTGAAGTTGAATTTGATGGGTTTGAAGAAGATTTTTTCCAGGAAACAGAAGCTGAAGGTGAGTTTGACAGTTTTAAAGAAGAAGGTTTTTTCCAAGAAACAGAAACTGACGCCCCTGTTTCCGAACCGCTCCCTGCAGAACCATTTTTATCCGAGCCTCTGCCGGAACTGCTGGAAAGCTTTTATGAGGAAGCAGAGGAACACTTGCAGGATTTGGGCCGTTCCCTGAACATCCTTGAGTCCCAGATTATCAAGCCTGTACCCATATCTCCCTCCCAGAAAGAAGTAATCCGTCAAATCAGGCGTTCTGTCCACACCCTGAAAGGGGCTTCCGCGGTAATCGGGCTTACGAGCATATCAGCATTTGCCCACAGCGCGGAGGACCTCTTGGACTGGTTATACGAAAAAGCAGGGGAAATTGATCCGGAAATTGTTTCCGTACTCGCGGACTCCTCAGGCCTTCTTGAGCGTCTTGTTGCCCATCCGGAAGATGTGCAGGCAGCAAAAGCACATGAGTTAAAAGTCCGATACAGGGAAATCATGGCAAGTACCGGAGGGAAACCCGGAACAGGAGGTATTTCCACTCAGGAGCCTGATACCGAGGCTGGGAAAGAATCCCCGGGGCCGAGCTGTGAACTATTCGAAGGAACAGAGTATCCTTCTCCTGACATGCTTCTGCATCAGGCCAAAACCCTCCGGGTAGGCATGGGACGGGTAGATGAACTGGTTAACCTGGCAGGCGAACTGATCATTGCCTCCAGTGCGTTTGATCAGAAGATGGACAGCTTTATGAATACCATCGGCGAACTCGAATTGTCTCGCGACCGACTCAGAGACATTGCCAAGGAGATGGAAATCGGCTATGAAGTGAAAGCTCTGGAAGGGCTGGCCCTCGGACGGACAGAGGGCAGGGGGTGGAAAAAAGGAGGTAACAACGGGCAGCAACTATCGGACAACAGACAACGGCTTCGGCGTGAGCTCAGTCGAACGACAACGGACAACGGCTTCGGCGAGAACTCAGTCGAACGACAACGGACATCATTCGAGGATTTTGACTCGCTGGAACTGGATCGTTATTCCGAGCTGAATCTTATTATCCGCACTCTTAATGAATCTGTTATTGATGTGGGAGCCATTAATACGCATATGGCTAACCTTTACAGTGATCTTGACGGTCATCTCAACCGCCAGCGGGTTCTCCTGAGTGAGCTTCAGGACAAACTGATGCGGATCCGCATGACGCCTATGCAGACCATTACCAACAAATTACGCCGGACCGTTCGTGAGATTGCCAGTAAGCTGGGAAAAAAGGTCAGGCTGGTCATCGAGGGTGCGGATATTGAATTGGACAGGGTTATCTGGGAAAAGATCACCGATCCCCTGATGCATATTCTTCGGAATGCCGTGGATCACGGGGCAGAACCCCCGGAACTGCGCCAGGCTCTTGGAAAACCGCCGGTTGCTACAATAAAACTGGCAGCCTCCCGTGAGGGAAACCAGGTGGTAATTCGCATTGCAGATGACGGGTCGGGATTGAATTATGAGGCAATCCGGACATCAGCCCGTAAAGCAAAAATCTCGGAAAGAGCGGATGAAATGTCCCAGGAAGAACTGGCCGGATTTATTTTTCACCCCGGATTCAGCACCCGCAACAAAATCAGCGAAGTATCTGGCCGGGGGGTGGGAATGGATGTGGTTAAGGAGAATATCCAGGACCTGAAAGGAACTGTCAGGGTAGCGTCCTGGAAAAGTAAGGGGACCCAGTTCACGATTCGCATCCCGCTGACACTGGCCGTGGTTCGTGCATTGATCTTTACAGCCAGCGGTCAGACCTTTGCAATTGCTTTGAGTGAGATCAAAGAAATTATCCGTATTGAGCCGAAGAATATCAGCACCGAGATAGAAAAAGTCGTCAGAATCGGAGAGGAAGTTCTGCCGCTTTATTATCTGGCAGAACTGCTGAATATTCGGAAAGATGATGCAGAATCGACCGGGGAAACTGTTCCGCAAAACACACCCCCGACAACATCTTCTGCCCGCCCGCTGGTTTTGATAGTTGAAGCCGGGGGGAAGCGGGGGGCCATGGTCATCGGCAGGCTGATCGGTCAGCGGGAAATTGTTATTAAAAGTACCGGATCTCATCTCCGCTATGTAAAAGGTATATCCGGTGCAACCATTATGGGGGACGGGAGTGTGGTTCCCATATTGAATGTGGAGGAGCTTTTCGAGACGGAAACCATAGCGGCAGAATCTCCTGTTTCCATGGAAAAACTGATGACAGAAACCCCCTTGGAAATAATGGTGGTAGATGATTCCGTCAGTATCCGCCAAGTGGTATCCAGACTGATGGAAGACCAGGGATGGAAGGTAAAAACAGCCAAAGACGGCATTGACGCGCTGGAAAGACTGAGAGAGGCCAGTCCGAATATGATTGTACTAGATATCGAAATGCCGCGTATGAATGGCTATGAATTCCTTAGCGCTATACGGGTCCAGCCCGCTTACCAGCATATCCCTGTTGTCATGCTGACATCAAGAACCACTGAAAAACACCGGAGCAAGGCTATCTCACTGGGAGCCAAAGGGTTTATTGTCAAACCGTATAATGACGAGGAATTTATTGATATGGTGCTGGAACTGACTGGTGAGAGTGCTTAGAGCTATAACGATTGTTTTTTACTGAGATGAGCAAGTCCCAAATTACGGATTATTGCCGGAAAAGAATCTTACATTAACTGGTTACGAAAAACCGAAGGAATATTCGGATGGCTGAAGAATCAGTTATAACATCAGTGAGGAAATATCTGAACGAACTTTTGCGAGTTGGCATCCCGGTCAGATTCGGCATCATGTTCGGTTCTCATGCACGAGAAGATACTCACAAATGGAGCGATATAGATTTGCTGGTAATATCATCTCGGTATGATGAGTCATACAGTCGAGAAGATATAAATCTTCTTTGGCGAACCGCCGCACGAACAGATAGCCGGATAGAACCCGTTCCCGTAGGTCTGAACCGCTGGGAGACAGACGACGGAAGCACAATTATTGAGACTGCCCGGCGGGAGGGAATAAGGGTAACCATATAAAATGGAATTAAAATTCGGCAGCTTTCATAGAAGCTGAAAAGCAGTTTACACTTTTTCTGACTGCCGAAGGACTTTTCAAGTCGTTCGGAACGATTTGAAAAATCGTTCTACAAATGAATGATGCCTAAAATTCCGAGTATTAAAAGAGTAAAACAGACAATATTCTGATGATAAAAACTTTGAAAATAACAGAATTCGGCGATTTTCAAACCCCGTTAAAACTGGCCGAACAGGTGAGCCAACTGGTATTCAAAAGTTATCCTTATGTAAAGTCAATAGTAGAACCTACCTGTGGTACAGGTAATTTTATCAGGGCTTCTATAAAAGCAAAAGGAAATCTTGAATCCGCATATGGATGGGAAATCAATCCAGAGTACATAAAAATATTAAAAGATATTTCGTATAATAATAAAAAGTTAAAAATAAATATCACTCAAAAAAATTTTTTTCTTATTGACTGGTCGTTATTGCCGAAAGATTTGAAAGAGTCTGTACTTTTCATAGGGAATCCTCCGTGGGTTACCAATTCCGAATTAGGGCGGATCGGCAGTAAAAATCTGCCGCAGAAAACAAATTTCCAAAGCCATGCAGGTCTTGAAGCAATCACAGGAAAAAGCAATTTTGATATATCCGAATGGATGCTGATAAAAATAGCAGAATATATTTCGGGAAAAAAAGCTGCGATGTCTTTTCTTGTAAAAACGTCTGTTGCAAGAAAGGTATTTCTTCATATATGCAAAAACAGGTTATCAATAAAGAATCTGAATATTTATAATATTGAGGCAAAGAAGCATTTTGACGTAAATGTTGACGCCTGTCTGTTCTGTGCGGAGGGCAGTTCCGAACATTCAAAAGAATATGTGTGTCCAATATATGATTCTCTGTCAACCCGGTACCCGATAAAAACTATGGGATATGCAAACGGAAAGCTGGTTGCGGATATAAATATATATAATATGCTTAAAGACATTGATTCAAAATCAGAGATACCCTGGAGATCAGGTATAAAACATGATTGTTCAAAAGTAATGGAGTTTAAACTGAAAGGAGATAAACTGCTTAACGGCTTTCAGGAAGAAGCGGACATTCCCGAAGACTATTTGTACCCGATGTATAAAAGTTCACACATTGCAAATGATAAATTAAAAGAACCTGTAAAATATATGCTGGTTACGCAGAGAAAAATCGGTGTTGAAACAGATTCGATCAGGATTCTTTCTCCCAAAACCTGGGCATACTTACAGTCGCATAAGAAAAAACTGGCTTCCCGAAAAAGTTCTATTTATAAAAATGCCCCTCGGTTTTCAGTGTTCGGAGTCGGGGATTACAGTTTTCAGCCTTGGAAAATTGTTATATCAGGTATGTATAAAAATATTAAATTCAAACTGATCGGCCCGTTTAAGGAAAAGCCTGTCGTGTTAGATGATACCTGTTATATGATGAGTTTTGAATCCGAAGAAAAAGCTGAATTTGTTTATAAATTACTGTCCTCAAAAATAGCAGGTGATTTTATTGATTCTATCGTTTTCAAAGATAGCAAACGTCCGGTTACTGTTGCGTTGTTAAACAGAATAAATCTTAAACGTCTGGCATATCACTTAGAACTGACAGAAGAATATAATTTTTTCTTTGAAAATGATAAGCAAAAGCAGCTTATTCTGACCCGGTAGTCCGCCTGAAATTACCGCTCTGTCTCATCCGCTGGAAAAACCAAACAAAGTTGATGACATCAGGCGAATGACTTATGAGCGGGCTTAATGACTGAAATATTCAGGACAATCCATGTTGGAAGATAAACAGACCTCGTTACCTTAATGACAATGGTTTTTCTGGCTTTCTTATCACTGTGAACCATGAAAGGAAATTTTTCTGGTTGGAAATATAAAACCCACGATAATCAGAACCAGCCGGGGATTATCAATCTGCGGAACCCGGACCACATTATACCTGAACCTATCCGAATCTTAGCTGATCATAATATCGAAGGCTGGGCAATTTTATTGTGGCGGACAATTATCGGGCACAGCCCGAATGTTCATACAAATTTTGAAATTCAGGTGTGCCGAATTAAGCCGGAATTTTTAAGGAGGTAAAAATGGAATGGCCTGAAATTTGTGAAGACCAGCATCTCCGGGACTTACCTTACAAAATAGAACAGGATAAATGGGGAAATATTGTTATGAGTCCGGCTTCCAATAAACATGGCAGATATCAGGCAAGGCTGATCCGACTGATAGGGAAAATAAGAGAAGACGGAGATATTATTTCAGAATGCTCTGTGCAGACAAGAAAAGGAACCAAGGTGGCGGATGTGGCGTGGGCTTCGGATGAGTTTATCAAAAAACACGGGTATGAAACACCATACAGCCAATGCCCGGAACTGGTCGTAGAAATCAAATCTCCTTCAAACACACGTAAGGAATTGGAGGAAAAATCAGATTCATACTTTGCAAAAGGCGCATCGGAAGTCTGGATTTGCGATGAAAGCGGAAACATAAGATTTTATAAAAATGGTACCGAAACAGATTGCTCAGAACTTATTTCCAAATTTGCAAAAAAGATTGACTGATGTACTGATTCGCCTGCTGATGCTGAGATGGAAAAAGATATGAACCGCTCCGGGCGGCTTCGGCGTGAGTTCAGTCGAACGATTGACAAATCCGCCTGAAATGCTTGGGATTTGTCAATCCCAGGTCATGAAAAATGTGTATTTCACATAAACGGACTGAATTTCGGTCACAACGAAGAATGAAAGTCTCTCTGCTTCAGTTGAGAATGTATGCGCAAGCTTCGTTTCGCTCGCTTACGCAATGCCAAAATTTCATTTCAGCACTCCGTTGCCGGGGCTTTCACATAAATAAATTAAGGAGATAAATCTCTCTATGACAACGCTTATCAAAATCCTGGCTTTTTTGCTTCTGATCGTCGTGTTGATTATTATCTCGACGGTCGTGTTTATCGGGGCAGGCTATCTCCTGTCTCTGATACTCCCCCTGACGCTGTTTGAATCATCCATACTGTCAATGGGAGCCGCGTTTGTTTTCGCATTTATTGCTTCTGTACTGCTGCTTGGCGAACCTGTGGTTCGGGCTTTGCATATTTCGAGAATATATCCCAGACATTACAAGGATGATGATGATGATGACGACGATGAGGATGAATATGATGATGATGATGAATATGATGACGACGAGGATGACGAGGATGACGAGGAGAGATTCAGGAATGTCAGAAGACGTTTTACGGTTGTAAATACAACGAAAAAAGTCGGCAGAAATTCACCCTGTCCCTGCGGAAGCGGTAAGAAATATAAGCATTGCTGTGGAAAATAGAAAATGGAGACTGGAAACTGGGATCCCGATTATTCGGCGTCTGCGGTCCGACATCCGGTGTCCGTTATTTCTCAAGTTTCAAATTTTCAGTATCCAAATGTCTGAATCTATTAGCGTGGTGGTGGCAGACGACTCCCCTTTTATCTGCCGTCTGCTTACGAAATATCTTGAATCGGATCCGGCCATCCGGGTTGTCCGGGAAGCTCTTAACGGCCAGGAGGCCCTGGATGCCGTTAAGACATTAAAACCCGATGTGCTGACTCTGGATCTGAATATGCCGGTCATGAACGGCCTTGACGCTCTCAGATGCATCATGGCTGAATGTCCTGTAGCAGTGGTTCTCATCAGCGGGGAAAGTAAAGAAGCAGCCCGGATAACGGGCAAAGGGCTTTCACTCGGTGCGGTGGATTTTATTTTCAAATATTCACCGACCCGGATAATTTCTCCGGATTCTCTTCGCCGTGAGATCATCGCCAAAGTCAGATCTGCTTCGCGGGTAAAGGTTATCCGATATATCCCGTCAATGAAAAGGCGGGAGTTCAAACATGAGGGGTTAAAGGCGGAAACAGGAAACCGGAGTCACCTGTCAAAGGTCAGACACAGGGTTTCGAATTTCAAGTCTCCGGCCTCAAAGATCGTCGTGATCGGTGCATCCACAGGAGGGCCTCTTGCACTGAAATCTCTGCTGTCTTCACTGGGGAGGAATTTTCCCTTTCCCCTTGTGATTGTTCAGCATATGCCGGAAGGATTTACAAAGATCCTGTCGGAACAGTTCAACAGAATATTTTCTTTTCCTGTACGGGAGGCCAGGCAGGGAGATGCCTTGTACCCGGGGACAGTGATTATAGCCCCGGGAAACCGCCATCTTCTGATACTTCCCAACGGAACTGTACAACTAAGTATGACACCGGCGGTCAACGGGCACCGCCCTTCCGTTGATGTCACCATGCAGTCCGCAGCCCAGGTGTTCGGAAGCTATGCAACCGGGGTCATTCTCTCCGGAATGGGGAATGACGGAGCCCGGGGATTGCTGGCGGTCAGCCATCATTGCGGGAATACTTTTGCTCAGTCAGGAGAAACCTGTGTTGTTGACTCCATGCCAGCTTCCGCAATAGAAAAGGGAATTGTGGAACGTGTAGGCTCCCCTGCTGAGATCGGCCGATGGCTGCTCAGAAGGCGGGGGGACGGATAACTACACGGATTAGCGATAAGAAAGGATTTCGTGTCCTTTCATTCACAGATTCAGCAGGATGGAGTTCCATCCCGCATGTATAATTTCAACAGGTTAACGGAGCAGGACACAAAATCCTTTATTATCGCTAATCCGTGCAGCAAAAGAGTGGTTTGAGCCGCACACATCGTTATGTAAGAGTAACTTTAACAATGGCGAACGACAGAAAAGAACTGCTGATTTTTCAGGTAGGAAACAGACAACTCGGGCTGGATTTATCGCTTGTCAGAAGCATACATGGCGCAAATGCCCTTTCGGAAGAAGAAATGCTTTTTGAAGAAGTAGTACGTGAAAGCCACCTGCAACAGGCAGAGGGCAAAATTCCGCTGTACGATCTTTCCGCCATACTGGGAGAAACTCCGCTTTCACATACCGCTAAAAAAGTGATGCTTTTGAAAGTTCAGGATCATTCTTTAGCGCTGAAGGTGGATCATGTCAACCGCGTGGTTTCGGCCGGAAATGACCAGATTGAACCGCTTTCTCCGATATTCAGGGAGCGTTCACGCTGCTGCTTTCCCCATGTGCTGAAACAGGAGGATCATCTTATTCTCCTGCTGAATCCAGAGGGAATCGAACAGACTGCCTTTTCACCTGTGACAGAGGAAGAACCGGGTGTTCAGACCAGGGCATTTGATCCGGAAGAACTGGAAGACCTCTTAACTCGTATGGCTCAGGAAGATATGATGTCGGAAATGATTGTCCGGGTTTCCGCACGGGTGATAGAAGAAGCGGTGGCTCGGAAAATGGGAGAAGTGGAAAAAATTTTCAGGAAGAGAATGGAAGAAGGGCGGACTCATGGAAGAAAACAATAAGACCGGTCAGGGTGAAAACGGAAATCCGGAAGCCGGTGCTGATATCGGGAACCGTATTCCGCGTTTTGTGTCTCGGACAGACCGGAAAGTCGTTGTTTTTCCTGCTATGAGCCCGGCTGAAATTTCGGACGGTCAGATATATTTTTTATTCAGCATACGACAGGTGGAAGAGATTATCAATGAGGTATCTGTGCAGTCGGTCCCTTTTTCACCCTCCTATATCGAAGGAGTTACCCTTTGGCGAAATCATGTTGTACCTGTAATATCCCTGGAGGAACTCCTGGGAATGGAAACGATGCCAGACAAAAGCGGCTTCAGGCTCCTCTCCACACGGCTGATAACCGTTCGGATACTTCCGCCGTTTTCCCCTGTCGAGAATCCCCCTTTACCTGTTTCTGCCGAGAATCCCCAGCATTTATCCTATGCTGAGAAGCGTAAAAAAGAAGGGCGTATAATGCTGAGAGTTGCACCGACCATCCGCATGGTTTCTCTTCCCATTCCATGCACACCGGTGTCATCTGTCGGATGGATTCCCAAAAGGGACCTGGTTCGAGGGGTTTATGAATGGGAGGAAGGATATCTGGTCGTCGTTCATATGTTTTCAATATTTTCGTGAAACGTGAAACGTGAAACGTAATGCGTAATGCGTAATGCGTAAAATTAGAAAGAAGAAATCGTTCATTACGCATTACTCGTTACGCATCACGCATCACCACGTTTCACGTTTCACGTTTCACGCATCACGTTTCACGCATCACGCATCACGTTTCACGAGAACCACATGTATAAAAAAACAATACTGGAAAACGGCATACGGGTTGTGACGGAAACTGTTGATTCGGTACGCTCTGTATCAATGGGGGTTGTGATAGACGCAGGCCCGCAGGATGAAGCCCCGGATCAGAGCGGCCTGGCTCATCTGGTAGAACACATCATGTTTCAAGGTACCAGCAGTCGGGACGCTATTCAGATTGCCCGCATGATAGATTCGGCCGGCGGACAGATGGGCGGTTTCACTACGCGGGATTACACATGCTATTCTGCCACTGTGCTTGATGATTATCATACTTATGCTCTTGATCTTCTCGGAGACATTCTTTTAAATTCGATTTTTCCCGATGACTCCCTGGAGCGGGAAAAGCTTGCAATTATGCGCGAAATAGATGGTTCCCGGGATATTCCTGATGAACGGGCACACGATCTTCTGAAATCTTTTGCATGGTCCGGTCATCCTCTCGGGCGCCCGATTGCCGGAACCCCGGACAGCGTCAGAATGCTCACCCGTGAGGACGTAATTTATTTTGTACATGAGAATTATCTCCCGACTCGCATTATTATTGCCGGTGCCGGAAATGTGGAACATGAGGACTTTGTGGCCCAGGTACGAGATGCATTCTGGCGAATGTTACATCCGCCGCCCTTACCTGACGGAAAGGAAGTACAGGAGAAAGTCCCTTATCAATCCGGAGTGGTCATCGAACATATGCCGGTCTCCCAGGCCTATTTTTCCATAGGTATACGCGCTAAACCATATGCACATCCGGATCGCTACGGCCTGTATGTTTTAAATAACGTGCTGGGCAGCGGTATCAGTTCTCGGCTTTTCCGCCGCATCCGGGAGGAGCGGGGGCTGGTTTATGAAATTGACTCCGATTATCATGCTTATCAGGATGACGGGATGCTGATCATTGAGGGCAGCACATCTCCGGAATATCTTATGCAGGTCCTGGGGCTGACCCTTGTTGAATTATGGAAGCTGATGACCGGGGATGATGCGGCAGATGAAGATGAATTCTGGAAAGCCAAAATGAATATTCGCGGCCAGCATATTATCAGCGGTGAAAACATGGGTACCAGGATGAGCCGCCTGGCAACCCAGGAACTCTATTTCGGGCGGCATATCCTGACTGAAGATGTTCTCAGTCATATTGAAACAGTGGACGCGGGGGTGTTCCGACGCATGGCTGATGAGAGCCTGACAGATGCGCTCCGAAAAATTACAATTGCTGTGGTGGGCCCTGAGATGCCGGAACATTATAGTATTTCATCAGTTCAGGATCTGTTGGACAGCTTTAATAAGTAATAAGTACCTAATCAAAAATTTTGTAACATAATTTCACTCCCGATGCCCCGAAGGGGCGATGTGTGCCTGAAATGAGACGGAATGAGACATACATCGCCCCTCCGGGGCGGAATCGTGCGGGTTTATCTGACCCGGGATTAAAATCCCGGGCTATGCTGACAATGCCCCTCCGGGGCAGACCGCAACTGTCATTCGGAAATGTTACAAAATATTTGGTTAGGTACTTAAATAGGCGGAAACTGATATTCGGAAGGTTGACAGATTTTCGACTTTCTGACGTAACAAAAGGAGGGAAAGGATGGCGAATGATGTAATTCTGGTCGTGGAGGACAGCCCAACCAATTTGCGTCTGCTTACAGAACTGCTGCAAAGTGAGGGATATCAGGTTATTACTGCTGTTGACGGCGAAGAATGCCTGGAAAAAGCGGTTTCCGAGCATCCCCGTCTGATTGTGCTGGACATTATCCTGCCTAAGAAAAACGGTTTCCAGGTATGCAGGCAGTTGAAGACCTCTCCGGATACCGAGGATATCAGAATCCTTATGCTGACCAGCAAAACCCAGGACAGTGACCGTTTCTGGGGATTGAAACAGGGAGCGGACGGATATATGACAAAACCGTTTGATCACGATGAATTACTGAAAAATGTCGCTGAATTAATTAAAAGTTGATAACAGACTTGAAAAAAACCTGAAAATCCCCCGGCCCCCTTTAAGAAAGGGGGAGTAGTGTGTCTCTCCCCCTTTTTTAAAGGGGGCCGGGGGGATTTTCACCCATGCTTCGATTTTCACGATATCAATATAAGGAGGTTTTTTAATGGAACGCAAAAAAAAGTTTCTGGCTCCGATCCTCAATCTGTTCAGAGGAATTAACGAAAGTATCCGCAACAAACTGATGGTCTGGCTTCTGGTGCTGGGGGTCTTTCCTCTCTTTATTCTAGGATTCTTTGCCCATGAACTCTCAAAAGATGCCCTGAGGGATAAAACCTTTGAAAACTTGCAGGCTCTGAAAGAAAGCAAGGCCAATGCGATCAGGAAACAGTTTGAGGAACGCCATAGCGACATGAATGTCCTGAAGGAAACCGTTCGGACATTGCGATATCAGGCATTCAAAAAGCTCGCATCCATGCAGAAGCTGAAAAAAAGTCTGATCGAAAGCTATTTTAACGAGCGCATGAACAATGTTAATATCCTGTCAAAAATGCCTCTTATGGCTGAAACCATGGCTGCCTTTAAAAAATCCGGTTCTGTCGGTACTCCTGAATGGAGAAACATGGAACGGATTTACGGTTCTTTTCTTGTGAATTTTACTGAAAACTATGGGTACTATGATACATTTCTTGTTTCTACTGACGGAGGTATCCTTTACACCGCGGCCCAGGAATCCGATCTCGGGCAGAACCTTAAAACAGGCGATCTCAAGGACGGCCCCGCGGGACAGGCTTTTCAGAAAGGATTAACAGGGCTTGTGTTCCAGGATTTCGGGGAGTATGAACCGGCAGGCGGCGTACCTGCGTCCTTTATCGCAGCCCCCATAAAGGACAAGGGGGAAACCATCGGGGTTGTCATGGTTCAGGTTTCTATTGACCAGATTAACTCCATCATGCAGGAGCGTACAGGCATGGGAGAAACCGGCGGAACGTATCTGGTGGGCCCTGACAGGCTGTTCCGTTCAGACTCTGTTCATATCAGGGAGAGCACTGTTATGAACCCGGCATTTGTGGTTGATACCATGGGAGTCTCAGAGGGCCTGGCCGGTAAGACCGGTGAGGGAGTGATCATTGATTACCGGGGTGAATACACGCTCTCATCATGGACACCCGTTAATATTCACGGGGTGGTATGGGCCATGCTGGCCGAGATAGATGTGAGTGAGGCATTTGTCCCCGTTATAGAGGGTGAAGATAAAGATTTCTTTTCAAAATTTAAAGAAAGGTACGGCTATACTGACCTGTACCTTATCAACCCGGACGGCTATCTTTTTTTCAGTGTTGAAAAGGGAGAGGAATACCAGACCAATATAATGACCGGCCCTTATATGGATTCCAACCTGGGCAAACTGATCACAAATGTCCTGGAGAAAAAAGGATTCGGAATGGCTGACTTTAAGAAGCATACTCCTGCCAGGAAGGGTGAAAAGGCAGCATTCAAAGGAGAACCTGCCGCATTTATTGCTCTGCCGGTGTTGTCTGATAAAAAAGATGTGGAAGTAGTGCTGGCAGCCCAGTTGTCCGTGAAACAGATCAATGCTGTCATGTCAGATCGGACAGGTCTGGGAAAAACCGGCGAAACTTACCTTGTGGGTCCTGACAAGATGTTCCGGAGTCAGTCCATTTTCTGGAAGGATGCTGTCATGAATCCGAAAAGAAAAGCGGATACAGAGGCTTCCAGAGATGCCCTGGCTGGCAGAAAAGATATCAGGGGAGCCGATGATTATCGAGGGATTCCTGTGATGAGTGCATGGTCGCCTGTTACCATTTTTCCATCATCCGAAGTCAATCCCAAAGGAGTGAAATGGGCAGTCATTGCCAAATTTGACGAATCAGAGGTTGAAGCCCCGGTAACGCGGCTCTTCTGGTTCAGTATTCTTATCGCCGTGTTTGCTGCTGTTGCCGTGGCATTAGGAGCTTTCGCACTCTCCCGTGGGCTTACCACCCAGGTGGAACACATCATGGATCTTTTCGGTGAAATCGGTATCGGTAATTTTGAGGCGCGTACTCCTGTGGTTACCCAGGACGAACTAGGCACTATGGCCTTTTCACTCAACGCCATGCTTGATAACACGCTATCCCTGATTCAGAGCAGCGAAGAACGCGACGCCATGCAGTCTTCTGTTATGAAACTTCTGACCGAAATCAGCGAACTGGCCGAAGGTGATCTGACCAAGCGCGCCGAGGTTACGGAGGATTTTACCGGCGCGATTGCCGACTCTTTCAATGATATGGCAGAACAGATCGGGCGAGTAGTTTGGAATGTTAAAGATGTCACACTTCAGGTCAGCGCCACGTCCAAGGATGTCAGTGCATCCACTGAAAATCTGGCTGAAACCAGCGAAATGCAGGCAGTGCAGGTATCAGATGCCATAGCGGCAATTAATGAGATGGCCACCTCCATCCGGCAGGTTGCTGAAAATGCAGGCGAGTGCTCCCAGGTATCGGAAGATTCCACATTACATGCAAAATCAGGGGCCGAAGCGGTTCGGGACACCAACGGTGCGATGGAGTCCATACGAGAGCATGTCCAGGAAACAGCCCGGGCCATCAAGCGGCTGGGAGAAAGCTCCCAGGAAATCGGGAACATCGTCCAGCTTATTAATGATATTGCTGACCGTACATCAATTCTTGCCCTTAATGCCTCCATCCAGGCGGCAATGGCCGGCGATGCAGGACGCGGGTTTGCTGTAGTGGCTGAAGAGGTTCAGCGTCTGGCTGAACGGTCCACCAATGCCACAAAACAGATAGACACGCTGATAAAGAATATCCAGGGGGAAATCAGCGAAGCCGGAACCAGTATGGAAGAGAGTATTCAGCGGGTGGTAGAGGGATCACATCTTGCTGACGGGGCTTACGAAAAACTTGAAGAAATTGAGAATGTCACCGTAAAACTGGGAGAACTTATTCAATCCATCTCCATGGCCTCAAAGCAGCAGGCCAGGGCCTCGGAGAATATCGCCAAGACCATGGAGGAAGTCGGGGAGATCAGTTCACAGACTTCGGCCGCGAGCCGTCAGACAGCTATTTCCATGAAGGAACTGGCCAGCATGTCGGATCAGTTGAATGACTCAGTTTCAGTTTTTAAGGTTGAGGAAAAAGAAGAAGAAGAGGAGGAGAAAGAGGAAGAGGGAAAAGAAGAAGAAAAAGCGGAGCTATCTGATAAAGAAGCATAAACCCGTCTCTCCTGCATTAAAAAGCACCTCAAATTGATTTCGTTGTAGTAAGCAGCTTGTAAATTCCTCCCCTTTTTTAAAGGGGGGGGATTTCTGATACAACACATTTTTATCGCAATTAAAAATCCCCCGGCTAATCTAAGCCCCATGCCCGCTTTTGCCTCACGTACATATTCGCCTTAGGATATTTGCAGGTTTTCAGGTGGTTTTCTGCGATTTCGATGTATTTCTCTTTGCGTGCTTCCCATTCGTCTTTGCTGAGGACAGATATATTGCCTGCGTCGTCCATCGCTGTGCCGGTAGCCACCTCGACCAAAAGGGGCAAATGCTCAGGCGGGAAATCATAATCTGCGCCAATATCCCACACCCGGGCGGTTCCGTCAGAACTCCAAGTAAGAATCCGGCTTTCATCTTTGCTGAACACCGCTCCCCATACAGAACCTTCATGTTTCATGGGTTCGCTAAGGGGTTTTCCGTCAGAAGCATTCCACAGCCGGGTGGTTCCGTCAGCACTCCAAGTAAGAATCCTGCTTTCATCTTTGCTGAACACCGCTCCGTTGACATAACTTTCATGTTTCATGGGTTCGGTAAGGGGTTTTCCGTCAGAAGCATTCCACACCCGGGCGGTTCCGTCCCGACTCCAAGTAAGAATCCTGCTTTCATCTTTGCTGAACAACGCTCCCCCATCTTCGCTTCTCCATACAAGATTTTTATGCTGAACCTGACACACCATGAAACAATTGCTGATAGAGGCTTTAACATAAAGTTTGTCAGATAATAATTTCAGTATGTTACAAGCACAATGCTTCATGAGAAGCAAAAAAGTTTTCCGCATTCCCGATGTCCGTGAAAGAGAGAATTTCAACGGACTGAT
>JAUCGG010000334.1 GCA_030378015.1 Desulfococcaceae bacterium HSG8
GTAATATAAAAGATGGAATGAAATTTGATGACATAAAATTTACGAAAAACTTCAGGGTCGCCCTGATCATGAATGTTTATGCTCCGCAGTCGTAAGTTCTTATAAAATTTCGAAATTACTGATACCGAATATTTTCCGAATCATCGGCTTCCGTTCAGAGGTTACGGAATGACTTTCAACTTTCAAATTCACTGTTGAGTTTAATAGAATATCATGGCATTTGGGAAAAAGAAAATTTCTGTGATCGGACTGGATATCGGTTCAAGGACTTTAAAAGTCGCTGAAATCACTGATATTAAACAAGGGTATGAACTCAAGAAGTTCGGTATGAGCGATATTGAACCGGGGCTTATTGAAGATGGTATTATAAAGAATCCTGAAGCTGTGGGAAAGGCCATCGAAGGGCTTTTCAGGATGTATAAAATAAAGGAGCAGCATGTCGCTACCTCAATCGGGGGATATTCGATCATTGTCAAAACAATTACCATTGGCAAAATGAAGGAAGACAAGCTTTATAAGCAGATACAGGTTGAGGCTGAGACATACATTCCTTTTGACGTTAAAGATGTTTTTCTTGACTGTCAGATACTGGGTGACAACATAGATAATCCTGATCAGATGGATGTGCTCCTGGTTGCTGCGAAAAAAGAGATCGTTAACGACTATAAAGCTCTTATTGAAATGGCCAAATTAAAACCCCGTATCGTGGATGTGGACGCGTTTGCGCTGCAAAACATCTATGAAGTAAATTATGAAACAGAAGATGAAAATGTGGCGTTGATTGATATCGGGGCAAGCAAAACAACCCTGAATATTTTAAAAAGCGGCCTTTCCGTATTAATACGGGATGTTTCGCTCGGATGCGGCCAGATTACCCAGAAAATTGTTTCCCAGATGGAATGCTCCCCGGAGGAGGCCGAAAAGATGTACCAGGATGATGAATCAGATGAAATTCCTCCCAAAGAGGTTATTGAAATCGTTTCATCAGTCGTGGGGGACTGGTGTACGGAGATCGGGCATGCTCTTGATTTCTTTTATTCAACATATCCCGGTGACTCCATACAGAAAATCGTACTGAGCGGGGGAGGGGCAAATATTAAGAGCTTTCGTGATCTTCTGGCTGAAGAGACATCATCGGAGGTAGAAATTATCAATCCTTTTGAAAATCTTTCCGTAGGCAGTGATTTTGATCCTGCCTGGCTTGATAAGGTTTCGCCCCAGTCTGCAATCTGCCTGGGGCTTGCATTAAGAAGGGTCAACGACAAATGATACGGATTAATCTGCTGCCATATCGTGAAGAAGGGGAAAAATGGAAAGTTTTACAGCATATTATCATTTTCCTCTGCTTTCTCCTGCTTGCTTTTTCAGGTCTTGTTGCGTATCATTTTCATCTGAGCGGCCAGATAAAGAGCCTGAACGCCAAAATCGAGAAGACTCAGAGGGAAGTTGTAAAATATGAAAAGATAGTTGCCAAGGTCGAAGAAGTCCGAAAAAAAATTGATGAGTTGAAAAAGAAGATGGGGGTAATAGACCAACTGAAGACCGATAGCGAAGAAGCCTTCCTTCTTCTTGATACCCTCACGAATTCATTGATCGGAAACCGGATGTGGCTGACGTATTTTGAAGCAATAGAAAAAAGAACGAGGACGAAAAAAAAGATAAAGGTAGATGTAATAGGGAAAGACGGGAAGAAAAAAAAGAAAAAGAAAAATAAGACGATAACGGTAGTAAATGTTAATGTAAATATTAAAATTGAGGGTGTTGCCCTGGATAACAAGACTGTCGCTGATTTTATGACCAATATTGAAGATGCAAAGGCTCCGGATGGAAAGAATCTCTTTGCCAATACAAAACTGGTGTATGTGAAAGAAGAAGAGATCAGCCAGGGCAAGGGACGGCCCGCCGTCAAACTGAAAGGCTTTCAGGTTGCCTGTCAGAGGGCAAAACCCAAAAAAGCTGATAACGATAAAAAGAAGAAACCAAGGAAAAAATAAAATGGACATTTCCGCATCCTTGGCTCCGTTGGTTGAAAAGATAGGAAAACTGTCAAAAGGCGTTAAAATCGGTATATGCGTTGCGAGTATCGTGATTGTGGCAGCACCTTTCATATATTTTTCTTATATTCCTAAATTTGATGAAATTAAGAAATTAAAAACCGAGCTGAAAAAAATCGAAGGTGATCTTGCCAAGGCTAAGAAAGAGGCCGGAAAGCTGAAGAATGTTGAAAAAAGGATGAGGGAAGTTGAAAAGGAGTTCAGTATTGCCAAAAAGGCTCTTCCTGAAAGTGCGGAGATCCCCGGTCTGCTGACAAGTATTTCCCGGGCAGGTCAGGATTCGGGGCTGGAGTTTCTGCTTTTCCAACCTGAAAAAAAGAGAAAAAGGAAGAAGAAAAAGAAGAAGAAAAAGGGAGAGAAAGAGGAAAAGGCATTTTATGTTGATATCCCCATAGACATCGAGGTGCTGGGAAATTATCACAATGGCGTTCTT
Organism: Desulfococcaceae bacterium HSG8; assembly: GCA_030378015.1. GTDB lineage: Bacteria > Desulfobacterota > Desulfobacteria > Desulfobacterales > 4be13 > JAUCGG01. The sequence continues at coordinate 2,488 of JAUCGG010000334.1, forward strand.
TTCTTTGATAAGGTGGCGCGACTGCCCAGGATTGTCAATATAAAGGATATCCGGGTGGTTCCTGCGAAAAAAGGAAAAAGCAAGTCAACTGTAAAAGAAAATGAACTGGTTGTTGCATGTAAAGCTATCACTTATCAGTTCATCGAAGATACAGGCTCAAAATAGTCAGTTGTCAGTTGTCCGCTGTCCGTTGCAACTGACCGCTTACAACTGACCGCTTACAACTGACAAACTAAAGGAGGGAGGAAAATGATGATTTCAAAATGTAATGTCATAACGCGTAACATTTCCTGTTTACTGTGTCTTTTTCTCCTTTTTCTCGGGTGCGGTCAGGATGACCCGCCTCAGAAAACCTCCGTGGTCAGGAAAAAAATTTCTCAGCCGCCGGGGATGCTTCAGACAGAAGATTCCGAAACTGCTTCCGGATATGCTCCGAAAGGGGGGACAGATGAGAATCTGGAACTGGCAAAAGCAGAACCAAGTGTGGTCAGGAAGAAGATTCCTGAACCTCCTGAAGCACTTCAGCCGGGGGCTGGTTCGGATGACGGGTCGGCCCGAAGCGCTGATGAAGGGGAAAATGGAAAAAAACAGGTCGCGAAACCCGCAGACCCTCCGGCCGCTCAGGAAGTGAAACCTGCTTCGGATCCCCCGAAAACAAACGGCGATAAAATTCAGAAAGATTCCTCTGCCGGGGAAAAAGAAACATCAGCCCCGGCCGAACCACGGGAACCCAAAAAAACGGATCAGAAAAAAGAAATCGCCCAAGCAAAAAAATCTGATGCCCCGAAAACTGACGCTCCTGCACCGCCATTAAAAGAAAAGGCAGTTGTCCAAAAAACAGATAACGCTTCTTCTCAGTCAGAACTCACTGAATCTGCACCTGAACCGGATCAGGTAAAAAAGACTGCCCGGCCTGCCAGTGACAAACCAGGATCTCCGGCTCAGAAATCCCCGGATACCCCTGTGTCAGAACCCTTGGTAAAAAAGACCGATGCAAAAAAGACCGATGCCGAATCTGCAAAGGGAATCGCAGGGACTGATAATGCTGTTGCGCTGCTCGGGGGAATCACGCAGGAGAAAAAGGAAGTCGCTGAAAAAAAACCATACGACCCTAAAGGTAAAATTGATCCGTTTGCCCCTCTGTTCAAAGAAGAACAGCCCGTCTCAAAAGCCCAGTTGGAAAAGAAGGCAAAAGATGCAGAAGAAGAAGAAAAGAAAGGGAAAAAAAAGAAGAAGCGAAGGAGAAAAATACGTATCCCCCGTACACCGCTTGAAAAAGTTGATCTGAGCCAGTTAAAACTGGTGGGAATTATCCATGCCCAGAGCGGGGGCACGGTGGCCATGGTAGAAGAAGCTTCCGGCAAAGGATACATCATCAAGGAAGGAACCCCCATCGGTATCCACGGGGGCAGAGTGGCAGCGATTTTAAGAGACAGGGTTGTTGTCAGGGAAGAGGAGGAAGATGTTTATGAACAAGAGGATGGGGATTCAGAAGAGGTGAAAACCCGTGACAGGGAGTTAAAACTTCCGAAACCCCTGGGAGAAGAAGTGTTATGAAGTCAGTTGCCAGTTGTCCGTGGTCAGTTGCAACACTGACAAACCCCTGGGAGAAGAAGTATCATGAAGTCAGTTGCCAGTTGTCCGTGGTCAGTTGCAGCAACTGACAAACCTCTGGGAGAAGAAGTATCATGAAAAACATCATCACGCATCACGCATCACGTTTCACGCATCACGTTATGATCTGCGCCCTGGTTCTGCTTATTTCAGGATGTGCCTCCGATATAGCTTCCGAACGTAAAGATGACCGCGCGGGATCTTATCCTGTTAAAGAAAATCTGTCCAGATTTATTACAGATATCAGCACATCCCAATCATCCGGCTTCACCGATATACTGGTGAAAGGAAACCGGGTCCTGACCTATACCTCGGTCAAACAGCCATTCCCGCTGGCTATAATCCTTTATTTTTCCGAAACATCCCTGGATATTGCAGGATCAGGCGGGAAATTTGACAGGGAAATGCCGGACAGCCCCTTTGTCCGTTCGATCAGGGCCTCCGAAATGAATGAAAAAGGGCGCACTTCCAGGGTAGAAATTTTATTAGAAAAAGACGTGCCTTATGAAATAACCCGAGAAGACACAGGCGTCAGGATATCTTTGGCCCGTTCATCCGGAATTCTGGCGGATAATGCTGCGGATAATAGGATTCAGACCCCGAAACCCGAAACCGAAAAAAGGCCCGAACTTGAATTCTGGGATCCTGAATCCAGGCAATGGGTTTCAAAGAACCGGCACCGGCAGAAATCCGAACACCCAGAACTGGTTACAGATTATAGGTTATCGCCGACTGCCAGGGAAGCAACCCGTCTGGAATCGGTATATGCCACGCAGATGAAAAAAAATCTCAAAGTTTTTGTAGGGGCAGACGGTTCAATAAGGAATTACAGATCTTTTACAATCGGGAGTCCTGCCCGCATTGTTTTTGATATATTTAATATAAAAAGTCCTTACAAAAGTGAAAAACGCGTTCCTGTCAATTCGCGATGGGTTAAGCGGGTCAGATATTACGGGTATCCGGACAGACTCCGCCTTGTCCTGGATACGGAAAAAGAATATCTTTCTGCTTTTTCTGCACATCCTGTTGAAGAAGGACTTGTGATTTATGTGGGGGAGGGCGTCAGGCTGATTGCTGAAAAGCCTGCGGGTTACAGCCCGCCGGAGCCTTCTGCAAAAAAAGCAAAGCAGCTCCGATCTGTATATGCCACACAGATGGAAGACAGCATGATCATCACCATAAAAGGAGACGGGGCCATAACCGACTATAAATCCTCTGTTATCGAAAATCCCCCTACCATTGTCGTGGATGTCCCCAATATCGAGGGACGCTATGAAGACCATGAGTTTCCTGTTGACAGCAAATGGGTGAGAAAGGTTCGGTACAGCAGTTATCCGGACAAAGTCCGCTTTTTTATTGATACGGAAAAAACCTGGCTTTCCGATTTTTCAGCATATCCCGATAAAAACGGTCTTGTGATCCATGTGGGAAAAAGCGGCAAACCAGGGATAAAATCCCGTGAATCGTTCGCGGCCTCGGGCTATGAGCCTGGAGAACCTGCGTGGGTGGATCTGATCGCGTTTGCCCCCGAGGATGCCGGGAAATCCTCCCTTATTTTGGAAACATCAAGGCCCGTTAAATATGAGGTGAATCAGACAGCCGATAAAAAGCTGGAACTCCGGCTTTTCAATACCAAGATCCCCGGGTATCGCTATGAACAGGGTCCCCTGATCACCACCCGCTTTGAAAGTGCGGTGAACCAGGTCACCCCTGTTGTACAGGAACCGGGAGCGGGGAATGTGTCTGTCCTGGATATAGACCTGCGGGAAGCAGTGCCTTATTTTGTGGAGCAGACTGGCGAGTCCGGGGAGCATCTGCTGATGGTACATTTCGAAGCCTCATCGCTCCCGCCCCATTCCTTGGAAATCCGGGCTTCAGAATCCGCACAAAAGCCGGCGGCTTCCGATACAGTTCCTGAAATAGCAGTGAAATCACCTGCACAGGATTACGGAAAACCGCAGGAAACTGCATCCCTTCCGGATCAGCTCAGGGCAGAATTAAAAGAGGGACCGGAACAGCCTCCGCCCGCGGGGATGGCTCCGCCCGCGGAGATGGCTCCGGCGCCTCCTGTCACCCCTGGTGAATTCTCGGGGGGCATTCCGCTACCGTCTTCTGCTGCTCCGGAGGCTGAAGATTTTGGCGCGGTGGCTGAAGAGAAGAAATATACCGGTGAGCCAATTGCACTGGACTTTTTTGAAACAG
>JAUCGG010000049.1 GCA_030378015.1 Desulfococcaceae bacterium HSG8
AGCGATAAATTTTACAGAAATCTCCTGGGCTTAGAAAAAACAGGTTCAAAAACGGTTTCCAGCACTCTCTCAAAGCAGATTTTCAATTCAGATGCTGAATACAAAATTGCCAATTACGCTGATGCCAGCCATTAGTGAACAGAACCATGACAACGAAATTTGGAAATGTGAAAGAAAATTCCCTGAAGAGTGTCTATAGTTACAGACAGATTGAGGATTTAACTGTCTGAATGCAAACACTCAGTATAACGATATTTTAAACCACTTAAAGAGGAGTCAGAAATGAAGAAACGATGTCCTGACGATGAAATGCTCGCCGATTACATGGAAGGCCGCGTTTCTGCTGAGAAACGGCTTGAAATGGAGGCGCATCTTTCGAACTGCGATAGTTGCCTGGAGGTTTTTTTAGCAAATAAAAGTCTTGCACGGGACATTGGCCGATTTGAAGCACAGCCTGCCCCGAACCAAGTCACCCAGGCGGCCGTTTACCTTGTAACCGAACTGAATGTATCCCCATATGAGTTATTCAGAAACAGCGCAGGGAAGGCGGTCAGGGATATGTTCTCAAAGCTCTCAGATTATCTGACACCCGATACCTTCAATAGACCCGCGCTTATGCCGATCCGCGGAGACGGGAAAACCGTATCTGAAGATTGTGTGAAAAAGAGATTCAAGGGTATGGATGCGGAAATTGAGATTGAGAAAACCGGTAAGGAAAATGTTAATATCCGGGTCAGCCTGGATGATTCTGCAAAGGAGAACAGGGATGTCAGGGTGACCCTGACAAAAGACGGGCGGGAAGTTTCCTCCTTCCTCATGGAACAGGGGTATGTCCTTTTTGAAGATGTTCCACGGGATCATTACACGCTTATTTTATCCGGGCAAGGGGAAAGCATCGGTACATACTCATTTGAAATTAATAAATAATAAGGGAAACCTGAAATGGCCGAATCAGACAGTATTGAAAAAATACTGAGGGAACATGACCGCCTGGACCGGGTCATACAGGAAGAGTTCAGAAAAGAAGCCACGATCCTCTTTACCGATATCTGCGGATATACCCGGTACATGGAAACTCGCGGGGATATCAGGGGGCGGGTCATGCTTCAGAAGCATAATGATATCGTACTCCCCTTGGTTCAGGAACATAACGGTGTCACCGTCAAAACCATCGGAGATGCTGTTATGGCGACCTTTGAAACCCCGGGAGACGCGGTCAGATCCGGCATAGCGATCCAGAGATCCCTGTATGCACATAACCGGGATGCAGAGGAGAAGATTCATGTCAAGATCGGCATCAATACCGGGAATGTAATAGCGGAGGAAGATGATATTTTCGGGGATGCGGTGAACGTGGCATCACGGATTCAGTCCAAAGCAGGTAAAGATGAAATTCTAATCTCCGGGAATGTGTTCCAACGGGTCTGCAGAAGCGGGGAACTCCTTTGCAGGTTCCATGATACTGCTGAATTAAAAGGTAAAGCTGACCCCATAGAGCTGTATCGTGTGCTGTGGAGAGATGAAGATATCGTTCCGGATGAGAATCCAAAGCTCCGGGCATATGAGGGAAAAAACGGAAATCCTGAACCCCCTGCCCTGCTTGTGCTTCATCTTGATATTGCCCGGTCCGCTGACCGCTTGAAAATCAGCGTATATGAACAATTTACAGGCGAAGCAGGAACCGTTCGCCATTATGAAGAGATACCGGTCTCTCTGGAAACCCTCAACAACCGGTGTCGTGAAATCGCGGAAACCCTGAACAAAGCCAACCGCCGGGGCTGTGTTACGCGCGGTATCCTGGCAAAACTCAGGGAAATCGGGCAGATATTTTTTGACGATCTGCTCACGCATAATGCAAAAGAAAAAATCAGGAGAACCGAAGCAGATCACCTTACCCTGAACCTTGATGATACACTGGTCCATGTGCCGTGGGAATTGCTTCACGACGGGAAGCAGTTTCTCTGTCAGCGTTTCGGCATGGGGCGGCTGGTCAGGACACGGCAGAATGTCCCTGGCAACGGGAAATCCCGCAGCCTTTCCGGCCCCCTGAAGATGCTCATAATGGCAGACCCCGGCGGAGACCTGAACGGCGCTTATTCCGAAGGGATTCAGATGCGGGATTATCTTGACCGGCATCGGGATATCATCAATGTTTCCCTGCTTACCTCGAATATATCTTCTGACTACGTCAGGGAAAAGATCAGGAATTTTGATTTTGCCCACTATGCCGGGCATTCTGACTATGATGTTGAGAATCCCGGGGAAAGCGGGTGGCGGTTAAGCAGCGGAAGATTCAGAACCAGCGAAATTATGAAGATGGCCGGCACGGGAACCATGCCTTCACTTATTTTTTCAAATGCGTGCCAGTCTGCCAGAACCGAGGAATGGGATATCACGGAGCATTTTCACGATGAAATATTCGGGCTGGCAAATGCCTTTGTTTTAGCCGGTGTAAAGCATTATGTAGGAACTTTCTGGGAGATATTAGATGAGCCGAGCAGACGGTTTGCCCTGGAATTCTACAAACATCTTCTCTCAGGCATGAGCGTAGGAGAAGCCATGCGACATGCCCGTCTGACGCTGATCAGGGAATACGGTGAGGAAACCATTGTCTGGGCAAGCTATCTCCTGTACGGTGATCCTACGTTCAGCTATATGGATCAGATCAGGGCATCAGAGAGACGGTTGAACGGAAACAGTGGAGACGGGCTTTATACAGGCTCGCCGCATTCCCCGGGAACCAAGATCAGGGCACAGGAAGAGGTTATTGATTTCTCTCAGAATATGAAAAGAAAAAAAGGCATGGGATGGCCGGGCCGGATTGCATTGCTGCTGTTATGTTTATGCCTCGGAGTGTGGGGATATATCCGCATGTCAGGGAAAGACATTTCTGAATACAGGGACGCTGCATTGAGCAGTTACGCCTCGGGAAAATTTGAGGAAGCCCTGGATGCCTGCGGAATTTTGGAAGATGAGAATCCCCAGATTGGGATTATCTATCTGATTCGCGGGGATATTTACCTGAGAGAAGGAAAACCGGATGCAGCGCACGCGGAGTATCACCAGGCATTGGAGGCTTCGGAAGGGACGAATCAGGAAAAAGCCAGGGCATTGGTGGGACTGGGGCGTATTGCTTCCATCAGGAAGGAGACCGACAAGGCACTGGATTATTACCGCCAGGCAGCAGAAACAGATGCATCAGGCGGGTCCGGATACCTGTCCCGTGCAATGCTGCTGAATGCAGGCGGAAATTATAAAGAGAGCCTGGAGCTTCTCAGCAAGACAAAAAGTCTGATTCCGGAGAACTGGCTCATCGCATCCCTTGCAAACGAAACCCGCAGGATGGCCCTGATTTCCGAAGATCGGGAAAAACAGGAGCGGATTGATGCAATGGTGGATGAATTGCTGACGCGCATGGAATCCCCGCAGAAATCCCCGCTCTCCGACGGCTGGACCTCTCTCCCCCTGACATTGTGGATCACGGATTTTGAAACACGGGGATACGCGTTCCAGGAAGGAGAAGACCGTATGCTTGCCTCTGGTATCTCGGATATGCTGCTTCAACACAGCCATGTCCGGCTCACGGAGCGCGCTATCCTATACAAACTCTTAGAGGAGCTAAAGCTGGGAACCTCTGACCTGGCTGACCCAAACAGATCCTTGTCACTGGGAAAAATACTGGCCGCAAGGCTGATCCTTTCCGGTCAGATTGTTTATTCGGGCCCTCAGACACAGGTATCCCTGCGTCTGACAGAGACCGAAACGGGCATCATCTCTGCCGCGGTGAGCGAGTCCTTTGGCAGTGCGATTCCGGCATCCCTTATGGCTAAAAAGTTGTCTGAAAATTTATTGAATAAGTTGAAAGAGCGATACCCGCTCCGGGGTATTATTTCAGAAGCGGATGAAGATTCGGTGATACTTAACATCGGGCAGGAAACAGGGGTTGCAATCGGGCAGCATTTCAGGGTGATCAGAAAGGAGGGAATGCTGGAGGTTACCTCTGTGGAACCTGAAACAGCTTTTGGCAGGATTTTGAAAGGAAAACCGGAAACCGGGCAGCGGGTTGAGATGCTTCGGGCAGAGACGGATCAGTGACATAAAAATACTGATTCTGACGGATTTTTTTTATTAGCCGCAGAGGGCGGAGAACCTGCTATGAGCGGGCCTGCGAAGAGTTCGGAAACCTCGGAGGTCTTGGCTGAAGAGGTTCCGGACGATCACCAGACCTCCGAGGTTTTGCTATCACCGGGCCTGCGAAGAGTTCGGAAACCTCGGAGGTCTTGGCTGAAGAGGTTCCGGACGATCATCAGACCTCCGAGGTTTTGCTATCACCGGGCCTGCGAAGTTTTCGGAAACCTCGGAGGTCTTGGCTGAAGAGGTTCCGGACGATCATCAGACCTCCGAGGTTTTGCTATGAGCGGGCCTGCGAAGTTTTCGGAAACCTCGGAGGTCTTGGCTGAAGAGGTTCCGGACGATCATCAGACCTCCGAGGTTTTGCTATCACCGGGCCTGCGAAGTTTTCGGAAACCTCGGAGGTCTCGGCTGAAGAGGTTCCGGGCGATCACCATACCTCCGAGGTTTTGCTATCACCGGGCCTGCGAAGTTTTCGGAAACCTCGGAGGTCTCGGCTGAAGAGGTTCCGGGCGATCATCAGACCTCCGAGGTTTTGCTATCACCGGTCCTGCGAAGTTTTCGGAAACCTCGGAGGTCTTGGCTGAAGAGGTTCCGGACGATCACCAGACCTCCGAGGTTTTGCTATCACCGGGCCGCGAAGTTTTCGGAAACCTCGGAGGTCTCGGATGAAGAAGTTCCGGGCGATCATCAGACCTCCGAGGTTTTACTATCATCGGGTCTGTGAAGTTTTCGGAAACCTCGGAGGTCTCGGATGAAGAAGTTCCGGGCGATCACCAGACCTCCGAGGTTTTGCTATCATCGGGTCCGCGAAGTTTTCGGAAACCTCGGAGGTCTTCGATGAAGAGGTTCCGGGCGATTTACCTCCGTTCTGTTTATGTGTAAGTCCCTAAATAATAGGCCATTTGGTAAGCCACGAAATAAATTTCAGGGCTGAAGCCAGATATCTTAAGGGGGTTTCCGCTTTCAGCCGTTGATTGATCCCCCGGCTTCGCTTTCAGCCGCGGGATCAATTCTTTTCAACACGTTCCGAGCCGCCTGCCGCATTGTCTCATTTTCGCCGTATGTCTGCATTGTTGTGAGATAAGGTATCGTACTCCGGGCCCCTCCGCTCTGATGCCACTTGGGACTTATTTTTTCTAAAACGTCAGAAGCTGCGTTTCGGACATCCTTGCTCTCGTGGATCAGCATTTCCACGAGATGCGGAATGGCAAAACAGGCATCTTCGGTTTTCTGCCATCTGGGACGAATGCTTTCCAATGCCCCCGCAGCCGCGTTTCGGGCATCCTCATGTTCGTCCGCGAGTACTTTTACAAGACGGAAAACAGCCCTCTCTGCCAGGGGGCCGATTTTTTCAAGAGTACAGGCAGCCGCGAAACGGACATCCTGCCGGCGATCCTCCAGCGATTTCGCCAGATGAGGGACTGCCTGACGAACGGTTTCACGTCGGGGCCAGTGAGGATCAATTTTTTCTAATATACCTGCGACAAAAAAACGGACATGCCCCCTGTCATCTGCCAGCGATTTCACAAGATGCGGGATTGCCTGACAAGCGCCTTTGCTCCGGGGCCAATCCGGGTCAATTTTCTCCAGGATTTCATGGATCGCATCCCGGATATCTGCATCACCGGCTGCCAGGGATTCTATAAGGGAATGAATCGCGGGCTGCCCGATCTCCAGGAAAATCTCGGCAGAATCATAACGCATCTCTTCATCTTCCATAGAACTGATAAGCCCGGGGATGACAAGTTCCGCATACGAGTCGAATTTTTTTAAAGCCCTGAGGGCAATCAGACGTTCTTCTACGGAATACTTGTGTGATACGCAGATCGAGGCCAGATCATCCACGGTTTTACCCTGTCCTCCGAGGATACGCAGATAGAAGTGATTCACAATTCCTATCATATAAAACCCGATGATAAAGCGAAAATAAACCGCTACTGTCGCGGAATTCAGTGTTGTTTTCATGCTGTGGAGCCGCCAGCCGAAAATCTGGAACGCATCGCCGAAATCCGCAACGCGTAGGAAGTTATCCAGGGGCCATAAGAAAAAATTACTGAAAAGTCTCCGATAGACATTAAGCGGCATTTTAAAAGAGTAAACAGACAAATATTCAAAGATATATCCCATGATATATCCGACCACCATTATTCCTGCAAATAGAAAAGTTTTTGGCGATATTACAGTTTTTTCAACTTCTTCCATGAATTGTATTGCTGTGGGCGATTTTTTTGACCAGCGGCTCAACGCGTTAAAAAGAGCGCCCAGTATGAAAATATCCACCATGATGTGCATGGCGAACAGGGCGAGACCAGAGGAAATGCTCTGATTCCTGATATTCTGGATACGAATGCCGTAGGCTTCCATAAAATCAATCACGTCAACGGCTCGGAGAACATGAACCCCGATGAGTTCGGCCCAGTCATACCAGCGGGGCAGTGAATTCCAGGAATAATGTGACGGCCCCAGGGTATTATAAATCTGGATATGCAGACGGCAAAAAAGAAGCAACTGAACCAGGTTGAGGAGGATTATGCCCGAAGTGATTTTTCCCTGTTTCAGCAGAAAGGATAATGATATATAAAAATTTAAAAAAATTATACATGCTGTGATACAAAGGAAAAAAATATGGTTCCCGAGGAAAAGGATTCCGATAATGTATATCAGGGACAGTATAATGGCCGGTTTTATATGTTTGTCTGGTTTCATTTCTGATTTTAACAAAAATTCGCAGGGCGGTGTTCTACACCGGTAAAATCAGCTGCAGGGCTTTCAGTGATGTCATCATCACTGAGAAGTTTCAGGATTTCCTGAATATTTTCCTATTCGGTCAGTACGACAGAGCCGGGCATCGGAAACAATAAGAGTTTCTTCGCAGTTCTTCAATGTCAGTATATGGAAACTCCCCTCTTGAGGGGGGCAGAGGGGGTGTAACTCGCTGAAAATACATCCCCTCGGCCCCCTTCAAAGGGGGAGTTTCCATCTACTGATTATGATCAAATAAATACTTATGCCGTGTGAAGTTCGAGTTCCGAAGCTTCTTTTTTTCTCCACCACCGATCTTTCTCCTCCAGATCAGTATCCGGCGGCCCCTGGGTTCGCCAAATCCATGCCTCTTCCGGTGTCAGCTTTCGTACCCCAGAGAAAGCGATATCCTCACATCTGGGATGTGATCCGTCTATCAGAGATACGCCCCATATCTCATAGCCGTCCGTCCCGATACACAGGCACGGATGATAAGCTGAATCCTCATAAATTTCACCTGGGTGAATTTCTCCGGTTTCACTGATTTCTTTTGGCATTTTGGGAATCTCCTGACTATTTTTTCGGTAATTGATATCCTGCTTTTTTTGCTGCATTTATAATATGTTGGCGTCCTTTAAGCTGGGCAAGTTCATCAATCACAAAGCCGTGATAGTACCTGACACAATTTTCCTCATCTGTCCGATGTAGCGGGAGTATGACCAGTTCTTTGTTTGCCGGATCATAGCCGATTCGTCTTCTCTGGCTGATTTCAACCGAATTTTCCAAGGCAAAAACTCCGTTTGTGGGACGACGTGCGATGTTCCCCCTGGGCTTTAACCCATGCTTAGGATTGTCTTCATAATAGTTCCTGTATGATGCGCAGTGTGACATATTTTCTGTTTTCTGGCGATAAGAAAAGGGTTATTCGGGGATCCGACCCAAATCTCCTTCTTGCCCTACGGCATTTTAGCAGATATGCCTCGGCTTTTCCCCGGATAGAAAAATTTCCCACATCTGTTTGTAAACCTTCTCCAGGTTCCTGGTAAATTTCTGTGTATCAAACAGAGGCTCTGTGAGACGGTTTTTCTCCAGTTTCATCCGAATGGCCCGCAGTTCATCCGGTGCGTTTGCCAGGCGGACAGCAAGAGATTCATATTCTTCCGGCGTATATGTAACCAGTTCGGGCAGTCCGACTGCGGTCAGGACACTCGACGCGACCCGCGAAGCATAATGATTCCCCTGGAGGGTTATCACAGGAACGCCTGCCCACAGGGCATCGCTGGTTGTGGTATGTCCGTTATAGAGTCGTGTATCCAGTGCCAGATCAGCGAGCTTTATGCGTGCCAGGTATTCCTCCTTTGTGGGCAATCGCTCCGCGAAAAAGAGTCTTTCGGGGTTTACATTCCCGGCCCCGGCCTCCTGTCTCAGGTTCTTCTCTCCGGTTTCGCTTTTCTTGGGAAGCCACAGGATACTCCCGGGAACCTGGCGGAGAATTTTCATCCACACATCAAACATTACCGACTCAATTTTATAGCCATGATTAAATGAGCAGAATACGAAACTGTCCCCGGGCAGGCCGAAATCCGATTTTGTCCATGCAGTATCCGAGATGGGCTGGGTGTTGTCGTTCACCTGGAAGCAGTGGGGCATATACGCGAATTTCTCGGTGTAGTAAGGCGAGTGGGCCTCGGGTGTTATGATGCTGTCCGTGATGATGTAATCCAGGAAATCCGCGCCGCTTGTCCCGGGAAAGCCGAGGTAAATTACCTGGATCGGAGCGGGGTGGGGCGCGCAGATGCCTAACCTGCAATCCTTTGTATGCCCTGTGAGTTCGACAAGGATATCCACCTGGTCGTCATAGATGCGCCTTGCGGATTCCGCATGGCTAGTGCTGCTCAGATCAACGAACTGATCACAATCCTGCATAATCCGCTTCCTGTAATCACTGCGGTCATCCTTTCCGTAAGAGTAACAGAATATATTGAAGTCATCCCGGTTATGCAGTCCGAACAGACCCAGCATGAGATGAGATACCGCGTGGTTGCGGAAATCGCCGGAAAGATAGCCCACAGTAATCTTTTTATGTCCGGATGACCTGTTGTCAAAAGAAAAATTAAAATTATGACCCGACATGAGCCTTGCTGCATCGTCTGACCATGATTTTGCCACCGTCAGGTTATAAGCCAGATCCGTACTTCTCGCCAAGTTCATAAAAGGGCTTTCCGAGGTTTTCGCACGGCTTTCCAGTTCTCCTTTTGTGAGTGCGTCGAGCTTGGGGAGATATTCTCCGAGTTCCTGCCATGCACATGTCTGCTGCAACTGACGAATGAGACAGGTGTAGGCTTTGGTGTAATCCGGTTTCAGTTCAAGAGCCTTTTTATAGCATAAGACGGATTCATCCAGATTTTTCTGATCTTTGCACGCGTTTCCCAGGTTATTGTATGCTTCGGGGTAATTGGGGGTAATCTCCAGGGCCTTCCGGTAACACGCGGCTGCCTCGTCAACCCTGCCCAGATCCTGGAGAGCGGTTCCCATGTCATTGTGAATCACAGCATCGCCCGGTCTTACCTGCAGAGCCTTCTGATAAAAAGCTATTGCTTCATTCTGCTTTCCCATATCCTGAAGGGAAAATCCGATATTCCCGTAAGCTTCGACAAAATTCGGATTGATCTCCAGTGCTTTATGGTAAGATGCTACGGCCTGATCCAGTTTTCCCTGGTCCTGGAACGTGATTCCCAGGCTGTTGTAATAACATGCTTTTCCAGGATCGTTCCGGATCGCCTTGCGGATCAGTTCCGCACCGATTTCCTTTTTTCCTGACTGATGAGCAGCCACTCCGGACAGATGTAAGGCATCCGCATGGTTCGGATTAATTTCAAGTATTTTCCTGTAAATCTCCTCTGCCTTGCGGGATTCCCCGGACTGATGATATTGAATTGCTTTTTTCATTTCTCCCTCTGTGTCGAACGGGGGAGCGGGTTGAGGGATTACGGGTTGTGAGACGGGTTCCGGGGGTGCGGGTTGCGGATTGCGGGTCGCTTTTTCCAACGCGGTTTCAAAGAAATTTTCCAGGTCGCGTACAGTTTCAATGTCTTCAAATATAATATCTGCATGAGCACTGATTTTGCTCCTGATTTCATCTCTCCATTTTTTATCATTCGCGAGGCGGAGCGCTATTTCTATATAGGACTGTCCGTCATGGGCAACGCAGTCCGTGACGCCCATCTGCTGATATAATGCCAGTGTCACCCTTCCGCGCATAAAGGGGCCTGGCCATGTTACAATGGGAACCCCGCAGGCAAAAGATTCGTAACTCGTATTCCCGCCCCCGAAATACGGGGGATCAATGAGTACGTCCGCCAGCATCAGGAGGGATAGAAAATCCCTGTGGCTCATAAAAGGGACGAAACGCACCTGGTGAGCCACATCCGGGAACTGGCGTTTAAAGCGATCTGTCCACAGTGTTGTGAAATGTGCGTATGAGCCTTCGAGGAGAACGATCAGTCCTTTAGAATCATGCCGCAGAATCGCGCCCAGCGCGGCGTCAAAGTCCGGGTGGAATTTGAAAATCGCCTGGGGACACACATACAGGTTGTAACCTTCGGGAAGGTTGAATTTCTCTCGTGACGGAACTTCTCCAGGCGGTTTCGGGCGGTAGTAAAAAACATTGAGCCTTTTCATGCGGGCCAGGCGTTCCGAATAATGATCCTCGGCTCCGGGCGGTTCCAGGGTTTCGGAGGATATGAAATAGTCCATTTCAGGGATGCCTGTGGTGACGGGATGTCCCCATGTGGTACACTGCACCGGAGCGAGGCGCGAAAACGCGAGGAAATACGTCATGGAATCCATACCGATATCAGGATAATATAAAATATCCGGCGAATGTTCCGCTATTTTCCGGCGTGCCCCGTGGAGCTCCTCCGGCAGGACAACAACTTCATCCGGCTCAAATGTCTTTACCATATCGTGCTTTCTTCCTGCGAAACGGAACAATATGAGATGAAATTTGTCCCTGGACAGATTTTTTATGATCCCGCGGTTCAGCTTCCCGATGGTCTGCTGGGTGGGGTGACAGAGGTGTATGGAAACAAAGCCGATTTTGTGTTTGTTAGTTGTCCGTTTTTGTTCGACGGTTCGACAGATCTCGCCGAAGTCTGAGCTCACTCCGAAGCCGTTGTCCGTTGCAAGATGCGGATTTTTCCAGGCAAGATCGGGGCATGAGCGGAGGTAGAATTCGGCTATTTTCTGCTGGATTTCCCTGTCATTTAATCCGTGGTAGGCGAGGTAAAAATTCGTTGTTCCGACCTGCTGGTGCGGATTGTCAAGGCGGAATCCTCTTTTTTGCAGTGCATCCAGTTCCCTGATGATCTGGTTTCTGACCTGCTCAATCCCTTCCTTTGACTCAATTATGGGGGGGATTGCCAGGATTTTCTTTACTTCGATCCCGGGGTCAGGCTGTATCTCCAGCAGTCGCTGGTAGCAGGTGACTGCTTCTTGTATCCTGCCCTGATCCCTGTAAGCATTTCCCAGGTTGTTATATACACCTATATGATCCGGCTGTATCTCCAGTGCTTTTTTATAATATTCAATGGCTTCATCCAGCTTTCCCTGGTTCCTGAGAGTTGCCCCGAGATTTTTGTAGGCTCCCATCATAGACGGCCTCAGTTCCAAAGCTTTTTTGTAACTGGAAACCGCATCATTCAATCTGCCCATTTCCCTGAAAACATTTCCCATATTATTGTGGGCTTCGGCATAATCGGGGCTTACCTGCAATGTTTTTTCATAGCATGAAATGGCTTCCTTCAGTTTGCCCCGGGCCCTGAATGATGCCCCGAGATTGTTGTAATAATTAGGGTTCAGGGGATTTATCTGGATGGCCCTGTTGATCAGTTCCTCAGCAGTATCGTTTTTGCCGGTCTGATGTGCAGCAACCCCGAGCAGATGCAAGGCATCGGGATGGTCAGGTTGAATTTCAAGCAGTTTCTTATATATTTCTTCTGCCGCTTGCAGTTGCCCGGACTGGTGATACTGAAGGGCCAGGGCGAATTCTTTTTCAATGTCGGGAACGGGATTATTTAACGGTGTATTCATTTTTATCGCTTAGTGCTCTGTTTCAGAATTAATGTCCGGGTTAAATTCCCCGGAGTGCGAAGCCTGCTTTGTAACGTAATCTTTCAGATTGCGCCGGGACAGATAAAGCGGGAACGCAATCTGAAAGATTACGTTACATTGTGTCCTTTCCGACCCGGGCAAGTTGTTGTACTAATATTCCCGGATAAGATAACAGAAACAAGCGGGAGATTCAAGATTAAAAACCTCGGAGGTCTTTTCCGGGCCGATTCATACCTGCACAAGACCTCCGAGGTTTCGGAAACCCGGATGTCTTCTTCGGGCGATATTTCGAAAACCTCGGAGGTCTTTCCCGGGCCGACTCAGACCTGCACAAGACCTCCGAGGTTTCGGAAACCCGCACGTCTTCTTCGGGCGATATATCGAAAACCTCGGAGGTCTTTTCCGGGCCGATTCAGACCTGCACAAGACCTCCGAGGTTTGGAAAACCCGGGCGTCTTCTTGGGCGATATTCCGAAAACCTCGGAGGTCTTTTCCGGGCCGATTCAGACCTGCACAAGACCTCCGAGGTTTGGGAGACCCGCGCGCCGAGGGATAAATCCCCCGGCTGAAAGCCAAAGGATGCTGAAGCAACCTGAACACGGCCCGGAGAATCAGCCACCTTCAGGCTGCTTCACCTTTCAGCCGGGGGATTTATCCCTCGGCACGAAATCCCTGCTTATCCATAATCCGTGTAGCGAAGGCCACAAGACCTCCGAGGTTTCGGAAACCCGGACGTCTTCTTCGGGCGATATATCGAAAACCTCGGAGGTCTTTTCCGGGCCGATTCAGACCTGCACAAGACCTCCGAGGTTTCGGAAAGCCGGGCGCCGGGGGATTTATCCCTCGGCACAAAATCCCTGCTTATCCATAATCCGTGTAGCATAACTACAAGGAAATCGTATAAGAAAAGGAAGGCACATGCTCATTTCCCCTTCTTATACGCTGTCCTTGTAGTTATAACGCGCGGGGGCTACGCCCCAAAGAATTAAAGAACCAAAGAACCAAATAATCAAAATTACCAAATAATTCAAATGGTCAAATGTCCAAATCATTGTCTCGGACGCACTGCCCGGACATAGCCGTCGGGGTAGAAATCGTCCCAGCCCACGCGGCCGTAGAAGAAATAGACGTACCACGCCCCGCCGGACGCACGTTTATCAGAACTCCAGCAATATTGCTGCTTTCTATCAAATACAGGATCAATGTAAAAGTCGCTCATCTTTCTTTTTTCCAGAAGGGATGCCAGTTCTTCAACGGTGGGAAGCCGCCAGTCAGAATATCCGGCAAACTGCCTGCTGTTAAGCTTTCTGATATATGCCTGCGCATCCTTTGCGACCATCTGTTTATCAGATCCGGACTGCTGCCACATAAGCCCTGTTCTCCTGTCTGTCACAGTTTTTCCGTCACCGCTTTCCACAAAATCATTTTCAAAATCACCCGACTCATTTTTATGTATGTCAAAAAAATTATGTTTTGCCAGCATCTTTTTAACATCTTGTTCCGAAAATGTTCGAGGCTGACCCCTGAGCCTGATAACATCCCCTGTGACAGCCGGTTCCGGCGCAGGTTTCCTTTCTGTCCGAGACCTCCGGGGTTTCGTATCTTCTTCCTCCTGTATCCTGTCCATAACAAGCGTAACCCGCTGTATTCTCCCCTTCTCCACGGAGACCTGTTCTTCCTCAGTCCTGTACCCGCTGAGGACAGACTGCACCGTCATCCTTCCCGGTTTCAGCCCCGTCAGTTCCGCGGGAGATTTGCCCTTGCTGATACCGTTCACATAAACCCTTGCGCCCGAAGGCTTTGTCTCCACCAGCAGGGAACCGGTACGGGGCCCGCTGTATCTGTCAGGCTCATCCCGTATGATGCTTCCGCCCGCAAGATAATGATCTTTCAGAAGCGAAGTGGTTTCCCAGGGCTTCTGTTCGCCGGATGTCTCCTTCAGCACAGACGCGCGTACACGCTTGAACACATCCTCGATTTTCATTCCCGGGGTTTTCATGGCTTTTGCCAGGTATTTTGTGTAAATGCTCTCAGATCCCAACCCTGTCCGCGCCACGGTTCCCGGGGCCGTGGCATAAGCGATAAAGGTCTCTTCTCCGCCGGATGCGATCATGGGTGCAAGTCCCCGGTTCGGGCTTTTGAACCCTTTGAACGGGTTGTTCCGGCACGCGTCCAGGATGACAATATTAAGCTGACTCCCTGAATTTTCCATTTTATCCAGCACCATGCCCGCGGGAACCGCCTTGTATTTCACCTCGTCTGCCGACGCGATCCTCGTGCGCGTGGGAATCAGGAAATTGACCCCTTTTATCTGCGTGCCGTGCCCGCTGAAATAGAACAGGCCCGTATCTCCTCCGCTCAGGCGTGTTCCGAAAGACCGGATCGCGTCTTCCATCTGCTTATGGTTCAGATCGGTTTTCCTCACCACGGAAAAGCCCAGACCCTTCAGCACCGACGTCATGACATTCGCGTCATTGACAGGAGTACGCAGGGGATTGCCCTTGTAATTGCCGTTCCCGATAACCAGCGCGTGTTTTCCCGCATCCCCCGTTGACGGGAAACAGAGACATGCTGCTGAAAAAATTATCATACACATTAATTTGACTGTTTTCATTATGATCTCCTTTCTGAAGCGTGAAGCGTGAAGCGTGAAACGTGAAGCGTGAATAATTATCAGCAGATGAAAACTCCCCCTTTGAAGGGGGCCGGGGGGATGTATTTTCAGAGAGTTACACCCCCCTGCGCCCCCCTCAAGGGGGGGAATTTCCATCTACTGATAATTCCCCGTCTATCTCAATCCGTCTCTTCGGAGTTCTGTATGCCAAATAACAGACTTTTCGATAAAAGCAAAGGAATTTTCAAAAAAAATATTCAGGCACAGGGACGAATTTCCAAGTTATTATAGTAGTTCCATCATACAGACTTTCACAACCGTTTTTTCACGGATCAGGATTTCGAAACAACTGTAGCAGATGACTTTTCGGCTTCTGCTCATAAGGTGGGAATGATTGTTCAGGATCAGCCAGTGATGAAGTTTTAAGTTGTATTTGCCGAAGAATTCCCGGAATAACTCTGCAAGGTGAGTTTTCGGAAAGAGGACTGAGAGCAGGGTGTGTTTATGATGGGGCGCATTTACAACTTGGGGGAGTCCCGGAGGGACGACTGAAAAGCTTTTCAGCCGTCCCTCCGGGACATGATGATCCGGAATACTCACCCGGCAATAAATTGCCGGGCTGTTTTCAGAAGTCCATCCGGGACTGAAAATCACTCCCCTGACTTGTAAATACGCCCTTTATGATGATTTTCCGATATTTTCGGATTAACAGAAAGAAAAACCGTTCCCCGGACAACTGCATTGTTCCTTCAATCGTGTGAGAAAGCATGACCGGATTGAATTATTCGGAGGGTTACACTGCCGCCCGGGGTTCAGTATGTTTTGCCTATCGTAAAAGTCCTGCAACCTTCCGCAGCCAGTAAATAACCTCTTCCAGCCCGATCCTGTCATCCCCGCTCACATCCGATTCTTTGCTGACAGTTGCGGCCGGTTCTTTCCCCGCCATCATCTGCAACGCGGAAATAGCATTGGTCAGGTAAGCCGCTGATTTGCTGTCGGCAGAAGATACACGCATCTGAAGCGAGTAAACTGAGGTTTTTGCCGTGATGAAAAGCGTATGTCCGTCAGCCCCGCCGAAGCATACATTGGTCGGATCAGTGACAGCTATTGTCTCAATCAGTGTGCCGGATGAGCTATATACCTGCACCCCGTTTTCATTGGTCAGATAAATATTTCCCTCACTGTCTGTGGTCATACCGTCTGATCCTGCGGAAACAAAAAGCGTTTTGTTCGAGAGGCTTCCGTTCTCGGCAATGTCATACTTGTAAGTTTCTCCCGCGCCGTGGTCGGCCACATAAAGCGTGGTTCCATCCGGCGTGCCGATAATGCCGTTGGGCCTGATCATATCCGCGATAACACGCTCAATCTTATCCCGTTTGGGCGTGAGATAATAGACATGCTCACCATCCTGGGTCAGCGACGCGTTATAAACCGGATCGGAAAAGTAAATCCCGCCTTTGGAATCAATCCAGAGGTCATTCGGCTCATTAAAGCTTTTACTATCGTATTCATCAGCCAGGACTGTCACATTACCTTCCGAGTCAATGGAAACCAGCCGGCCGTTCGTTCCTTCGCAGACCAGCAGATTGCCTTCGCTGTCAAAGAAAAGACCGTTCGCACCTCCGGAATCTTCCCGGAACACGGTGGGTTCTCCTGTCCCTGACCATTTGTAAATCCGATTCGCCGAAATATCTGAGAAATAGAGATTGCCGTCCGCATCGGCAGTCGGGCCTTCTGAGAAGGATAGCCCATCCGCGATTGTGGTTATCTCTGCCCCGTCCTGGACCACGCCTTCCGTTCCGGAATCATCTGTGACACCGAACAGAAAATCCGTGTTGTCAATGTCAGGCATCTCGCTTAATTTCGATGCGTACAGCCACGCTCCGGAACAGTCATAAGCAGTGGAATCTGCCTGGTAGGCAGGAAAATCGTCATAATAAGCTGTGCGAAGTCCCATCACCGTAGCCGCCTGGTCATCTGTCAGGGTATTTCCCACTGTTGCAAAGTTGGTCGCATAGTGGTACATCATTGCACCTTCATACTCCCCATATTGCCGAATCAGGGCCGCCACTTCATCTTCGTCCGCAGATGTGCCCTCCATGAAAGGCCGCAGTTTTTCAGATACTTCCTGCCGCTTTGCAACAATGCCTGCCAAATCGTCGCTCTGAATATCCGTGAGGTTGGTCACCAGAGCCTTCTGGGTGTCGTCCAGAGCATTCAGAAAAGCTTCCCCCATGTTCGCGGTCAGGTTGCTGTCAATGGTGACTGGTTCACCTGTTTTACTCTGTTCAATCGGCGGGATGTCTTTCATGTAAAAGGAACCGAAGTATGTACCATGGCGTTCCGGGCAGAAATAGGTATCTCCTATGACTGAACCCAGGTACCAACTGAACAACTGGGTCGCATAGGTGCTCACGAGCACAGGCCCGCCAATGACTGAGGGATCAAACTCCGGCAACTCCGGCTTGTTCTGGCTTGCTTCCGGCCAAGCATCTTCCGCAATAGTCCCCCCTTCACCGGTATCTTCGAACAAGGTATCAAATTCAACCCGTAATGCAGCCAGTTCTGTCTTCTGGGCCTCGGTCAGTTCCGCCACAATGCCGCCGAGCACGGTGGCCCGCTCATAAGTGATTTCCGCGTCAATCGCATACAAATCCGCCGTGAATTCCGTCACCGCGCTTTTATCCAGCCCGGTGGCCCCGTCAGGCAGGTCCTTATCCAAAAGACGTTTGAACGCTTTTATCAGGACGAAACGCTTGTACCCGTAAGCATCAACCCGCTCCGCCTGGGTGTTTGCCATATCCACCAGCTTCTGAATCTGTGCCTCGGTCAGAATTGTCAGGACAGCGTTTGAGATTTTGCCTGCGAATTCCGTGTTGTGCCCGAATCCGTTAGGCGCGATGTCACGCCAATACTGAAACCCGAAAAAGTCGGACACCTTTCCCGGGGGGAAAAAGGTGTATGAGCACAGATCGCCAGTCAGAAATGCCACACCGCTGAACGCAATCGTTTTCATCTGGGCTTCCTCAGAGATGGACTGCTCAGGGGAGATGTTGGTGTCACTTCCCGGATCCGACGGATCTCCTGGATCTGTACCGGAATATGCAGCGTTGCATGCGTCCCGGCAATAACGACGGTCTCCGCATAAGATTTCCGAGGTTCCGTCGCAGTATTCCTTGCATTCGGCTTCACTCGCGGTTCCGGTAGCCGCGGAATAATCCCCTTCGGCTCCGAGGGTTGACGGCGCATCCACTGTGATGAAATCAGAATTCTGGGTGAAGTCCTGGGTGACGCAGGCATCCCGACAAGTCTGACGAGCGTCCGCATCAACACCCTCCAGACAGTCGCAGCAGTCCTTGCACTGGCCGTCATTCTGCGTGTTGTTGAGGCAGGAATCGGATGTCAGGTCCTGGGCCTCCGAACAGCAGACCCCTGATACAAGGGATATTCCCACGAACAAAATAAAGCAATTGGCAAGATATTTCATAGTGTCCTCCTACAGAGTTCAACAAAAAGATTGTCCAAGACGCAGTTCGTAGTTCCGCCTTTAGGCGGTGCTGAACCGCCTAAAGGCGGGACTACGAACTGGGATTACGGACAAAATTATGTTGATTAGTCAAGATTTGATGGATGTCAGTAGATCGAAAAGTCTCCGTTTAAGCCTGTGAACAGTGGATTCCGGGTTAAAATTAAAAAACATCCGTTTTTTAATTTTCCCCGGAATGACACTTTAACATACTGTCATTCCGGGGAAAATCGGAAGATGAATATCTTCCGATTTTAACCCGGAATCCACTGTTTGCCAAAGTTTTCGATCTACTGGATGTTAAAAAGCATTCCTTCACCTGGGTCATGATCTTCATTTTGGCTGGTCAACTGCTCTGCTCCGGCCGGATTGGAAAATCCGGCGTTTGCATGGCTCGGATTTGTCAATCATTCGACGGCTCGACTGAGCTCGCCGAAGTCTCACGCCGAAGCCAAGCATCCCGAGCGAATATCATGTTTTTTTGTTTTCACCTCCTTTCGATGTATCAGGGATAAGTACCCGGGCATAAATTTTTCTGTACTCAGCTTTGCGCCTTTGCGAGAAAAGAATCCAGGAAAACTTTTGGCCGGGTACTTACAAGAATTTTTACAGCACCGGACAGAAGCCGTCCTCACCTTCAGGACAAGGGGCATAGTTTTCTGAGTTATAGAACATGATGAGTCTCAATAATTCAAAGAAGTCTATTGCCCAATCCTGCGGATTGTAATCGCCCGAATGAGGTATGCACTCCCTGTCACCGTCTCCGGGTGCATATCCGTCTTCCGAGTCTGATCCGCAGCAAAACTGTTCTGCGTTATAAAACTGAATACCGCGGAGCAATTCGGAAAACTCCATGGTAAAATCTCCGTTATAGTCTGCTGAGTGGGATTTACCTTTACCTTCATCGTCAGTATTCCAGACATACGATGCACCGCTCACACTCATTCCCAGGGAATAAACGGAACCCCGGGTCGTAATGAAAAGTGTCTGTCCGCGGGTGCCGCCGAAACAGACATTGGTAGGCTCGGTAACACTTATCGTTTCAATCAGATTTCCAGATGAATCATATATCTGCACCCCGTTCTCGTTTGTCAGATAGATGTTCCCCTCATCATCAATGGTCATTCCGTCGGATCCTGCGGAGACAAAAAGCGTTTTGTCCGACAGACTTCCGTTCTGATTGATTTCATACTTGTAAATTTCTCCCGCACCGTGATCAGCCACATAAAGTGTGGTGCCGTCCGGTGTGCCGATAATGCCGTTGGGCCGGGTCATGTCCGCGACAACACGCACGATATTATCCTGTCTGGGCGTGAGATAATAGACATGCTCACCATCCTGTACCAGCGACGTGTTATAGACCGGATCGGAGAAGTAAATTCCTCCTTTGGGATCAATCCAGAGATCGTTCGGCTCGTTAAAGTTTTTGCTGTCGTACTCATCAGCCAGGACTGTCACCTCACCCCGGGGATCAATGGAGACCAGCCTGCCGTTGGTTCCTTCACAGGCCAGCAGATTGCCTTCACTGTCAAAAAAAAGTCCGTTTGCTCCCCCGGAATCTTCCAGGAACACACTCAGCCCTCCGCCTTCTGACCATGCGTAGATCCGATTCGCCGGAATATCTGAAAAGTACAGGTTGCCGTCAGCATCCGCAGCCGGCCCTTCGGCAAAAGATAAGCCATCCGCGATCCTGGTTATTTCCGCCCCGTCCTGTACCACAGTTTCCGTATCTTCCGGGAAATCGTCTGTGACACCGAACAGGAAGTCCGTGTTTTCAATATCAGGCATCTCGGTCAATTTCGATGCGTACAGCCATGCTCCTGTGCAGTCATACACATTGGGATTTGTCTGGTAATCAGGAAATCTTTCATAATAATCGAGACGAAGTCCCATCACCGCGTCCGCCTGGTCATCCGTCAGGGTGTTTCCCACCGTTGCGAAGTTGGTCGCATAGTGGTACATCATCGCACCTTCATACTCCCCGTATTGCCGGACCATGGTCAGCACGTCGTCCTCATCCGCGGATGTGCCGTCCATAAAAAGCCGCAGTGTTTCGGATATTTCCCGCCGCTTTTCAACAATGTTGTTCAGATCGGTTCTCTGAATATCCACCAAGTCCGTCACTAAGGCCTCCTGAGTGTCATCCAGCGCATTCAGGAAATCGCTCCCCATGTCCGCGGTCAGGTTGGTGTCAATGGTGACGCCCTCCTTCGCGCTTATCGGCGGGATGTCCTTCATGTAGAAGGAGCCAAAATATGTGCCGTGGCGCTCCGGGCAGAAATAGGTGTCCCCTTCGACCGAACCCAGATACCAACTGAACAACTGGGTCGCATAAGTACTCACAAGCACAGGCCCGTCAGCAACTGTGAGGCCATCCAATTTTATCTTGTTCCGGCTTGCTTCCGGCCAGTCTTCTGAGGCAATGCTCCCTCCTTCGCCGGCCTCTTCAAAGAGCGTGTTAAACGCATCCCGCAATTCTGTCAGTTCTGTTTTCTGGGCATCGGTCAGTTCCGCCACAATGCCGCCGATCACTTTGGCCCGCTCGTAACTGATTTCCGCGTCAATCGCATACAAATCCGCCGTGAATTCCGTGACCGCGTCTTTATCCAGCCCGGTGGCCCCGTCAGGCAGGTTCCTGTCCAAAAGACGGCGGAACGCTTTTATCAGGACGAAACGCTTGTATCCGTAGGCGTCAACCAGTTCCGCCTGGGTGTTTGCCATATCCACCAGCTTCTGAACCTGGTCGTCGGTCAGGATCGTCAGGACGCCGTCTGAGATTCTGCCTGCAAATTCCGTGTTGTGCCCGAATCCGTTGGGCGCGATGTCACGCCAATACTGAAACCCGAAAAAGTCGGAGACTTTCCCGGGAGGAAAAAAGGTGTATGAGCAGAGGTCGCCGGTCAGAAATCCCAGACCGCTGAACGCTATCGTTTTCATCTGGGCCTCGTCAGAGATGGCCTGCTCAGTGGATATTCCGCCGCCGTTTCCCGGGCCCGGGGGATCTCCGTCCGGGGGGTCTCCGTTCGGGGGAGGATCTCCGTCCGGTGGGTCTCCGTTATTCGGATTCTCACCGGAATATTCCGCGTTGCATGCGTCACGGCAATATCTGCGGTCTCCGCATGAGAGTTCCGAAGAGCCGTCGCAGTATTCCTTGCAGGCCGACTCGGTTTCGGTATCGAGATCCGCTGAATAATCCCCGTCGGGTCCGAGGGTTGACGGCGCATCGAATGTGATGAAATCGGAATTCTGGGTGAAGTCCCGGGTGGGACAGGCGTCCCGGCAATCCTTGCGCGTGTCAGCGTCGCCGTCCAGACAGTCGCAGCAGTCCTTGCACTGGCCCTCATTCTCCGTGTTGCTGATACAAGAATCGGAAGTCAGAGCCAGAGCACCTTGAAAGCAGGCGGCTGACAGAACGAATATTCCGATGATCATAATAACGTAAAAGGTAATCCGATATATTGTTTTCATGATATGATATCTTCCTCATTCCTTATTTAAGGGTTTCCGATGTTGTTAAAAATTCTGAATAAAAAAACCGGGTTTCCTGAAGAAACCCGGCTTGTTATGACCGAGAGGAGTTTATTTGTCAGTCTCCGGCAGGAGTACTGTCCGGATCGGGACGCTCGGGACGATTATTCATTTTGTCAAGAATATCATCAGCCTGTTCCTGCGTGATGCGTCCGTCTTCAAGGGCATCCTGGACCAGCACTACGGTTTTCGCATCCATTGCGGTTCGGAAAGTCTCATGATCCACATTGTATTTTTCCAGAACTTCTCTCTTGCGATCTGTCTTCAGTTCCTCCCTGATGGTTTCAGCAGGCTGTCCTGTGATCCCGGAAAGCACCTCTGCAAGAATATTATCCTTCTGACATTTCATCAGATGGCCCATAGGGCTTTTTTGTTTTCCGTGCCTGGTGCGGTCTCCCCTGCCTCTTTCATCGGCATAAGCCGTTCCTGAAGCAAGGAGTCCGATAACGAGCAGAATTGCCATGATAATTTTTCGGTTCATTTTATAATACCTCCTTTAGCTAAACTTGAAACATTGATGTTATGATTCCTCCCGGTCAGGATACAGAATCGTAAAAAGCATCAAGGATACTGGGGGCTTATCGCCTTATCAACACCCGGCAGCCTTAATCTTTACCCTTAACATAACATCAGAATGTGAGAGAATTTCGAGGAAAATATATTAACATTGTGTGGATTTCATATCTTATTTTTTTTACCGTGAAAATACATTCGGAAAAGCCGGGTTTTTATCTGTTTTAACGGCATATTTTCATGCCCCGTGATGAAAAAACCCGGCTTTTCATGAGCGTTTAATCTGAAGATGTTCTTTTTTTGTGTTATAATTTTATATATTTTTCGAATAGTTAATAAGGCTGCAAATAAATCTGACCGGTATAAACCGCCTAATACAGCGGAGTGCAAAGCTTGCTTTGCGAGGGTATAATAAATCGAACCATGTCCGCCGGAATGCTTGGGATTTATCAATCCCAAGCATTCCAGGAGTATTTTCCACCTGCCGGCTATCTGAACCCGCCAACTTTTCGCAAAATATAAACAACTTCTTCGGGTCCGATTTTTCCATCATCGTTCATATCCGAGCAAAGTCGGACATCACCCGGATTCATGCCGGTTATTATCCGCAATGCCCTAAGGTCAGCGGCCAGTGGGATAGTCATCCGGATCGCCGGTTTTGGGTATCACTGCGCCGGGCACCGCGCCATGAACGTCTCGTTCATGTAACCCATGCGCGACATAGACAGGGGAACCGCCCATACCATTTGAAGACGCATGTGTGATTCCGACCCGGTAAGGATCGGAAGATATAAAAGTACCTTTTTTTTCAGAAACATCCTTACCCACCTGCTCTTCACCTTGTATCCGTAAATCTGACCGGCTACCCATAAGGAACTGCACAGCTCGGTAAATATCTTCGAGGATCATATACAGCGACGGAACCAGGACAAGAGTGATACCAGTGGCAAACAAAACACCGTAGCCCAGTGAAAGGGCCATTGGAATCATAAATTTTGCCTGCCGCGATGTTTCAAAGATCATGGGTGCGAGTCCGCCAAAAGTGGTAAGGGTCGTCAGCAGAATAGGACGGAAACGCTGAACTCCGGCAGAATGAACAGCATCATGGGCAGATAAGCCCTCCTGTCTTCTGCGGTTGGCAAGCTCAATGAAAACCAGAGAATCGTTCACCACCACGCCGGAGAGCGCCACCACGCCGAACATACTCATCACGCTCAGACTGTAACCCATGATCAGATGCCCCAGCACCGCACCCACGATCCCGAAAGGAATGCTGGCCATTACAATGGCGGGCTGGGCATAGCTTCTGAAAGGAATCGCAAGTATGGCGTAGATACACAGCATTGCCAGAAGCAGCCCTTTTATCAGACTGCTCATGCTGTCCCGGATATCCGCCTGTTTGCCCTGAAAACTGTACTGAAGTCCCGCGTATTTATGTGTCAGTTCGGGCAGGATATCGGATTTCAGTTCAGCCAATATTTCATTTGCTTTTTCAGGCGGATTCACATCTGCCTCGGCCGTAATTACTCTGCGGCCGCTCCGTCGGTTGATTTCTGTATATGCCCGGGCCCGCTCCGTATCCACCACCTGACGTAAAGGAACCTCCGCGCCCGAGGGTGTGCGTATGATCAGCTCTTCCAAGTGATGTTCCGAACTCCGCTCTGCCTTGGGCAGCCGCACCATCACCGTGACCTCGTTTTTTCCTCGTTGCTGGCGAATTGCCTCTTTGCCATAAAAAGAATAACGTACCTGTCTGGCAACAGACTGAGCCGTCAGCCCCAGAGCCTGACCCTCAGTCCGAATTTTGAAATTCACCTGTTGCTTGCCTGGTAAAAAACCATCCTCGATATCCTTGACATTGGGAAACAGGCTCAACGCGTCAGCCAGTTCTGTGCTGGCTGCTTCCAGCACGTTAATATCCCGGTGGCTCAGTTCCAGGCTCAGAGCGGCTCCTGAGCCCGGACCGCCTGAGTCTGACCTGAATGTCAGAGATTCAGGTCCTACTATGGCGCCGGCCTGTTTACGCCACAGACGGGTAACCTCGCCGGTACTCATGGGACGCTTTTTCGGAGGTGTCATATATACCCTTACTCTTGCAGTATGCTCGCCGGACCTGCCGGTCTCAGCAAAAATTCCCTGAACCAGACTGTCTCCCCCGTTTTCGTCCGCCACCTGTCTGGCAGCATCTGTTAAAATCTTCGTCACAGCCTCGGTTTTTTCAACAGGCGAGCCATATGGCAGAACAAGGGTTGCCTGTGAAAAATCCGACTCGACTCTGGGGAAAAGTGTCATGCCCATACGGCCGCTTTTTACCAGGGCAAAAATAAGTATCAGGACCGTCATGCCAATGGAAAGGACCAGATACCGGTTTTTCAACACCTGTTTCAGAAAAGGACTGTAAAACTGGTGAATCATACGGATAAATCCGTTGCTGAAACGCGCCTGCCCACGGAACATCCAGCCTGTCAGCCCTTTTTCAACCCGTTCCCGCTGATGTCCCAGATGAGCAGGCAGCACAAACACACTTTCGATCAGCGATATGAGAAATACGATAATCACAACCGCGGGAATGCTTTTGAAAACTTTGCCCATATGCCCCGGCACAAACCACAGCGGCATGAACGCCACCACATTGGTGAGAATGCTGAAGGTGACTGGCATGGAGACTTCCCGAACACCCGTAATCGCAGCCTTGAGAAACGACTCTCCCTGCTGTCGGTAAAAATAAATATTTTCACCAACGACAACTGCGTCATCCACCACAATTCCCAGGGCAATGATAAATGCGAACATGGAAATCATGTTGATGCTGACTCCCAGGATAGGCAGAAACAGAAGAGAACCCATAAAAGAAATAGGAATCCCCATTGCCACCCAGAAAGCAAGTCGGATTTCCAGAAACAGCCCGAGCAGGATGAATACCAGCGAAAGCCCCATATAGCCGTTTCGGAGCATCAGATTCAGACGCTGGCGATATACGTCCGATCTGTCTTTCAGGATTCCGGTTCGGATCCCGGGGGGCAGCTTTTCCTGTAGTTGTTCCAAATATGTTCTGACCGCATCGGCAACCTGAACCGGGGTCTGATCACCCACCCGGTAAACTTCGATCATCACTGCGCGTTTGCCATTGTAAGTGGCGTAACGCCCTGTGTCTTCGAATCCGTCCGTGATCTCGGCAATGTCTTCCAAAAGCATCTGAGAACCGTTTTTGCCTGTGATGATCGGAATCCGGGCGAATTCCCTGGCATAATCCCTGCGCTCCTTCATGCGAACCAGGACCTCTCCGGATCGGGTTTTGATACCGCCCCCTGCCAGTTCCACAGAAGCCTCCTTTACGCGTCGTGCGACTTGTTCCAATGTCAGATGATATGCCCTCAGCTTTTCCTGGGGAACTTCGATACTGATTTCCAAATCCCTGACACCGGCCAGCTCCACTTGGGTGATGTTCTCATTTCGGAGCAGTTCGTCTCTGGCTGTTTCGGCAATTTCCCTCAGCACCCGCTCATCCTGATCTCCGTAAATTACAACGGATATCACCTCGCGGCGACGAATTGCCACAGATACTTCAGGGTCTTCGGCTTCTTCCGGGAAAGAACTGATACGGTCAACTTCGCTCTGGATATCATTTGCAAGCTTTTGCATGTCCGCGCCTGTCAGGGCTTCGATTGTAACTGTTGCTGAACCTTCCCTTGCTGTGGATCTGACTTTGTTTATTCCCTCCACTCCTTGCAATGCTTCTTCGACAGCCAGGACAATCCCCTGTTCTATTTCTTCGGGACTGGCCCCGGGATAAGATACTGTCACGCTTACTCTGTCCGAATCGAATTCAGGGAATACCTCCTGTTTGATCTGAGTTCCCAGCATCAGGCCGCCCACCAGCAGCACCAGCATCAGTAAATTCGAGGCAACGGAATTGCCTGCCATCCATGCGACGGGTCCGTGTTGCTTTTCTTTATGTTCATTCATCATGTTCGTCTCTTTTTTGAATTTTGCCGCTTTTGGGAGAATCCGCCACCTGAACTGACATTCCGTTTACTGGCGCGGAAAGGTCAGACAGGATAAGCTGTTCGCCGTTTTCCAAACCATTTTTCAGGAAAACCGAGTTGTTATCCCGCCATATGGTTCTGACCTGACGGATAATAAGTGTTCCGTCCTGTCCGGCGACCCAGATTTTATCATTATCCCGCAAAGCAGTTCGCGGGATGCGGATAACGTCTGTCAGTTTTTTTCCTTTGATTTCAACGCTGACATACTCGCCGAGCAAAAGCGGAGGTTCTCCGGTGTCAGTCTTCTCCAAACCCAGCGGATCTTTTACGGAGATCAGAAGCCTCGCCATGTGCGCTTCAGTATCAAGGTCGCTCAGAAGCCTGATAACTGTTCCCTCCCGCTGATATGTGCTGTCATGGTGTTTCACAACGGCCTGAGAACCTGGTTCTCCTGCCTTTCGGGGAATGGTAATCCATTTCAGCCTGTCCACAGGCACGGAAACCCGAATCCGGTATTCATCCGTACCTGTCAGTTCTGAGAGTTGTTCCCCGGAAGATACCTGAGAGCCAATCTCCGCTTCTTTTGTGCGTACCACAGCGTTAAATGGTGCGGTAATACGGGTTCGGGAAAGATTCAGCCTTGCCTGTTCCATTTCGGCCTTTGCCGACCTGAGTTCAGCCCTTGCCTTTTCAAGATGCGGTTTGCGAGTGGCGAGTTCTTTGTCAGCGTCTTTGTCATTGCTTTTTCCATTAAGTAACTCCCATTCCCGTTTGGCGATATCCTGTTGTCCCATTTCCATCTTCATCTGATATGAAGCTTCGGCAACGCGGCTTTTCATCTGTGTGACAGTCAGTTCATAATCTTTCGGGTTAATTTTCAGAATTTCCTCGCCAGCTTCAAGAAAGCCGCCTTCTGTAAATTCAGGGTGAGCCGAGATCACCTCTCCTGAAACTTTGGACCTGAGTACCAGTTCACGAGCCGGTTCCACGGTTCCCATGGCCTGAATCACCACCTGTTCATCCGTTCTGCGAACCGGCTCAATATTCACCAGCCGGGTCATTTGCGCGGGAGGACGTCTGCGGGGTTTGGACGTGTTCTTCTGAATATATGCGGCACCCGTGATGCCCGCGCCGAGTATGAGCAGAGGGAGCAAAATTTTAACCAGAAACGGTATTATGCCCGGTATTATGCGATGATGTTCAAGTGAATCCTGCCTGGTGATTCGACTTTTATCTTTATTTTTTTGTGTCATTTTGTTTTTCTCATCTCAATGCTTGCTGATTAACCTTCGGATGTAAGAGAATCTGTCCATGTCCCGCCAAGTGCGCGATGCAGATTCACCCGATAGATCAGAAGCCCGGTTTTTTGCTGAATCATCTCTTTCTCCAGATTCTGAACTTTCTGAAGTTGTGTCAGCACTGGCAGATAATCTGAAAGCCCTTTGCGGTACCGGGTAATAGCCTGATCAAATGCTTTTTGGGCGGCATCTGTTTCCGCTTCCAGCACCTTGATATGCTGCCGCTGTTTTTTCTCTCTGATCAGCGCGTCTTCTGTCTCTTTGATGGCGGTGTAAACAGTCCGGCGATATGCCCACAGACTTTCATCTGCCTTTGCCAGAGTCCGCTCCACCTCGGCTTTCCGGCGTTTTCCGTCAAAAATCGGTGCGGTAAGATTTCCCGCAAGTCTGAGCAGCCAGTTGTCAAAAATAATGTCAAGATGATCTGCTCCGAAACTGGCGGTTCCCGTAAGATTCAGAGCGGGCAGGCGGTCGGCTTTCGCGGCTGACGTTTTCCAGTCCGCCGCCTGTAACCGTAACCCGGCCGCCCGGACATCCGGTCTTGAAGCCAAAAGTTCGGCAGGCAGTCCTGTTGCCGGAACATCGGAAATATCCGGCAGGGCTTTTCGGGTAATGAGAACCTCTGATCTGGGCGATTTTCCCAGAAGCAGCGACAGTTCGTGCATCAGCAGTTGTTCTTCTGCCTGAATCAGCGGAATCTGCCCCCGGACCTGTTCAACGGTCTGCCTTTGCTGATACACATCCAGCGCGGAAACAACCCCTTTTCGGAAACGAAGCTCCACCAGCTCCAGATACGTTTTATTTGTCTCAAGCTGTCTTTCCAGAAGCTGCTTTTGCATTCGCTGTGAAATAATATTGATCCACAGAGTCGTTGCCGAAGCGGTCAGAGTCATGGCGGCCGCGTTCAGTTCTTCACGGCTTGCGGCTGTTTCAAGGCGGATTGCTTCCTGTTCTGAACGAATCCGTCCCCATATATCCAGTTCGTAACTGCTGACAAGTCCCATCGAATAATCTGAAGCAGTGAGCGACAACGAACCGGAACCATCATCTGAGCGTATGCGGCTGCGTGAATCCGCTGCGCTCAGAGACAAATCCGGGTAACTGCCTGCCCCGGCTTTCACCGCCAGTGCCTGAGCCTGTCTCAGTCTTTGCCACGCCTCTTTCAAACCGAAATTTTCTGATAAAGCCCTGACAATCAGCGCGTTCAGTTCCGGGTCGTCAAATTCCTTCCACCACGAGGAGGAAAGTTCCCTGCCTGGTGTATAAAGGGAAAACATTTCAGGCATATCCCCCTGGGGAGCGCTTCTGAGACCCGGGACAAACAATGTGCAAGACGGACTTATAATTATCAGCAGTGCAACAATAATCACCATATTAAAAATGCTCCCAGAATGCTCGCCCGGGATTGACAAATTCAAAGCATTTCCGGGGGACTTCTCAATCCTCCGGGAACGATTCGGGAAGGCCCTCATACCGATAATCCTTTTTGGTTCCATCTTAAATTCCTTTATGAACCGTACTGTTCGACACATAACCTTCCGGCTGCGTTTCCGCGTGTGTGGAATTGTTTGAATCGCCGTATTCGTCCCCGTCAGCGTTCATGTACCAGACCGTTGTTGTACTATTCGTCACCCCCTTTTCCATTATAAGAGAGGGGACGAATTTACAAGTTGCAGAGATGATCCGTTCAGGGTCCGGCGCTGTCATATTCCCCGGGAAGTTCACTTTCAGGCATTCCCGGCGGATTTGTCAATCCGCCGGGAGCGGCTCGGGATTGTTTTCAATCTGCTGACATTCGGATACAGAAGTGCAGACACCTTTTTTCTGAAGCCGGTGATTTACTGATTCTGCCACATTCTTTTTTCGGAATAACCGCCGCGATGTCCTCCGCGACGGCCTTTGTCGCGATGAGACTTCATTCCCCATCCGCCTCCGATGACAAAGACTTTCGACAATTGTTCCGGAGTCAGAATCCCGCGGAAACTTATCCTGAAGTCTGTCGTTTTCTCCTGAATCTGCCACTTCAGATCGTGAATTTCCTTCTGTTTTGCCTTGATTTTTTCAGAATCAGCGTTCGTCTGCATCCACAACAGTCTCAGTTCCGCTTTTCTTTCAAATTTCTGAGTCCTGAGCGGCGCGATATCCTTTTCAAAGGATTCAGGCAGAGACCGGATGCTTTCCGTCTGTTCCATTGTCAGGTTCAGAGCAGAGAGTACAGAAGGGTTCATTCCCCACGGCCCATCTTACCCCTGCCGGGCTGAGCCATCACAAAAGTGGCCGAAGCCAGAAACATAGCCAATACTGCAAAAAAAACTGATTTTTTTCATCATGTCATTTACCTCCTTAAAAAGTTTTTTAATTTTCCTGTTCCTGTTTTGTAAATACTGCCTGCACTATGCCATATTTGTTATGCAAGCCCCATGCCACCACTTGTTTTGAATTCTTTAAGTAATTGAAATTAATGTTAATAAAAATTTT
>JAUCGG010000005.1 GCA_030378015.1 Desulfococcaceae bacterium HSG8
TTTTCTATACGATCTTTTTCTTGCAATATTGTATGTATCGCAGATATAATAAAATTTGAGACAAATACATGGTCAGACAAGCGACCACTGACATGGGCCGGGACACTTGTTAAAATTGATTCTGCATCTGATTTAGTGTTTTTTGAGTATAAAAACGGGGATAAAATTGAATCATTCAGAGTGCATGTCACACGAATTTATTCATTAACTATCGACAGTCAAGATCAAGTTAATAGAGCTTTACCAGCAACAAGGCAGGATTTATCCCAACCACTACCAACTAACCCAAGGCAGAAACGCATCTTAGAATTAACAAATGAAAATTTTGTGGTTGATGATATTCCCAAAAACGTAAGAGTCAGGGAAGGCACTATAATTACTCTCAATGGAAATATTGTTTCGGCAGACATCCAGACAGTTATGTTGAAAGCACGAGCAGCAAATAGAAGTCAGGAATCGTTTGAAATCAGACGTTCTGACCTACTTAAATGGATCCGGTAAATTGCTGTTATGAGGCAACTCACCCGACTATGCCCTTTTTGAATAATAATAATAAAAAAAGTTGCTGA
Source organism: Desulfococcaceae bacterium HSG8 (assembly GCA_030378015.1). GTDB lineage: Bacteria > Desulfobacterota > Desulfobacteria > Desulfobacterales > 4be13 > JAUCGG01. The sequence goes on from JAUCGG010000005.1 coordinate 570, forward strand.
GAATGAAAAAAATTAAAGAAGCCTTTGCCCAAACAGATCAGAAATATCGGAATATTCTAAATCAAGTCGAACCTTATATGTTGTATTATCCGGGAAATTTCAAATATTTTGATATGGCTCCATGGGGCTATGAAATTCCAGAAGAAAACCGCTTCTCATGTATAAAAATGAAGAGTGAAAAATTTTGTGAGTTTATCCAAACTTTAGATAGTTTGACATATACAAACGGGCTGTCCATGCAGAAATGGATGCATTTTGACTTTGCTGAAATGCCGGGCGGTATTTTCGGTTTCGGAGTAAAGAGTTCTTCTCTGAATGACTCGCTTTTGAGGCATTATAAAATTACACCTGATTATGAGGGTATCATTCCGATATCCATGCTTAGCCTTAATCCCATGGTTTCAAGAGGCTGCTGGTTTGGACATACCTTTGCTTCAGTTAATGGAATGATGACAGTTAAGTTGTCGGGACTTGGATTACTGACATTTATTATTGGATTAAAGGTTTTTGGCATCAAAACATCTTTTTTCCAAATTGAATGGGGTTCAATGGTTTTTAATGTCACTTCGCAGACTGCCGATATGCATATAATCAGCGCTTATACACCAGCCCATACTTTCAAACACTCTCTGACTTTTAAATCTGATTATACTGATGAGATATTGATTAACGCTCTGAGTGGTGAGCGCAGAGAAGCTGATAGCTGGGATTTTCTGTATCCCTCGGACGATGAGAAGTTTTCTGTTGATATTCAGCATCGGATTGAAGAAGGGGAAAAATTTACAATCGCCGGACGACCCATTATCCGAGACGGAAGAACTTTCTATCCGGTTGTGGAAAAATAAGCATTTAAAATAAATTGTTAAATCGGGGAGTGTATGTTTATCGAAGTCTGCTTTTTATGTGTCGGGTTGCATGCCGCATCAAAATTATACAAAAAAATATCTGAAAAAATTCTGAAATCAGATACGGCATATCAGGATTTTATTCAAAAAAAAATTGATCCCTTTTTCGGGAATATTCGTGATCAGCAATTGCAGACATTATCTCATACGGAAGTGCTGCCCAAAATCAGTAAAGAAGAAAAGGATGCCAATCGGCGTTTGGGAGTCGCCTCTGTGAATCTGTCGGGAGCTCTTGTTTGTAAATTGCTTTATCCGCCTCTTCTTATTACAACAATTCCCGTTACTCTCTGGCTTTGCCTGCGTCATTTTAAAAATGCTTATCGTTCACTTTTTAAAGAACACAGGATCAGTATAGCTGTACTTGATACAATTTTAGTACTCTGGGGCACATTGGCACACTATTTCTTTGTGGGAGCTTTGAGTATTTTCTTATTCAGTCTGAGCGAAAAGCTGCTCTCAAAAACAAGAGATAATTCCCGAAAAAAACTCATCAATGTGTTCAGTCAGCATCCCTGTTATGTCTGGATACTGGTCGGCGGCTCAGAGGTTGAGATTCCGTTTGAACAGTTAAAGACTGATGATATCGTTGTGGTGAATGCCGGTGAAATTATCCCGGCAGACGGCACGATTACAAGCGGTATTGCTTCAATTGATCAACGGGCACTGACGGGCGAATCCCAGCCTGCTGAAAAAGGAACCGGCGAACAGGTTTTTGCTTCGACGATTGTGTTGTCCGGAAAAATTCATATGCGGGCAGAAAAAACAGGACAGGAAACAGTTGCTGTAAAACTCGGTGAAATTCTCAATCATACCACAGAGTACAAAACAACACTTGAGTCAAAGACAGAGCGGATCGTTGACTGGTCAGCCCTTCCGACACTTGTTTTAAGCGGTTTGGCTTATCCCGTCGCAGGAACGAGCGGTTCACTGGCAGTTCTTCTGTCCAGTATCGGATATAATATGAGAATTCTTTCTCCGCTGAGTACACTGAACTTTCTCTGTATCACATCTCAGGACGGTATTCTGATCAAAGACGGACGTGCCCTGGAAAAATTGGCTAAGATAGATACTGTTGTTTTTGACAAAACAGGGACGCTGACTCTGGAACAGCCTCTTATGAGCAATATTTATTCCTTTAACGGACTTTCTGACAATGTGTTGCTCACATACGCTGCCGCTGCTGAATGCAGGCAGGAACATCCCATTTCCAGAGCTATTCTGGTAGCTGCCGGTGAACGAAAACTGAAATTGCCGAAGATTGATGATAAAAGTTATGAGGTCGGCTACGGAATCAGAGTAATTCTGTCTGATCAGCTTATCAGAGTAGGAAGCAAGCGTTTTATAGAAATGGAAAATATTCCCATTCCGAGTGAAATGGAAGAGATTGAGGCAAAGTGTGGTAATCAGGGGTATTCTCTTGTTCTGATAGCTGTTAATGAGGAACTTGCCGGTGTGATTGAATTACATCCCGCCACACGTCCGGAATCAAAACAGGTCATCAGGCAGCTTCGGGAACGCAATATCATGACATATATTATTTCAGGCGATCAGGAAAATCCTACTCAAAATCTGGCCGGGGAGTTGGGAACAGACCGCTATTTTCCCAATACACTCCCCGAACAAAAAGCAGAAATTGTTGAACAGCTTCAACAGGAAGGTAAAACAGTCTGCTTTGTCGGAGACGGTATCAATGATTCCATCGCATTGAAAAAAGCCGATGTATCCATATCTCTGCGCGGAGCTGCGACTGCCGCCACAGACACTGCCCAGATTGTCCTGATGGATGAGAATCTGAAATGTCTCACTCATCTGATTGGTATTGCAGAAAAATTTGAAAATAACCAAAAAAAGAATCTGATGATAACAGTTGTTCCTAGTATAATTTGCATCGGGGGGGTGTTTTTAATGCATTTCGGCATATATACATCAATAATATTATACTATGGCAGTTTGTTTGCCGGTATATTAAATTCGACCAAACCTTTATTAATTAACCCAAAAAAAATTGATAGCCTTGATGAATTCTCTCAGAATTCATTGAAGAGTAACCGACCTCCCGCATAGCGGGAGACTTCAGGAAGCCCCCCGGAGGGGGCATCGCACGTCGCAACCGGATTTGTTCCGATCAGTTCCCCGGATCAGGAACCTCCGGGGAGTGTTCCCTGCTTTCATACAGAATTGCCCGGAGATTGTCCCGCATTATGCCATGTCAGCGTACGCCGGAACGGCAGAGCCTTTTCGGGTCGCTCCGCCAGAGGCGGAGGTTTTATATCATAATAATTCAACAAGCGGGGCATGACAGGAACGGGCGCAACAACACACCATTAACACAACAAGCATAACAAGATAACCTGTCGTTTGAACGGGTGCGATATGAAGTCGCTGATTTGATTGTTAATTCCGTTTCTCATTGAGAAACGGGAGTTTAACCTGTCGTGTTGCTGACAGTTTCTTACTCCGGCATGCGTCGCCGGTAACGGCGGGGTGTGAGAGCCCGGAGGACAATGTAACCCTCATGCCGCAAGGCACGGGAGAGAAAACCGTGAGAAATTCTCAATTCTGGCAGCATCGCAAGCCGGGTGGGAACTAAGAAGGACGATATGCGTAACATATGTGAACCGCCGTGTTTCGGCAGGCTCAAAAACCATAAGCGTCGTGAACGCACGACAAGCCAAAGATGCTGACAGGCTTGAACAAAAAGGTGAGGGGTGAGGTCAGTGCGCTCCGCTTTCGCACTGCGCAACCTGAGATTCCCTCGAAAGGGTGCAGACTTCCGAGTGGTCTTTCGTCACGAGAAAACCCGGGAACGGCCTGGAAACGGAAGTTCACAGATTGGGAGCAGCCGTGAATGCTGCTGGCGTGAGCCCGGGCCTCAAAAGAGACTCATGCCGCCTACTGGCGCATATCGTGAGACGCAAGACCGGTTTCAGGCCGGGTTCCTCACGGAGCCTTCGCAAGGGAAACTCACACGTCCGGTTCTTAGGGGCTGGGGGCTGGCAACAGCCTCCTGGCTACCCGACTATCTTTCAAAAGTTGATAGCTGCCAATTGATAATTTACTAAATCATAAGCGGAGAATTGTATAATGATTTCAAGAACTGTTTTCACAAGGAAACTACGGGCATCTCACCAAACTGAAAGTTTTACAAAATTTCTACCCCTTAATTATGAACTGGTCACAGAGATAAGAAGTGCGGTAAAGGATGTATTCGATGCCATAGGAGGAAAAAATCTTATCAAGTCAAGCGGGGATGTTTATATCAAGCCCAATGGTATTGATGCCAAGCCATATTGTTTTACAAGACCGGAAGTAGTAAAGGCTGTTATTAAGTACTGGTTTGACGCGGGCGCAAAGAATGTATATCTCATGGAAAATTCGACACAGGCCAATTATACGCGTATTGTGTTTGAAGGCAACGGCTATAAGAAAGTCTGCCGAGAAACCTGCGCCATTCCCATTTATCTTGATGAGGAAAAGACAGAAATATTCAAATTCAAGGGCAAAAAACCGGTTAGCAATGGCAATCCTGACGGGTATGACCTGATAAGTTTTAAAATGCCGGTCACTGTTGTAAAAAAACTGATCGACAAGGGACATGAAAATCTCTATATCAACTTACCGAAACTGAAGACCCACTCTATGTCCGGGGTTACCCTGGGAATTAAAAACCAGTGGGGATTGCCCGCGCATACAAGCAGAGGCATGGACCATAACCACAATCTTCATTGTAAACTGATTGATGTTCTTTCCTATATTAAACCGGATGTAACGCTCATTGAAGGTGTCGAAGGGAGCATTTATGGTCATTATCCGGCCCTTGCGTTGGCCGATGATTGCATCAAACCCTTTCGTTTACTTATCGGCAGCAGAAATGTGGTTGCCGCTGATCTTGTCGGAGCCAAAATATTTGGTCTTGAGAAGAAAGATGTTCCTCACTTGCGGATAGCCATTGAGCGGGGGTTCAGTGGAGATATAAGAAGTCTTCAGGATATTGATATGGCAGGTGATATAACCAACCCTGACTCAGTTGATCTTATCGGTGATATGCCAAAAGTGGGATCATACCCAACAGACCTGTATGATTCTTTTCCGGATGATGTGAAAATTATTAAAGGGAAGGAACTGGCCTGTCGGGAAGGGTGCGTCAACAACCCATTGACATTATTACAGATACTTTATAACGATCATAATGGTAAAGGGGGTTGGACTCTTTTGATGGGTAAGGGCTTCGATAAGCAAGAGATTCTCAATCTGGAAGGTAAAGTACTCATTGCGGGACACTGTGCTATTGAAGAAGTTTCTCCGCTCCTGATCAGAAAGCTGAAAAGAAAAAATGTATATCTCAGTGGAGAATGCAATGATCTCTGTTCAACAGCGGAGGCGATGTTTCATCTTATGAAAATCAATCCGATAGATATAGTTCCCATAAATCTTGTAACGGCATTGCGTGCCTTAATAACGGCCAAATTAAAAGGTTCCGAATCAAGAGTACCTAATCCTTTATCGCATATATGGAAAAGAGTATAGGTGTCTGATGTTGATAGGACGAGGATTGCTTACGTACCTCGCTCAGTTCCAGCAACCTCTCATTTAGGTCGTTATATCATTTTTTGAAAGGAGGAAATTTTTACCCTCAAATACTCCTTTTACCCCATAGCTTTATCCTGCGTCTCATGTAATAAGAGGTTATGATTATAGCAGTTAAATAATGATGTTTTTAAGGAGGGTAAAGCGGGTAAAGCTAATGAAAAAGATGATGTCTTTTGGTTTGTTTCAGAAAAAGGAGAGTGGTGTGACGAACAGAATTCACGTTTTATCTTTAACTTATTGATTTTGCTTATCGGGCTGGCGATAATTGTTATGAGTGGATGTGCTCCCACAACATTTACAAGAATGAGGTTTAGCTATCAGCCTTAATGATGCGGATAGCGGCTATGCCGTAATCCGAAAGGATGCAAACTTCCGACAGGCGGAGGATCACGGGAAAGATTACGAAAAGTTTTACCGCAGTTTGCACGGACAGACACCGTGCCTCCGGACCGACAGGTGACGGCGCTGCGGACGGGCAACCGTAAGCTGAGTAAGAATCCGTACCGTGAAGTCGGCGGAAGACTGTTTTTCGTCGGCGGGTGCTTCACCGGCGTCTTATCGCTGCGTGAGCCGTGTGCGGGGAAACTTGCACGCACGGTTCTTAGAGGACGGGGGAGTAGTAATACTCCCTTTTTACCCAACACCGGCGGGCGCATCGGTTGTGAGGCGTATCGGCAAACCCCGTCCGCCGCCGAACTCGGTCGTTAGCCCTTCACATTAAATTAATGAGTCAGAAAGGAGTATTGATGAAAAAAACAATTTGTCCGATGATAACTGTTGCCATGTTGTTTTTGATTGGTTCTGAACTATGTTTTGCTGACCAGACTCTGAAGGTAGCCTTCGGAGATGCATTGCCTCCGTGGGTTATTCCTGAAACTGATAACGGGATAGCTATTGATATTATGAAAGAAACTCTTGAGCCGGCAGGTTATGTCATAAAACCCGTATATGTTCCGTATGCAAGACGTCTGATATCATACAAATACGGCAAAGTTGATGCAGTTTGTGATGTTAATCCGAATATCATAAGAGATTCTGAACTTGAAGGTTATTTTTCAGTAATCGCATATGCTTATGAGAATATCGGTGTGTCGCTGAAGAAGAAAGGTTACAGTTTTTCAAAGATAAGTGATCTGGCTGACTACAGTGTTGTCTCATGGCAGGGAGCAAAAGCGGCAATAGGAGGTGAATATGCCGATATGGCCAATAAAAATAAAAAATACAGAGAACTGGCAAAGCAGAAGACTCAGATCAAATTGCTGTATATGGGAAGAGAGGATGTGATTCAGCTGGACAGACAGATATTCAGATATTTTCGCAAAAAAGTGTCCGAAGAAGGCAAAATAGATACGGACCAGCCTGTCGATATTTTCTCGCTGTTTGGAAAAAACAAATGCGGCTTTCTTTTCAGAGATAGAAATGCCCGGAATGCTTTTGACAAGAACTTCGCCAAATTAAAGGCCAGCGGCAGATATGAGAAACTATTTGAAAAATATACTGAATAAAATGGAATTAAGCGGAAATGCTAACAACAGGAGCTAATCCGGCAATGCAGCGGGTGCAACATGAAGTCGCTGATCTGATTGTCAGTTCCGATTCTCATTAATGAAAATCGGGAGTCTGACCCGTCATGTTGCTGACGGTTTCTTACTCCGACATGCGTCTCCGGTAACGGAGAGGTGTGAGAGCTCGGAGGACAATGTAGCCCTTGCGTCGCAAGACGCAGAAGAACGAACCGTGAGGGGAGATCAACTCTGGCAGCATCATAAGCCGGATGGGAACTGAGAAGGACGATATGCGTAACATATGTGAATCGCCGTGTTTCGGCAGGCTCAACAACCATAAGCGTCGTGAACGCACGGACAAGCTAAAGATGCTGATAAGCCTGAACCAAAAGGTGAGGTGAGGGTATGGTCAGGGCAATCCGGTTTTGTCCTGCGTAACCTGCGATTCCCCCGAAAGGGTGCAGACTTCCGAGTGGTCTTTCGTCACGAGAAAACCCGGGAACGGCGTGGAAACGGGAGTTCACAGATTGGGAGCAGCCGTGAATGCTGCTGGCGTGAGCCCTGACCTCGAAAGAGACTCATGCCGCCTAATGGCGCATATCGTGAAGGTCTGAGATGCGACGCCGATTTCAGGCCGGGTTCCTCACGGAGCCTTCGTAAATGCCTGAGCCGTAGGAACTCTCACACCGCCATGCCTGAAAAGGAGGCGAGAATGCCAGCCTGCGGGAGAGAGGGCGGAGGCGGCACAGTAGCCGGATGTCTTTCTGTAATGGGAAGGACATGGTGAAGGTCTGCCAGGCTCCGACGGCGGAAAGCCCGGATGTCGCCTTAAGTATGGGATGCGGACAGACAGCGGCTTCCGAGACCGCTGACGGTCTCATACACAGAAATGTGTGGCAAAGCTTGCTTTGCGGGAATCCCGCAGTGGCGCAAAGCAAGCTTTGCACTCCTCCGTTTTAATCCGGACATTATTTATGAAACAGAGCATAGTGTCCGGGTTATAAATTCCGCGGAGTGCAAAGCTTGCTTTGTCTGTCCGGGATTATTGCAAAGCAGGCTTTGCACTCCGCAAGCCTGACATTATTTATGGAACTGAGCATCCAGTTCCATAAATAATGTCCGGGGTTGAAATCCGGCGGAGTACAAAGCGAAGCTTTGTCTCACCACGGAAATCAGCACACACAAAGCTTCGCTTTGTACTTTCCCGGAAACCGAAACCTGCATACCGGCCGCCGGTTTATGCCCGCGCACACTCGCCGAATCCCCGGGTCAGGACGGGAACGGACAGCCGGGACGTCCGAAATATGAGCTTGCCGACATATTCAGGCTGCATAGTATGACAAACGAACAGCTTGCGGCAATGGCCGCTGTGGAAAGCTGCCGAACAGCAGTGTACGGGTTTCACGCGGATATCTGCGATGAGTGCGGCAACATCGAAAGGGCTTACAACTCCTGCCGCAACTGTCCGAAGTGTCACCATCAAAGAAATCCCTGGAGAACTGATTTCCGACATTTTTAAAACAGAGGAAAAAACAATGAAACAAATCAGTTTTAAAAATCTTTCTTTAAAACACAAAATCAATTTTGTCTATTCGGCAGCGTTTGTTCTGATATTTGCTGTCGGCGGTATGATTCTTTTTTCCGTTGTGAAACATACCACTGAAAAACAGATTGAAAACGAACTGAAAAACACCATGTCTGCCATACTGAATATGGTGAACACCTCCGCGCAGATATCTGTAAAACATTATCTGCGCGGCATTGCTGAAAAAAATCTGGATATCGTGCGGAATCTGCATTCTCGGTATCAGCAGGGAAAACTTACAGAACATGAGGCAAAGACCAGAGCCGGCGAAATTCTGCTGAGTCAGACAATAGGAAAAACAGGATATCTTTTTGTCTGGAATACCCTGAAAGGGCCCGCTTCTGTCACTTTGGACGTGCATCCGAAAATCCAGGGACAGGACGTGGCTTACGTCGGCTTTGTTCAGGAAGGCATTAAATTAAAAAACGGATATATGGAATATGAATGGAAAAATCCGGATGAGAGCATTCCAAGAAAAAAAGCGATGTATCTTGTTTATTTCGAACCCTGGCAATGGATTATCGCTGTTTCGTCTTACCGGGAAGAATTCATGGATATGGTCAATGTGAGCAGTTTCCGTGAAAATATCGTATCCCACAGGTTCGGGAAAACCGGATATGCGTTTGTTTTAAGCTATGAAGGAGTTTTACTGATTCATCCGTATTCGGAGTTTGAAGGCAAAATCGTCCTGGATAAGAAAGACGCTTTCGGAAGAAGATTTGTTGCCGAGATGTGCAGGAGGAAAAAGGGAAGAATCATTTATCCGTGGAAAAATCCCGGGGAAATATCTTCGCGTGAAAAACTGGCCATATTTGATAATATTCCCGAATTCAGGTGCGTAGTGGGGACATCTGTTTACCTGGATGAACTATATGAGCCTCTTGATACGTTCAGAAATTTTATTGTTGCAACCATTATTGCCGCCGTCCTGCTGGTGTTTCCCATAAGCCTTTGGATCAGTTCTGTTATTATCCGTCCGATTCAGTCCCTGATGACGAGTTTCGCCGCGGGCGCAACCGGGGACCTGTCTGTACGCGTGAAAACAGGTTCGGAAGATGAGATCGGTCAGTTAGGGCGATATTTCAACAGTTTCATGGAACATCTTGAAATTTCTGCAAACAACCTTTCCGAATCTGAAAAAAAATACCGGTCCCTGTTTGAAAATGCGGTCGAAGGCATTTTTCAGAGTGTTCCGGGCGGGGGGTACCTGAGCGTCAATCCTGCTTTTGCAAGAATTTTCGGATATGATTCGCCGGAGGAGGTGATTGCTTCTGTAACCGACGCCGGGAAACAGCTTTATGTCAATTCGGCGGACAGGGATGAACTGGTCGGGATTACCAGGGAAAACGGAAAGGCGGAAGGATTTGAAGCCCCGTTATATCGCAAGGATAAAAGCATCATGTGGGTATCTATCCATGCCCGAAGCGTCTGTGACAATCAGGGAAATATGCTGTACTACGAAGGCTCGTTTGTTGATATAACAAAAAGGAAGGAAGCAGAAAATCTTGTACGGATACGCACCGAAGAGCTGAAAGAAAGCGAGGAAAAATACAGAACACTGTTTGAGGAATCTGATGATGCCATGCTGATTATTGACGCTGGCAAATTTACCGACTGCAATTCGGCTGCTGTAAGAATGCTTAAATACAAACATAAATACGACCTGCTGGAGACCCATCCCTCGGAACTGTCTCCTGAGATGCAGCCTGACGGAATGTTTTCATATGAAAAAGCCGAAACAATGATATCTGCTGCTGTTCAAAAAGGCTGTCACCGTTTCGAGTGGATTCACCAGCGGGCTGACGGGGAGGATTTTCCTGCGGAAGTGCTGCTCACGGTTATTCCTTTCAGGGGAAAAAAGATTATCCATACAGTCTGGAGGGATATCACACGGCGCAAGGCAGATGAACAGGCTTTGAAAGCCAGTGAAAAAAAATTCCGGGTTCTGTTCGAATCGGCCGGGGATGCCATCATGCTACTGGATAAGGGGATAGTTACAGACTGCAATCAGAAGACTCTTGAATTATTTCAGACAGCCAGAGAACTGATCATCGGGAAAGGCCCTTATGAGTTTTCTCCTGCTGCCCAGCCTGACGGCGAAAACTCGGTAAAAAAGGCTTATGAGAAAATGAAAGCTGCCATTTCCGGCAAACCCCAGTTATTTGAATGGCTGCACACCAAAACAGACGGGACATGTTTCAATGCCGAAGTCAGCCTGAACAGCATGGAACTGAACAACAGAAACTACGTTCAGGCAATTATCAGAGATATTACCCTGCGGAAAAAAACAGAAGAGGAGTTGGAAAGATACCGCGGCCATCTTGAGGAAATGGTGGAAAAACGGACTGCCGAACTGACAGTGGCAAATGAAAAACTGCAAGGAGAGATTGCTGAACGGATGCGGATTGAAGAAGATCTGAGACAGGCAGGAGATTACCTTGAGAATATATTCCAAAGTTCGGCAGACGCCATCGGCATCACTGACAGACATGGAAAATTCATAAAAACCAACAAAAGGGGAACGGAGCTTTTCGGCTGTGAATGGAATGAAATGAAAGGGATGCCTGCTTACGAACTCTATGCAGATAAAGACAGGTACAGAAAAATTGCAGAGACATTGCGAAAGGAAGGTTTTGTCAGACGATGCGAAGTTGTGATGAGGAAAAAAGACGGAGCAGAATTTCCTGCTGAAACCTCTGTCTCCCTGCTGAAAGACGGCAACGGAAAAATAATGGGAACTATGGGCGTAACAAGGGATATGAGCGATCTGAAAAAGGCGTTGATTGACCTTGAAACCATAAACAGAAAACTGAATCTGGAAATCGAAGAACGGAAAAGGATTGAGGTTGAACTCACACAGGCAAACAGTTATCTTGAGAATGTGCTGGAAAATTCCGCTGACCCGGTCGGCATTGCTGACAAAAAGGGAAAAATAATAAGGTGGAACAGGATGGCAGAAGAACTTTTCGGATACACTTTTATGGAAATGAAAGGAAAGTCTGCATTTGGCATGTACTCTGACAAAGATGAACTGAACAGGATGCTGGATAAAGTTAAAGCCCAGGGTTTTATCACAAGGCATGAAATTTCCATGAAGAAAAAAGACGAAACCGTTTTCCAGGTTGAAATATCAATCGCGTTGCTGAAAAACGAAAATCAGGAAATAATCGGAAGTGTATCCGTAGGAAGGGACCTGAGTGAAATCAGAAAAGCCTATACCGAGATTGAAAAGGCAAACCGGCAACTGAACCGGGAAATCGAAGAGCGGATGCGGATTGAGGCGGAACTCAGGCAGACCAATGTCTATCTTGAAAATGTTCTGGAAAATTCGGCGGACGGTATCGGACTTGCCGACATTCACGGGAGAATGGTTTCGTGGAACAGAGCAGCAGAGGAACTTTACGGTTACACTTCCGAAGAAATCAGGGGAACATCTTTTGCAGACCGCTATTCGGATAAAAACCAGCTTGAAAAAATGCTCTCCGAACTCAGGAAAAACGGTTTTGTGAAACATTATGAAATCCTTATGCGGAAAAAAGACGAAACTGATTCGTCGTTTGAAGTTTCGATTGCCATGCTCAAAGACTCGGACGAAAAAAATATCGGCAGTATCTGCGTGGCAAGAGACCTGAGCGATATTAAAAAAGCGCTCACAGAAACCCGTATGGCCCGCGAAGCGGCTGAAAAAGCAAACAAAAGAATCACGGACAGCCTCAATTATGCAAAAAAAATACAGCGTTCCCTGCTGGCCAATCTTGATGTGGTAAAATCCTATCTTCCGGAGAGTTTTTTTATATGGGAGCCGAAAGATATTGTGGGCGGCGATATTTTCTTCACAGATTCTTCCGAAGACGGTTTCATTGTTGCTGTGATTGACTGCACCGGACACGGGATTCCCGGGGCTTTTATGACCATGATAGCAATTTCGGCCCTGAACAGAATTGTGAAAGACGAAGCCTGCCGTGATCCTGCGGAAATCATGAAGCGTCTGAATATCATTGTCAGAACAACACTCCAGCAGGATACGAATTATGCTCTTTCGGATGACGGGATGGATGCGGGCATAGCCAGAGTCACCCATATGAATATCGAATCCCCCGCGCTCAGTTTCCAGGCTTCGGAGCTGAGTTTCGCCGGGGCAAAAATTCCGCTGTATTATGTCCGGAACGGCGAAATAAATGTCATAAAGGGCGACAGGCGGAGCATCGGATACAGACGCTCAGATCCGGATTTAAGTTTTACCCGCCATACAGTCAATATCGAAAAAGGCATGAGTTTTTATATGACCACAGACGGCGTTACAGATCAGTTCGGCGGAGAAAACGGAAAGAAATTCGGAGCACCCCGGCTCAGAAATCTGCTGAAAGAGATCGGCGGACTGCCTTTTGAAAAACAGAGAAACGTGCTGGTCCGGGCCTTTGAGGAATACAGGGAGAAAAAAGAAAGATTGGATGATATGACGGTGGTGGGGTTCACGCTCGGAGGAATTCACCCTAACCTCAGACTTGATGTTTGATGATTTCAACTGCTTGTTTTGAAAGAAAAATATAACCTGACAGTCCAGCGGCAATTGGAGGCTTTCATTTTGTTCCAGCCCCCAATTGCCACTGACTTTTACATTATAATTTTTTAATTCGAGAGAAAGGAAACAGATATGAAAAAATTACTGATAGCTATAAGTGCATTGCTTGTAGCGGTATTCGCCGAAGCCGGGGACATAAAAATCGTAACCGAAGATTTTCCGCCCTATAATTATGAAGAAAACGGCAAAATCACAGGACTGTCAACGAAGGTCGTCAGGGCTGTCTTAAAGGAACTCGGAATGAATCCCGGAATCAGAATATATCCGTGGGCAAGGGCTTATAAAATGGCTTCGGAACAGGAAAATGTTCTCATATATTCGATACTGAGAACCGCCGAAAGGGAAAAACTGTTCAGATGGGTAGGCAAAATAGCGGTTTCGGAAATGTATCTTTTCAGACTGAATGAACGGAATGACATAAAAATCAATTCTCTCGGCGACGCGAAAAAATATACAGTCGGAGTTACCAGAGAAACCGCCCCGCATCAGTATCTCTCGGAAAGAGGCTTTGACCTGAAAGAAGTTGTCAGCAGAGATGATCTGAACATAAGAAAACTTGTCAGGGGGCGGATAGATCTGATGCCTTATTATGAAGCACCTTTTCTTCACAAGGTCAGAAATCTGGGTTACGATCCCGGAAAGTTTGAGAAAGCATATTTCATGAACGATGCCTCCGAAGAACTTTACATGGCTTTCAGCAACAATACATCTGATAAGATTGTTGAAAAATTTGCAAAGGCATTGGAGAGGATAAAAACAGACGGTACCTATGATAAAATAGTGAAAGAATATTTCTCGGATTAAAATTTCCGTGAGAAAAAAATTATAACCCGGCATTGCAGCGGGTTCGACATGAAGTCGCTGATCTGATTATTAATTCTGTTTCTCATTGATGAAAAACAGAAGTTTCAACCTGTCGTGTTGCCGACAGTTTCTTACTCCGACATGCGTCACCGGTAACGGCGAGGTGTGAGAGATCGGAGGACAATGCAGCCCTCATGCCGCAAAAACAGACACTGCAAGATGACAGAATTCTTTAAAAAACTGAATGCGAAGCTCCGGGGATATTACAATTACTACGGAGCCAGAGGAAACTATAACAGCCTGTCATCATTCTTCTTTCATGCCATGCGGATTCTGTTTAAGTGGCTGAACAGGAGAAGTCATCGGAAAAGTTACAACCGGAAGGATTCAGAGAACTGCTGAAATATTTCGGCATTGAAAGACCTCGTGTCACGGAGAAAACGGTACGGATTCAGTATAAGCTGTTCAATGCGGCGTAGTGCGCCAAAGCGGGTAATACTGAAGAACCTTGTGCGGTAGTTCCGCACGCAGGGGGTCTGTGAGGGGGCAGTCGGGTAACTGGCTGTCCTACCTTATATTGCCACAAAAGGGAGCTATTCTGATGAATTAAGACAGTTATCAACAGATAGTGTGAATCACCGCAGACTGAAAGATGAACGGCATAATTTTTTTAACGTACTAAAAAAGAAGGGAATTGCAATGGAGGAAATGAGTTACAGTGATTTGGTTATTGACTTGGCTATTCTGCTAATCAGCCTGCTGCTTGGAACAATTCTGGCACGAGTTTTTCCGGGGTATGTCAGAAAAGAGAAGATTGCCAGCAGCCGCGTTGAGGAGATCGAAATAAAGCGAAGCCACTTTCGACTGTTTCGCGCAGGCTACGTAGCCATCATTGCATGGATAATTCACAAGGAAATAGGATTAATTGAGTCCGTTTTTCCCGACTTTATTCCGGCCCATTTTGTTCAGGTCGAAGGGAAACTGAGCATATTCTGGTTCCTGTTCTGGTTTGCGCTCCTGCTGATACACGGATTGGAATACAGTCTGCGGTGGGTGGTACAAATAAGGAAAAAACTCTCACTCCCCAGCCTCCTGATGAGCATCGTGCGAATTTTTCTGATCATGGGAGCCATCATAGTCATCGGACAAAATGTTCTTGATTGGCATCCCACAACCCTGTTGGCCTCCACTGCCATCTTATCTATGGTGTTCGGTCTCGCGTTCAAAAAAACCCTGAGCGATCTTCTGGCGGGCATATCGCTTAACCTGACCCACGCCATCATCCCCTCCCAGTGGATCAGGATTCCCTCTCCCCGGTTTCCCGATAGCATGATTTCCGGTGAGGTGCTGTCCACCAACTGGCGCGAAACCCGGGTGAGAACCACGGCCGGGCACGTCTATATAATCCCCAACTCCCAGTTGGCCGGCTCGGTGGTCCATAACATGAGCTGGCCCGACAAGGTGCGTCGTCATGCCATGGACTTTTTTGTCTGCAATCATGTCCATCCTGATCTGATCAGCGAAGCCCTGCTTTCATGCCTCGGAGGCAACGCTAAAATTCTGGACAGCTACAAAAAGTCACAAGTGCTTGTCACCGGTTATCAAGAGTTCAGCATTCGCTATACACTGCGCTTCTGGACCGAAACCTATCACGACAGCGCCGGTTTGGAGGCGGGCATCCGCCGCAAGGTATGGGATGCATTCGAGAAACGCGGTATTCAGCTGCCGGTGGTACCGGAGATACGGATTCACAAGGGAAAGTCCTTATCAGAAGAAAGACGAGACTGTTCCGCAACGAGGGGAGATCAAGATATAATTGATATTTAAGCTAAAAATTTGATAACATAATTATGAAACAGAGCACTAAGTGCTCCCATTTCAGAAACGATGTCCAGGTTTTGCCATTCCGCTCCCGTCGGATTGACAAATCCGGCGGCGGTCCGGATTCGCCAATTCAAGCCGGGCGGGACGTGTAAATTAACTTGGACATTATTTCTGAAACAGAGCACCAAGTCATCCGAAAGGTATTTATGCGGAACGTGGTAAGCCCGCCTGTCTCCGTGAAAGCGGAAACCGAATCGTAAGAGGAGGCGACAGGCAGGCGGGTATGGGATTTCGGAGAAAGCGGATGCCGTGCTGTAATCGTGCGGATACGGGCTTAACATCCCCTGGTTACCCGACATGCCGCGGAACACAGACCGGTTATCGTAATCCCCCGGGCGGAAGCACGGTCTCTGAAAAAAAACCGGCGCGGAAAAAGTCGGCAGCACGTAAAATCTGCCGTTATTACATAATACTTATCGCTGATTTTCTGCCGAAAATATGGTATCAGTGAGAAGTGTTTCCGAACGATCACTTATTTTACTTCACGCACTTCTTACCCGTCCGCCGCTGACGCCGGGCTTGAGAAAGTAAATCGGTGAAAACGAAATATAACAAAAACATAACAAAAAAAATTCAATTGATGGCTATTGGAAAAAGCGAAAAATAACGGTTGACTGTGGTTGCACACGGTGATAGGATCATCCGCAAGTCTGTGGAACATAACCAAGCTCTTATAGCGCAAAAAGTCGTGCAGGAATGGCTTGAGAGTGACTTGAAGTTGTACATTGCATTAATTCGATAACCATTGAAGGAGGAAAACAAAATGATGACAGAAACAGGAGGAAAATTTTATTTCCCGAAGGTGACAGCTTTTTTTATGTTGCTGTGCTGGTTGATACTGCCAGTGGAACAAGTTTATGCCGAAGAGAAGGCACCCGTGCTTAAAATGGCCACAACGACAAGCACTGCCAACACCGGGATTTTGAAAGAGCTTGTACCTGCTTTCAAAAAAGATACGGGAATTCTGCTCAAATATATGGCAGTTGGCACAGGGAAAGCCCTTGATTTGGGTAAAAAATGCAAAGCGGATGTTGTGATGGTTCATGCTCCTGCGGCAGAGAAAAAATATGTGAAAGATGGTTTCGGAAAGGATCGGAGGTTGGTAATGCTTAAAAGTTGCTCGAAAATTTGTTTCTAAGCTGTAAATCATTGCCTGGTAAAGGTTCGGGAATCCTCGTTTATATAAGAGCCGATATTAATTGATTTTTTCGCATAAAAAATATAACATTTTGTAAATATTAATATTTATTCTGAAGAAATATTGAAATATGATGTTTCCTTGTCCGAAAATATGAAAATACTGCAATCTGCGGTTTTCAGAAATTTATAATGTTATCAGATTGTTAAAAAAATAGCAGATCCGAATGGTTATAAAAACAAATTAAAATCGGTTCTTATAAGATGGCGAATCGGTAAACGCCTGCCAGACAAGGGTTTACAGATTAGGATTAAAATTTCGGGCAACATTTAAGTAATGTATAATGACTTTGTCATAATCGGTCCTGAAAGTGATCCCGCCAAAGTGAAAGGGCTTTCCGTAACCGAGGCGATGAAAGCAATAGCCGGTGAAAAACAGATATTTGTAAGCCGGGGAGATAATTCCGGGACAAACAAAAAGGAAATTTTTCTTTGGAAAGCAGCCGGAATAGCTTTGCCGGAAGATGGAACCTGGTACGCCCGCACGGGCAGAGGGATGATCATTGTCATCGGAATTGCAGCGGAACGTAAGGGCTATACTCTGACGGATCGCGGTACCTATATCAGATACGAATCCCGGCAAAAGGGCAAACCTCCCCTTGTCATCCTGACAGAAGGCGATGATATTCTTTTAAACCAGTACAGTGTGATTGCCGTAAATCCGGACAGTTGCGACAAAATTCGTAATGACCTTGCCCTCAAATTCATGGATTGGATTGTATCGGAGAATGTTCAGAAATTCATCGGGGACTACAAATTGTTAGGCAAGAAAATTTACACGCCTAATGCCAAGTAACCTGAGATCACGTAAGGCGATTTCCAATAAAAAACATACCGGATTGAAGTTTGTAGTTCCGCCTTCAGGCGGCATGACCGCCTGAAGGCGGGACTACAAACTTGGTATATTCTTTTCTGGAAATCACCTCCGAAGATACCATGCCCATTTCTTTCAGTATTGATGGTTTCAGAAGATCACGAAACATTTTGACTGATTAGCTAGGTAAAAACGACCAGCTCCTTTACATTTTTGTTTTTTATTATCGGGGAGATGCTGATTATGGGGATTCGTTCAAAATTGCTGAACAACGCTTTTATTACCATACTGTGTGTACTCGTAGTCGGGGGAAGCGGCTTTTTTTTTACAAACAGAGTGGCAAATGTGTCTTTGTCCTTATTTGAAACCCAGGCTCTTCCCACTCTGAAGCTTTACGAAGTCGAAAGAAACGTATGGGAAGTTATTTTAAGGCTGATGATTCATATAGGAGAGTCGGATATCGAGAACATGGAACAATCCGAGAAGGACCTGAGTCATTTTAACAGCAAGCTGCTCTCAAAACTGAACGAATATGAAAAAATAAATGACTCCTTTTCTCAGCATGGGGGAAAAAATTTCAGAAAAGAATGGGAAAATTTTTCTCGGATCAGCCAGGAAGCGATGGAAAACAGTCGCAGCTTTACCAAAGAATATGCTATGATACTGTTGATCGGGGACGGGAGAGAGTCCTTTGACAAATCGTTATCCGTGCTTCGCTCGGAGATCGAAAAACACAAAATGCAAATGTCCGCGCTTCGCAATGAAGCCTTGGAAATCCGCAAAAATTCAGGCGTACTCCTTTCTGTTCTTGTGGCGGCGATTCTGGTCGTCTCACTGTTCGGAAACATGCTGATAGCCCGCTCCGTCACCCGCCCCATCCTGGTCGTTGCCAATAATTTGTCCGAAAACACCGAACAATTCAGACACATGGCCGGACAAACTTCGTGCTTCAATCAGTCTTTGGCTGAAAATACTTCGGAACAGGCTGCTGGTTTGGAAGAAATAGTATCTTCACAGAAAGAGATGGCTGTTATGACCCGTCAGAATTCGGAAGGTGCGGATCAGGCAGATTCTCTGATGAAGAATGTCCGGCAAATTGCAGGTCAGGCCAGCCAGTCTGTGACCGAAATGGCGATTTGTATGAAAGACATCCGGAATGCTATTGAAAAAAGCCGAATCATTGTCAAAACCATAACGGATATTGCCTTCCAAACCAACCTCCTGGCTTTGAATGCCGCTGTCGAAGCGGCACGGGCAGGTGAATCCGGCGCCGGTTTTGCGGTAGTGGCTGACGAAGTCAGGAAGCTTGCATTACGTTCTTCCAAAGCTGCCAAAGATACCGACACTCTGATTGAAATCACTATCGGTAAAGTCAGTAAAGGATATGAACTGGCGGAGAAAGCCGATGATGATTTTTCCAAAGTGTCGGCTACCAGTGTGAAAGCAGGCGAATTGGTCGGGAAGATCGCAGTCTCTTCCACTCAGCAATTTCAGGGAAGTTCCATGATCAGCGAATCTATGTATGATATGCAAAAAATAACCCATTCAAATGCCGCCAATGCAGAGCAAACAGCTTCTGTTTCCGAGGAAATGAACGAGCGCTCGGAACAAATGGAAAAGTTGGTATATCAACTGGCGGTTCTCGTATTCGGCAACAAAGATACAAAGACCGCCGATCTTTGACGATTGCTTAATTCTGTTCACGGACTTCTTACATCACAGATATGAAAAATTAAATATCAAATCATGTCAAAACAAATTATAAATCAATATTACAATGAAATTGACCGCTATAAAAGATATGGCGGCACACGCAACGAAAGCTCTGTCCGTCGCGCATTTGCCAATCTTTTGGAAACATATTGCCGCACTAAAAATCTGGTTTTGGTTGATGAAATCGCATTGAAAACTTCGCAGAAAAGGCCGGACGGAACCGTAAAAGACGCTTTGAGCCTTGATTGGGGCCATTGGGAAAGCAAAGATGCCAAAGACTGTCTTGATGATGAAATAGATAAAAAATTAGAATTAGGGTACCCGCAATTCAATATTCTTTTTGAAAACACGGAAGAGATTGTGCTGATACGGCAGGGCAGCCGGATCACGCGGTGTCTGATGAAAGATGCTGACAAACTTGACGCTGTTCTGACCGAATTTGTCTGTTATGTACGCCCGGAAATAAAAGAGTTTCATCTTGCTGTTGAGAAATTCAAAGAAGATATACCGGACGTTATCGAAGCGCTGCGCACCATAATCGCCAAACAGGGGCGCACCAATAAGAAATTTAAAAAAGCGAATACCGAATTTCAGGAACTTTGCCAGGACAGCATCAATCCCGACATCACGGAGAATGACATAAAAGAGATGCTGATTCAGCATATCCTCACAGCGGAAATATTTGACACGGTTTTCGGAGCAAGCCATTTTCACCGTGAAAACAATATCGCTAAAAAGCTTGAATCCGTTGTCAATACCTTCTTCACCGGCCGGGTGCGATACAACACGCTTGCACGGATTGACAGTTATTACAAAGCGATCAGGGCCGAAGCCGCCAGAATCGACAATCATCACGAAAAGCAGAAATTTTTAAAGGTGATTTATGAAAATTTTTATAAGGCCTATAACCCCAAAGGCGCGGACAGGCTCGGCATTGTTTACACTCCCGGCGAAATTGTCCGGTTTATGATTGAAAGCACGGACTGTCTGCTTGAAAAACATTTCGGCAAAACGCTTGCTGATAAGAACGTGGAAATCCTTGACCCCGCCACCGGTACCGGAACTTTTATCACCGACATCATCGAATATATTCCGAATCAATATCTTGAATACAAATATAAGAACGAAATACACGCGTGCGAACTCGCTATTTTGCCTTATTATATTGCGAACTTGAATATTGAATTCACCTATCAGCAAAAAACCGGCAGATACTGCCCTTTTGAAAATATTGTTTTTGTCGATACGCTGGATAATCTGGGGTTTTCGCACAGTCAAAAGCAATACACTTTTGAAGGCTTTGGCCTGAGTGCGGAAAACCTTAAGCGCATCAAAAAGCAGAATAAACGGAAAATCTCCGTGATTATCGGGAATCCGCCTTATAATGCAAATCAGATGAATGAGAATGACAATAATAAAAACCGGGAATATCCTGAGATTGATAAACGGATAAAAAATACTTATGTGAAATATTCAACAGCCCAAAAAACAAAAGTTTATGATATGTATACTCGTTTTCTCCGTTGGGCTACTGATCGCCTGCATGAGGATGGTGTTATCGCATTTATTACAAATTCATCATTTATTAATTCACGAGGTTTTGATGGTTTTAGAAAATGCATTCAAAATGAGTTTGATTTTGTGTATATTGTTGATTTGGGGGGAGATGTCCGTTCAAATCCGAAACAATCAAAAGCCAATGTTTTTGGCATTATGACGGGTGTCGCCATCACTTTTTTGATTAAGAGCTTTGCTAACAACAAACCAGCACGATTATTTCATACACATCTTGATATGGAGACCGCAAAAGCAAAACTCAATTTTCTGGCAAAGAATAAGTTTTCAAACCTGACATTTGAACATATCATACCTAATCAACAAAATAATTGGATAAATTTGGGAGATCAAAATTTTGATCAGCTAATACCATTATCAACGAAGGCTTCAAAAACAGATAAAAATTCTGTTTTCAGCCTCTTAGCAAATGGTGTTTCCACAAATAGAGATGAATGGGTTTATGATTTTTCTCAAGAAAACATTGTGAACAAATGTAAATTTTTCATTCATGAGTATAATAGTGAGGTTGACAGATGGGCAGAATATAAAAAAGCAAATAAAATAAAGGAAATACCGAATGAATCAAATCCCATAGTCGATAAATTTCTTCATGCGAGAAATATTATAAAATGGAGTAGTCGGCTCAAAAGAGATAAATTGAGAAAAGAGAAAAAGGGGGTTTTTAACGATGCAGAAATCAGAAAGGCTTTTTATCGCCCTTTTACCCCTAAATACCTATATTACGGTTACATTCCTATTGATATCCGGGGACAGCAAGAAAACGCTTTTCCTGACAGTGAAAACAAAAATATACTTATCTGTATTACAGCCCACAGGCAAGTTCCTTTTATTGTTCATGCTGTTAATAAAACCGTTGACGCAGGATACGGTTCAAGAGCAACCCGGTATTTACCGCTTTATCGTTATGATCAATATGGAAATCGGCTTGATAATATCACAGACTGGGGATTGAAAAAATTTCAAAAAAAATATCAGATAAATCTCACAAAACTTGATATTTTTTACTACACCTATGCCGTGATTCATAATTCTGCATATTGTCAGAAATATAAGCTTAACCTAAAACGGGAATTCCCCCGACTGCCGTTTTACAATGATTTTGACAAATGGGTAAAATGGGGACTGGAATTGACCGAGCTGCACATCAATTATGAAACTGTCAAACCATACGCACTGAAAATCCATAAGACAGCGGAAAAAGAGAATCCCAAACCCAAACTCCGGGCAATTCCTGAAAAGGGCAAAATCATCTTAGATGAAAACACCGCTGTAACCGGGATTCCTTCCCGGGCATGGGATTACAAACTCGGCAATCGCTCGGCCCTTCATTGGATACTTGACCAACATAAAGAGAAAAAGCCGAGCGATAAAACCATCGCTGAAAAATTCAACACTTACAGATTTGCGGATTACAAAGAAACGGTTATCAATCTGTTGAAACGGGTGTGCCGCGTATCAGTTATCACCGTTGAAATTATGGATAAAATGGCAAAGGAAGAGCCGCATAAATAGCTGCCCCATAACCCCAAAACGCTTCACCGGACGGAAAGGACGCCCGCCGCAGTTGTGGCGGCATAACCCGGCGTTTCAGGGACGGCTACTCAACGCTCAATTAAATTCTGTAGTAAATCTGCGCCCTGAACTTGGTCGTTATTGTGCCCGACAACAAGAGCGTCTTCAGGCAGTCAGCGAACCTGAAAGGTCGGAGGCTGAACCTGAGTTCAGCAGCGGCTTTGTCTGAATTTATAGTGAAATCAAGGCATAACAAGGCGATTCACCTGACGGCTTGGCCGCAGGTGAGCTTCATCGTTATCCGGACAAGCCGGATAACTTTGAAGATGGAGCGGACACCCTGAAGGGTGCCGCCCATCTTCGATGATTAAAATTAAACAAGGAGCAGAAATATGAAAAAAAAATATTTCCTTATAGCTGCGTTGTCTTTTATTTTTTCGGTATCAGCAGCTCAGGCCTTTGTGGGTGATATAAACGATGACGGGGCAGTTGATCTGAAAGATACAATTCTCGCCGTTCAGATTTGTTCCGGATCTTCACCAGCAGGCGTATATGAGGAAGCCTATGAAAAAGCTGATGTGAACGAGGATGGCAGGATCGGAGTGGGGGAGGCTGTATATACACTTCAGATAATATCAAGATTACGAATGTCGAATGTAATTTCAGATGACAGAATGCTTCTGGTTCTGTCCGCGCCTTCTGTTGACGACACTTATTACGAGTCCGCGTTTCAGTTGATAGTTGATTTTCAGATCAGCTATGCAAAAGCAATCATCGGACACGATAATGTGGTCGTAATCGTAAACGCGGACACAAAGTCCTACTATGAAAATGAACTGCCCGAAGATGTGTTGATCACAGCGGATGTTTATGATATATGGATGAGAGACTTTACAACTGTGAATCCGTCAGATCCTGTTCAGTTCCGATATACCTGGGCCTCAATGACTCAGCAGGAAAGTGTTGAGGTGCAAGGCAGTTTTAAGACATTTGCCGACAAATATGGAATTCAGAGAGACACGACAGAACTGCTGTTAGACGGCGGCAACATAGTGGACAATTATGACGGAAAAGTCATCACCACCACAAGATTCATGGAAGACAACACCCTTGCAGATTCAGATGCCAGACAGCAGCTAAAGACATTGCTGAACGCGACTGAAGTGGCCATTCTTGAACCTGATGAGGAAGTTCTGGCACATTCCGACGGTATGGTGATGTGGTCAGATAAAGACACTCTGCTGGTAAATGATTATTCAGACGATGCAGATTTCAGGACATCGGTGATGAATGAACTGGAAACTTCATTCACAGATACGGCAATCATCGAAGTTCCCGTGCAATACTCTGAGAATGCGCCCGGACAATGGGAGGGATTTGAATCGGCCTGCGGCGTGAACCTGAACTCGGTTCTGACCTTCAGGAACATTTATGTGCCGGTCTTCGGCATGTCCCACGATCAGGATGCAGTTGACATCATCCGGCAAAACACAGACAGAAATGTCATAACCGTGAATGCGGAAAACGTCTGTCCGATGGGCGGCAGTGTGAGATGCCTGACCTGGCAACTGACAGGACAAAACGCTGAAAAACTGATAAGTGCGGCAAGGGAGGAAGGAGATGATGAATTTACTCTATCAAGCATAGCAATATCTGATGGGGAAATTTCAGATGCATACAAATGCGAAACCAAAGTAAACGGAGTTGAAGATTCAATACCGTTATCATGGTCAAATGTGCCTGATTCAACAGGTTCATTAGCTGTGATCATGCATTCCTATCCGCATCCTGACGACACATCATCCGTAAATTCATACCTGTTGCTCTGGGACATTGATCCGTCTGTTACCGGTATGGCACACGGTGAGGCAGATGATGGCAGTTGGTTTATGGGAGCCAATAAAGACGGGGTTGCTGTCTCCTATACGTCACCATGTTCTCCGGGCGCCGGAACCCATGAATACACAATAACCCTTTATGCCTTGTCACAAACACCGGAGTCTCTGCCTGATGAAAGCACCGCGGATGTTGATTATTCCGTTCTCAAAGCTGCAATTGATACTGTGACAACTCTCGGTACTGCAACCTTGACATTCACTGATGTAACCGAGTAAAATGTATTCGGGATCAATGCCGCGTGTGACAGGACTCATACGGAATACAGAGTAAATCAGGTTGGATAAAAACGGGCATAACCCGGTGATCCGGCGGTTGCGACGTAAAAGTCACTGATTTATATCAGTGAACATCTGAAAAAAGAGGCTCTGAAAATAGCTAAGGTAATATACCAATCGAAGTTTGTAGTTCCGCCTTCAGGCGGCTTCATGCCGCCTGAAGGCGGAACTACTACACCACTTTGTAAATTCGTCCCCCCTTTTTTAAAGGGGGCCGGGGGATTTCTGCCGCAACAGCCTTTTTTAGTAACGTAAAATCCCCCCAGGCCCTTTAAAAAAGGGGGCGAGCTTAAAAAGTGTTGTACTACAAACTTCAACTCTGGTATGTTCTTTATTGGAAATCGCCTAAAGAATAAAGCCAACCCCTCCGCTCGCTCCAGCCTAGCTTGTCGTTTGAGGAAGCCTTCGGCAGGGAACTGACGCGGATGATCGAAGGGGCGTATTTACAAGTTAGGGGAGTGATTTTCAGTCCCGTAGGGACGACTGAAAACAGCCCGGCAATTCATTGCCGGGTGATTATTCCGGATCATCACGTCCCGTAGGGACGACTGAAAAGTTTTTCAGTCGGACTGAAAAAACGGGGACATTCGCCCCGGCAATAAATTGCCGGGCTGTTTTCAGTCATCCCTCCGGGACTCCCCCAAATGTAAATGCGCCCTGATCGAAGAAAACAGAGAACTGTTTAACTCCGCGTTAGCAACCTCACAGAAAATGTGAGACATGGAAAGTTTATTAAAATCAGAAAGGATGCTGATAATGCTTAGTAAAAGAAGTATAAAACTTTATCCTTATATATTCATCCTGACAATACTGTTCATGCTTTCTGCCAGCATTGCCCGGGCAGATCGCCTTTCTGTCAAAGCTTCTATAGCAAATATCCGTTCCGGTCCCGGGACAAAATACGAAATCCTGTGGAAAGTAGAAAAATATTATCCTCTCAAGATTCTGAAAAAATCCGGCAAATGGTATCGTTTCGTTGATTTTGAAGGAGACAGGGGCTGGATATACAGATCCCTTGTTGGTAAGACACCAACTGTGATTGTAAAAAAAGAGAACTGCAATGTCCGGTCGGGACCCGGCAAAAAATTTTCCGTCGCGTTCAGAGCCGTCAAGGGTGTTGTTTTCAAAGTGTTAAAACGAAAAGGAAATTGGATTCATGTCCAACACGCGGACGGGGATAAAGGATGGATAGCGAAGTCCCTGGTTTGGTAGTTTTTAATTCTGCGGCTATAATAAGGGCATCAACGGGAGCATTCACAATTTCTTGAAACCACGAATCACACGGATAATAATATTTTTTTCGTGTGATTCGTGGTTACGACGTTTCATGAATTCATGAATGCTCACGACATCAACTCATTCAACCGTCTCTTATTTCTCTAAAAA
Source organism: Desulfococcaceae bacterium HSG8 (assembly GCA_030378015.1). Classification (GTDB taxonomy): domain Bacteria; phylum Desulfobacterota; class Desulfobacteria; order Desulfobacterales; family 4be13; genus JAUCGG01. Next base: position 26,799 of record JAUCGG010000005.1, read on the forward strand.
TAAATCCCGAAAATGTTTCAAAATGCGAAGGACGTGGTACAGGTCATTGCCCGGATTCCGAAGCTCGAAGACTTGTGACAGGGCATACTGAGGCTGCTCTCCTCCCACCAGTTTGACAAACGCAAAACTTCCTCCGGTTGTGATCAGTCCGATATTCAACTGATCCGGATGCGGATTGGCCAGCATATACGAGAGTAACCGGGCCAATCCTGCTTCAACAGAAAAAGAGGCATGCTTTGATTCAATCACGACAACCCGCAAGTGATCATGTAAGAGCAAAAAATCAATCCTGCCTTCAATCGTGATATCCTCATCCATGTCTGACACACTGACGGAGACCTCGGATTGTATATGAAACGGGGGCAGATAAAAGTCTGCCAGATAAAGCAGGGGGGCGACTATCGTCATCTGCACCGTGTTTTCCAACATCGGAGGATATCTGATGAGATTCATATACCCTGCTCTGACTTTATCCAACAACTGCTGCTCCTGATCTGTGATTTGCGGCAATGAGGTACGCCATTCGGGGAAGAAGTTTTTATCTTCCACAAGTTCAAGAGAAAAGCTGGCCTCCAGTTCATGTAATGTAACATTTTTGGCGGAAACAGTATCAGACATTGCTTTTTCCTTACAATCTTTGAAATTGGAACTGTAGCGTAATCTTTCAGATTGCGCCGGAGGAAAGCAGACTCGGAGGCGCATTCTGAAAGAATCAGTAGATCGAAAAGTTTCCGGTAAACCGCTGTAAACGGTGGATTCCGGGTTAAAATTAAAAAACATCCGTTTTTTAATTTTCCCCGGAATGACAATCTGATATACAATTTAACATACTGTCATTCCGGGGAAAATCGGAAAACGGATGTTTTCCGATTTTAACCCGGAATCCACTGCTTGCGAAAGTTTTCGATCTACTGAGAATACGCTACCTAGCGGATTGTAGCGTAATCTTTCAGATTGCGTCGGAGGGGAGCAGACGCATTCTGAAAGAATACGCTACATTGTTGAAAAGATTGTCCGGAGTGCAAAGCTTGCTTTGTGTGCCTGCCGGGCGGAAACAAGACTTCGCACAAAGCAGGCTTTGCACTCCATGCGGTAAAAAAACTTCCCGTCACGGCGCAAGAATTTCTTTATAAGGCTGAAGTCCGTCGCAGAAGCCGAACAATGTTATTTCCCCGTTTCCATCCAGGGGAACCTCCAGTTCATATTTCCCGTCCCCTGCACATGAAAACATATGTTCGCCGTTTGCCAGCACCATAGCGCAAAGAGGAGTCCCGTTCTCATCAGAAACCTCTCCGCTGATTTTCACCCATCCGGGATTCACAACCGCTGTGCCGGTTTCCGAGGTGATTGTCATTTCTTTGCTGTCCGGTGAGGCAGATTCCATATTAATATCAATATCCGTTCCTGCTTCTCCTTCTGTCATGACCTGTCTGAAAGGCGCAAGACCGTCGCAAAACGCGAACAGTGTTATCTCCCCCTTATCATCCAGGGGAACCTCCAAGTCATACTCCCCGCCGCCTTCACAGGAAAACATATACTGACCGTTTGCCAGCACCATTGCACACAGGGAAGTCCCTTCTTCATTCATAACGCTTCCCCCCAGGCTTACCCATCCTGTATCTCCGCCGTTATCGCCGCGCCTTACTCCTTCTCCTATGTTGGCACAGATTCCTGATGTGACACTGACAGCGCCCCATTCTATGTCAAAGCTTTTGTTATCCTCTGAAAAGTTTAAAAGAATATCATCAAAAACAGTGGGCGATGATTCATCATGGTAAGAAATTTCTTTGCCATCAATGTTTATTGAGACCTTATGGGTGGTTCCTTCGTTATCTTCATACGTGAATTCGTGAGCATAGCCGGACTCCGGGATAATCATCTGCAAACAGCCTCCGCATTCCGGACTGCTTTCCTTGCCTATCATGATGGTAATGTTTTTATCATCGCAAACGGTACTGGACAACGTAACATCAAATGTTCCGTAAAACACCGAGTTGTCTGCCGACGCCGCACCTGATATCACGAAAAGTGCGAGGAATACAGAATAAAATACTTTTTTCATTTGTTTTCTCCTTTCGATAATAAATTGTAAATTTCCAAATCTCAAATCCCAAGGGATTTCCCAAGAAATAAAATACCCGCCTGCTCGCGGGGGATTGACAAATCCCCCTGCGGGTTCGGATTTGTCAATCCGAACCGGGCAGGAGAGATGACCCATTTCCCCGAACCGGGTATATTATTTATTCGGAGTTCCCCAAATAAATCCCAAATCCCAAATCCCAATTGGCCGAACTTTTGATTTTGGTATTTGTAATTTGTTATTTTTATTTACACCTCGTGAGTCGTAAGTTATCATAAATAGCTGAAATAACTCACCGGGAAACTCCCCCCTTTTTTAAAGGGGGCCGGGGGGGGATTTCCCGACCTACTGAAATCCCCCTGAATCCACCTTTAAAAAAGGGGGACTCAGAACAGCGGCTTCAGAGAACTTATGACTGTCGAGTTACACTAATACACTAATATTTAAGACGTGCATAATAAGTCTTCTGAGAAGCAAAGCGGGCTTCTTTTAATGTGTGTATCCCTTTCTTTGCCAGAAGCGGAATCAGCTTCAGAAAAATTTCCCCGGTGACAATGGCATCCCCCAGTGCGGTATGCCTGCCCACGATGCTTACGCCCAGACGGGCTGCAATCGCCTCCATGCTGTGAGCTTCCTGGGTCGGATGGACAACCGCAGAAAGGAGCAGGGTGTCCACTACCGGATTGGTGAATTTTATCCCCGTAACCTCCTCTTTCATCTGAAGCATCCGCATATCAAATGCCGCATTATGCCCGACAAAAATGGTATCTTCTGCAAACTTTTGAAATAATGGAAGAATTTTTTCGATAACAGGCTGGCCTTCCAGCATTTCTGGATGTATCCCGTGAATCTTAGTAGATTCCGGAGGCACAGACCGCCGCGGGTCAATCAGTTGATCAAAAGACTCTTCACGCAAAAGACGGCAGTTTACAATTCGGACACATCCTATAGAGATGATTTCATCTCCGCCCTTCGGGTCAAGTCCTGTTGTCTCTGTATCAAAAACCGTATAAGCCAGTTCGGTCAGGGGACGATTATCAAATTCAGAGCTTTGATCAGCCTGATCGAACAGGTCAAAATCGTAAAATTCGGGCCGGCTTTCCGGCATGATCATAATGTTCCTGATTCCGTCCGGATCGGAAATTTCCACAATCGGTAGCAGGAGACGGAGATATGCCCTGCTTTCATCAGATCGTTTGAAAATGCGAAAATAGGATTTTCCTTCTGATGCCTTGCATGAATGTGACCATATCTCTGCCTCATGATGTCCGAGAACTTCTTTTAATGTCAGGGAAATCCCCTCATTTTCAACTGTCAGCCGCTGGTTATCCCATTCGCGAAGGGTCTCAATTTTTACAGGACTGCCCTTCCAGAGCAGGTCCAAATTCAAAAAACGTCCCTCTTTTTCAAAAAGGCAGGTAAATTTTTCGGTTCCGGCCAAGCCCTTCAGTCTGTCAATGACAAAGAGCATAGCTGAAACCATTGAATAGCTGTCTGCTTTTATCCGATTTTCCTCATCAGATGATGATTCGATCTTTATCTTCACACCCAGTTTTTCTTCAGCCCGCCTTCTGATCATTTCAGCCAGTTCCCTGTCAGACATCTGGACAAGAGGCCACTGGGTTTTAATCTCACAGGAATAATCCCCTTCGGCTTTGTCCAGGAAATTACTCATATTTACAGATTCATTGTATATGATATTGCTGAATACGTTCAGTTGGCCGCTGTCCATGCCGGGGTATTCCAGAACCGCTTCAATAGCAGACCGGATACTTGCCAGGGAAGAGCGTATCCCTCTTGTGAAGGACTCCATAAGACAGCCGATCCGGTTATCTGCCTCAAGCTGACGGGTGATATCGTGGAGAATGAGGATAAATCCTGTGAACTGCTTTTTCTGGCTGAGAACGGGAACCGCTTCTGCCCGCAGGAACCTGTCCCCCATGCCTGCGACAACAAAGTATGATGCTGCATGTGCCTCTTCGCGTTCCAGTTTATCAGCTATTTCATCCAAGGCATGGACAATAAGATTTTTTTCGACCACGCCGAATATGGAGCGTCCCAAGCCGATAAACTGACCTGCTTTATCAATCTCTGACGATGTTTCATCCTCGCACACAGCCTCCGATATTCCGCATTCAAGGTATTGTTTGGCCTGCCTGTTGTAGAGGAGGATCTGTCCCTCTGAATTGCAGATAACAACGCCATCGGGCAATTCAGCCATAAACGACGCCAGGATATTTTTCTCTTCCTCTGCTTCGGCTTTTGCGGTCCGGATTTTCTGTTCCACATTTCTCTGCAATACCTCGTAACTGTCCGCTCCGTCGTTGATAATCTGAGCAAGGCGCATACTGTCCCTGCTCCCCTCGAAGTTAATCCGGTGGGACGGATTGACTGAATTGATCAGGGTTGCTTCCTCAACCAGTTTATGCATCGGGATAATATAGTTGTGAACAATGCCGTCCAGGCCGAACCCTAGGGCGGCCAGCATGAGAAAGACAGCCGTGAAGATGTACCCGAAGTTCGACTTGATCACATCTGCTACAATATTTTGCTCTTCCGGGGAAAGCTGCTTCCAGAAAAGAATCGCAATGGCGCCGATAATGACGAAGGTGAAAGCAATCGAAGTCCCTGCAAACCACCAGAATTTATTTTTAGGATTCATATTTAAAAGCTTTATTACCCCGCTGTTTTCAGGACACGGATGAACACGGATTATTTCCGGTAATGGCGTCAGCGTCTGTCCATGCCGGATTTAGGCTTATTTTTCCTATCACCGGGCACGGTGACGGATACACATGGAAATATGTCATATCACAATTTCGTCATCATGTCATCAGAAAATCTTGCCGGACAAGCCAGAAATAGCGCATTTTTCAGATGGCGCCCGCGGGGGAGCCTGGACGCAATCTGAAAAATGCATTACAATCAATCACATAACTATAGGTTAAAAAAGATAAGATATGCAGGAATATTTCCAAAAAGCAGGCCGGTTTTACATTAAAACACGAGGCAGAGCCTCCCAAATGGCATTCCCAGGCAGAGCCTCACTGCCATTAAGTTAAGAGAAACTCCCCCTTTGAAGGGGAATTCAGGGGGATGTTTTTTCAACACGTTACACCCTCAAGGGAGGAATTGATTCCTTAACTTAATGGCAGTGAGGCAGAGCCTGGGAACGAGAACTCCTACTTTTTAGGAATGCGCCCGCAGATAGAAGTCCCCGATCCGCTCCCGGCGGCTTCGGCGTGAGACTTCGGCGAGCTCAGTCGAACCGTCGAACGATTGGCAAATCCGCTTCGAATGCTTGGGATTTGTCAATCCCAAGCGAGCTTTTGAGGAACAAGAAGAACAGAATTTTTGCAATCAATAACGGATATTGAAGAAGAATTCTGAGAGATTTCGGAAACCAGATTTAAAAAAAACATACAGGCAGAAGACCAATGCATGACGATAAAATATGGCCAGTCGAAGAAATCCGAACCCGCTGCAAGGGATTTGTCAATCCCCGCGAGCAACAGATGGGTATTTTATTTTCCGGGAAATTCCTTACTGAGAACACACTTTGCTTTGAAGCTTGGGAATTGGGTTCTTTACCCTCACTGCCCTTTTCGCCGGAAAAGGCGAAAAGGAAATGAGGGTAAAGGTTCAAAAAGGAGGGAATGAACACTGAACTAACATGGCATTATCGCGGTTATTATCCGGCCGCGACCCCCGGATTTTCAGAATTTCCTTCCGTTTCTGTCTGCTCAGAATCACGCGCCGCTGCTTTCTGCTGAAGCTTCTCCACGGTATCTGTCAGCTCTTCGATTTTGGCTGTCAGCGCTAGCACCTGCTCTTTTGTAGCGAAGTTCATTTTTCCCATCACTTCATTGACGCGCTGATCAATCTTGTTGCTGATCCATTTTTTGAAATTTTCAGCATACCCCATCATTTCCTTCTTCAGCCTGCTGCCTTCGGATTCGGTAATCTCCTTATTTTTTATCAGCAGATTAACCAGCTTATCCACTTCATCCTCAGCCATGGTCAGCGCGTTCTGCCACAGGGCGGTATATTTTTTCGCGTAGCTGATAACAGTTCCCCCGCCCTTTCGGAGCAATTCAACCAGAACCCCGGATGTATCATCGCTCCCGTTCTTTTCCCGTGACAGAAGCTGGGAGACAACCGATGAGGTGATGTCCTCACCGGTTTCGTTGTCCTCGATAGACACTTCTTCCCCTGCTTTGATCATATCTGAGAGTTCATCCAGTGAAACGTATTTTTTTTCCGAGGTATCATAGAGCTTGCGATTTGCATATTTTTTTATCTTGCGCATAAGAAAGCTCCTGTTTTACATCGAGTATTTTTTATTCAGGGTATCCACTTTGGTGTTCAGGGCATCCATAGCAGCGGTCAGATTTTCAATATCTTTCCTGCTGGGCAGGTTGACCTTCTCTGCAACAGCATTGAAACCGCTGGTAATCTTCTTCTCCACAGCTTTTGTGTCGGGCATCAGACTTTTTCCCTTTTCCACAGCACGTTCCACCAGTTTGGTCCCGGGGATTTCAGGCTTCAGTTTTTTCCCTTTTTCAACAACGCGCTCTGCCAGCATCCGGGCATCCTTTTTAACGCCCTCACTGAAATCTTTCCCCTTCTTTACAACATCTCCGATATATTTTTCATTGTAATCCTTAACTGCCTGGGTACAGGTGTCTTTGGCCTGCCGGATTGTTTTTACGATAAAAAACTGGGATTCTTTTGTGGTTTCTGCGGTCATGGTGTAACCTCCTTTTTAATTTAAGGCATCTTTAAAATGCCGTTGTGAAATCTTATGTAATCGTTGTGATCCGAAAAACTTGCGTCGTATGACGCATTGCGTTATGAACGTAATATGACGCATTGCGTTATGGATGTCAAGATATTTTTTTTGCTTTTTTTAAAAATTATCTACAACTGTAAGAAATAAAACAACAAATTGTAAATTACAAACAAAGTGACTCGGGAGCATTCCATAAAAGTAGTACATCAACTTGTAAGTTCCTCCCCCCTTTTTTAAAGGGGGGCCGGGAGGGATTTCTGCCGCAACACCCTTTTTTGTAACATAAAATCCCCTCGGCCCCCTTTAAAAAAGGGGGGGACGAACTTAAAAAGTGGTGTAGTAGGCTGTGTATATATATTCAGCAGATCGAAAAGTTTCCGGTAAACCGTTGCAGGCAGCGGATTCCGGGTTAAAATTAAAAAAACATCCGTCTTTTAATTTTCCCCCGGAATGACATCTTAACGTATATGCCTGAGATGCTCCCGTCAAATTTGGGGTAGTATTGATGAAATCTCGTGAGTCGTAAGTTCTCATAAATAGCTGAAATAACTCACCGGGAAACTCCCCCCTTTTTTAAAGGGGGGATTTCCCCCGACCTGCTGAAATCCCCCTGAATCCCCCTTTAAAAAAGGGGAACTCAGAACAGCGGCTTCAGAGAACTTATGACTGTCGAGATGAAATATTTTGGAAATAAAATTTTGAATGTCTTCGGGAGGTTCTTTTTTTAATTCACAATCATCTAAAAAGCAGGCTGAACCATAGTACTACACCACTTTTTAAGTTCGTGACCCCTCCGGCTCTTAATAACTTGAGGTTAGATTTTATTCCCGGCTTTATTTTCATCAAAAATCAACCACCACATTTTGGTTGGCCTGTATCGTTGCTGACAGGTTATTATCATTGAAAACAACGGTATAAATTCCCGGGAACAGTTCAATGTCTTTTGTGCCGGAAGTGTGAAGCAGCTTATTCCCGTCCGAGTCATAAACATCATAATAACTCGTTCCCGTTCCTGATACAGTCAATGTTCCTGATGCTAATACCTTAAATGTTGCCCGAAATTTTAATCCTAATCCGGGAATCCTTGTCTGGAAAGCGTTTACTGATTCGCCGTCTTGTAAGAGCCGGTTTTAATTTGTTTTTATAACAATTCAGATTTATTATTTTTTTAATGATCTGATAACATTGCAAATTTCTGCAAATCGCAGATTGTCTGCATTTCCATATTTCCGAACAAAGGATCATCATATTTCAATATTTCTTCGGAATAAATATTAATATTTACAGCATATTAAATTCATTATGCAAAAAAAACCAATTAATATCGGCTGTTATATAAACGAGGATTCCCGAACCTTTGCCAGACAATGATTTACAGCTTAGAAACAAATTTTCGAGCAACTTTTAAGTAATACTGTATCTTCGCCGGCCTGAATCACTGCGGTCTGCTCGCCCTCATTCAGAGTTACGGTATAGGTGCCCGGGAATAATTCAATTTCCTTATTGGTTGAAGTATAGCCCAACTTATTCCATGCGGCGTCATATACATAAAACGTAGCATTTCCGGTTTTTGAAATGCTAGACACGCTCAGAGTTCCTGCCTTCAAAACTGTCTTTTCCCCGGTCTGAACAGTTACATTTTGATAAACAGTACGCAATGATACCATATAATTACCGGGATATAGGTCAAATTCTTTATTAACAGAGGCATAGCCCAGTTTATCGCCGTCTGAATTATAGACATAAAAACTGGTATTAGCTGATGTGCTTGTTACGCTTATAATTCCTGCAACCAATTCTGTCTCTTCACCAGCCTGAACAGTGGCATTCTGTGCAGTATCATTTAAATAGACTGTATAATTGCCCGGAAATAATTCAGTTTCCCGATTAACAGCGGCGTAGCACAATTTATTTCCGCTCAGATCATAGACATAATAAGTGGATGGGATAGTTGTAGCAGCGCTTAAAACACTGAGTCGGCCGGCGGTCAGCATTGTTTTTTCTCCGGCTCGAACGGTTGCGGTCTGTTTTGTATCATTTAAAAAAACATTATAATTACCGGGAAATACCTCAACTTCTCCGTTGGTATGAGCAGAATCCAGTTTTTTCCCCTCGGTGTCATAGACATAAAAATCATCGGTATCTGTTCCGGATACGCTGATGCTCCCTGCTGTCAGGACAGTTTTCTCACCGCTTTCAACGGTTGCGGACTGAGATGTTCTGTTTACAGAAACAGTATAGGTTCCTGAAAAAAGTTCAATCTCTTGATTCGTATCCGCATAATCCAGCCTGTTTCCTGCGCCGTCATAGACATAGAAATCATCTTTCCCGTTTCCGGATACGCTTACCACTCCCGCTGTCAGTACCGTCTTTTCTCCGGATTCAACTTCTGCCAGCTCTCTGGTATCGTTCATAGATATAATATAGCTTCCCGGAAGTATTTCTATATCCTGATTCGTCTTTGCATAAGCCAGATAATTGCCGCTCAGATCATCCTCGTAAATATAAAAAGTGTCCGCTCTTATGCCGGCAACACTCACGGCCCCGGCTGTTGCCACTGCTTTTTCGCCGGCTTCAACAGTGATGTGCTGCCTGGACTTATTTAAGGACAAGGTATAAGTGTCAGGAAATAATTCGATTTCCTCATTGAGTTTTGCATAAGTCAGATAATCTCCGGTTCCTGTTTCGTCATACACATAAAATGTGTCATTTCCGATTCCGGCAATACTCACAATTCCGGCTTCCAGAATCTCTTTCTTTCCTGCCTGAACAACTGCGTTCTGAACAGATTTGTTTAAGGATACGATATATTCGCCGGGCGGCAGAGGAACAGCTTCATTGGTTTTGGCAGATTCCAGAACACCTCCGGTTCCTGTTGAATCATAAACCTTGTATATGCCCTTGCCTGTTCCGGATACGCTGACGGTGCCCATTTCTGCATCGGGATGAGATATGTCTTCCTGAATTCCGGCAATCACCTGCAAGGCGTGGATCGCTTCCCCCACGCCGATCTTACCGTCTTCTTTTACGTCCCATTTGCGCCTTTCTGCGGCCGCAGCTTCATCCAGTTGTTCCTGTGTAAAACACTGGGCATACACGATACCGCTGAATGCAAAGAGTATCGCAACAGCCGTAACCCAGCAAAGATTTAACTTTGTCTGCTTCATCTGATCTCCTTTATTTAATAGAAATAATGAGTTATAATTTTTTGGAATTAGCCCTGATATCAAAGCCCCTGCATCAATATCAGCTATTATACAGTGCGCTTTAGCGTACTTCAGCTTTCAGCCGGGAGATTGATCTCCCGGCACTGGCGTTTGAAACTCAGCATACTTCAACCATGGGATTTGGCAACCTCGGATCAATCAATGCTTTTTTACCTCTGAATTCAAAGGGCTTCAGAGAAAGAAACGCTTCATATTTTGTGCCGAGTATCTTTTTTCTGTAAGCTTCCTGAGTGATGCCCCGAAATTTTTTCTTTATGCGGCAGGCGTCAGAGACGAAATAAAGCCTGAATTTATTCAGGCAATACGTGGGATTTGAAAATATATGCCCGAATCTGTTTTTCAGAAAATCTTCAATGACCGTGGCAAACTTCTGTCTGATGTTCTCAATTTCAAATCCGCTCGGAGAACTGATATCTTTCATTTCAATGAGATAGAAATCATAGCAAGGAGTTGTTTCGCATTCAACAACAATCAGACAGTCCAAAGACGGGGGCGGGTTGTGCATTCTTGACGAACTGTAGTATGCGTCAGTTTTCAGGATCAGAAACCTGTCTTCTGCCAGCAGTTCGTCAAATTCTATGCAGATATCGTTTTCAAAACATTCTCCTCTGCATAAAGCAAACAGTTCCGTATCCTGCAATATCTCGTCAAGCATCGCTCATTCCTTTATCCCGCCGCTATTGAGTTTTTCTATCAGTTCAAGTTTTTCGCTGAAGAGCTTTTCTGTAACCTCAAGAAAATTTTCATCATCGGCCCCGAGTTCGTCTGTGGAAATATATGTTCCGACCCCGCCCTCATCCGTCTCTTTGAAAACAACCGTGCCAGTGGTGTCGGGATCAATCTTTTTGTCCAATATCAGATTATTCATTTTGTTGAACATATGGCTGCTGTGAGAGGTCAGCACGATTCTGACATTTGCGGTGACCAGTTTGGCAAATATTTCCATCAGTCGGATTTGGGCTTCGGGATGCAGATGGGATTCGGGTTCTTCAATAAATATAAGGGATATCCCGTCCGCAAACGCTACAAGATATTTCAGGTAGGAGATCACCGGGGAAAGCTCGGAAACCATTGATGAGGTCAGAGACATGTCCAGACGCAGACCGGTTTGCCGGGGCAGGAAAACCATTCGCTTTGTTTCTTCATCGAACAGAACCTCGCCTTTTAATATGTTTTTTTCCGTTTCTCTCACAATGCACAGGATTTCATTGTCGGTGCCCGGCGCTCGCGTCCTGATGGCAGACAGTCCTAGGAAATAATCACTGACAGGCTCCGGGATGCTGGGTATATCAATCTTCTTTTTCAGAATCCCCCTGCTTCTTGAGAGTTCGGCAAAAATTTGGGAGAACGCGCTTAATGCCTGATAAAGCCCTGACCGCGAGGCAGGCAGGTAATGAATATGCCTGATATCCGGATGTGTTGTTGTTTTATTGGCTGGTACGGAATTCTTATGGAGCAAAAGATTTTTTCCGTGGGATTCTATGGCAATTTCAAAGGGATCTGTGCATAGGAAAAGTTTCATTCCCTTTTCGGAAAACCTGCTTCTCAGATTTCCGAGGTCTTCATACGTGGCATAAAAAGATTCCCGGAGGCTCTCCCCGAATTCCGTGAGACTGGCATCAAGATTTTCATATCCGATTTTCAGAAGGTTCTTCAAAATCAGATATGCAGCAGAAGTCGCGTAGGATTTTCCGATGTTGTTCTTTCCGAAGATAAGCGTGAATTTTTTATTCAGATCAAGGTCTAATGATTTTATCGGACCGAAATTTTTTATCCTGATTTGCATTGTCTGGTCTCCGGTCTTCAGCCCCGACATCAATGTCGGGACTGTGAAAGTGGAAGCAGGCTAAAGCCAGTTATTATACAGTGCGTTTTTAGCCGGGAGATTGATTTCAGCGTGCCTATTTCTCGGCGGCCTTCGGGTATCTGCTGCAAATTTTTCCGAACCACGAAATGACATCTTTCAGGGCATATATAAGCGAGTTGACTGTATCAGAAGTTGGTTGATAGCCGGATGGCTTGTCTTTGCTGAGTTCTTCGTGCGGGGTTCCGAAATCACTGCCAATTTGGTAAACGCTGTAAAAGAAATTCTGTAGCAGGCTGTTTGTATCAAATTTATAGATTTTTTCTTTGGTTGCCTCATCATGAGTCAGCCACCAGAAAAAGTTTCTCGTTATAAGCTCATCTCCCCTCCGACATGATTCAGGGGCGTTAAAACGAATCCCTGCCTCTGCTGAAATGTTTGCTAAAATATTTCTCAGATTTCCTAAATTTCCAGCAATATCTGCCGGATTATCTGAATCCTTCCTGTATAGGACATGAAGAAATCTTTTGGCAGCTTTCTCACCGATATTTTTGTTCAGAATATTCAGACAATCCCTGTTTTCATGGATCAGGTTTATCACCTCATTATTATCAACAATCCCTTTTAGCCTCTCAAAATCCTCCTCTTTCCCTTTTTCAATGAAATTTTTTTCCGTGAACTGATCCATCAGGATGAAATTCTCAATATTCTCGGAATCACGGAGTTCGTCTTTTGCAGAATAGGCGGTCAGAAAAAAGAATTTCTTCTCCACATCTGCTTTGTGAACCAGTATCAGATAATTCAGGAGATAGTCGCCTTCACGGTTGGATTTGCTGAACTTCTCATATTTCTCATCGGTGTAAGCGCTGTCAATCTTTCTCACCTCTTCATGTTCATATCTGCCTTTGGTCAGATTCCGGTCAATGATGAACAGGGTGTATTTTTCGTGATCATGGACAACTTTGCGCAAGGCATCCGGAAAGCGGTATTCAACTTCTATAAGATTTGTTTCCTCAACGATATCTTTGATTTCATCAGGAGTAGCCCCGTAACCGCTTTCATCTTCTTCTAATTCTTTCAACCGCCTGATTATTTCCTTTCCCATATATTTTTGAAATAATTTAGGAATGCGCGAAATATTTTTGGACAACTCATCTTCTACATACAAAATTTTCATTTATTTTGCTCCTTCCAAAAATCGGCGAATCTTATTTCGACAGAATAGCTGCCTTCTTCTACTTTTATAATCGGCTTTGTATTCAACAGGCTGGCAAAATTATTAATAATCACATGGCCGATACCCTTTGTTACCACTTTTATTTCTATCTTGCCCAGTTCTGCAGGCATTACTGTAATAGTTCGCGTTTCACAGGAATTTTCTATTTTAATAAATATTTGGTCTCTATTTTCGGCAAAACGAATACCTAAAAAGCGTTCTTTTTTATCCACAAAAGCGCCATTTTTGAAAGCATTTAAAATGATTTCCTGAAACATAATAAGTAACTTAATTGCCGAACCTTTTTCATTTCCAATGACAAAATTTCCCGCATTGCCAAAAGTGATATCGGTTTCAAAAAAATATTTTTGCAAAAATGACTGAATGTCTGAATATCCAAGCTGAGAAACCTTTGTCCATTCTGCTTTGGCTTCGAGATATATTTCCTTTGTAGGGAAATATTCTATCATAGAATTATTAAAATATTTGCCGTCAAACATGTTGCCAGCGGAATATTTCAGAGATTCAATGAGAATAGCCCGCAAATCTAAACTGTTCTTTCTGGTATTATATTTAGCGTCATAATAAAAATCGTCAATAGTGCCTTTAAATGAAAGACTCATGGTGTTTACAACTTCCCGAATCAGATTTGCGCCCTTTAAAGCGTTTTCAATTACCCTGGGCTTGATATCATTCTCCAGTTTTAAATTCTCAAGGGGATCAATGATCGTACTGATTAAGTTTTTAATGTGATGGGAAAAATCTTGAATGACTTTGTTTCTTTCATCAAGTCTTATCTGAGCTTTATTTTCTTCTTTTTTCTCAATTAGTTCAATGTGTTTCTGTTGGAGATATTTATCAATGACAAAATATGAAAAAGCAAATTCAGCTTGTTGATAAAATAGTTCTTCCGTTTTTTCTTTTTTTGAAATTTCCTTATTAAACTGACAGAAAATATCAGCCAATATGCTTAATTTTGATCGAATAAGAAATAATTTTTCGCCATCTCTTTCTAAAACTTCCGATAAGGAATCTTTAAAGTCAGGGTAATTCGAAAATATGCGAAAAATAAATTCTTTTATATCTACCGGAATATTATCTTCGCTGAAACAAAGTTCATTCAGGAAAGCTGCCAGCTTCAAGTAATCTCTATTATCATTATAGAAATTCAATTTTTTCAGACCAAGAAAGGCTTCTGTTTTTAATATGAAATTTACGACACAGTCTATTGCCATAATTTCCAAATAATCTTTAGCGTATTCAGGCTCAAGTTCAATGGCTTTGGTAAAATTTTTTACAGCGTTGTCATCATCCAGATTAAATGAGTAAAAAGCAGCGCGTTTTGAATACAGCCCCGCATTCCCAGGCTCAATATCACTTTTTATCTGATCAATGAATTTTTTGTCTTGGCTCATTGTAGTTCCTTCCAGTTAGAAGGTGTTTGAAACATAGCAGTTAAACATCTTTTTTCCGTAGGGGCAAAATTTTCAAACACCCTCTACTGCTTCGTCAATATTGACAATTACAATTATGAGTTGAGAATATCATATGCTCTGCTCTGAAATCAGATATCAACTCATAAAATCGAACTTGACAAAGCATTAAGAGCGTTCACAAAGTTCTCCAAATCTCAGAATAACGCACTTCATTGCATAAATCATGGAATACAGAACCTCCTGCTGTTTAATCGCAGCCCCGTGTGCTGCCTCGCTTCCAATTGCATGAATACTCAAAGCCAGATGGTAATGCACATCGTCAAAATACGTTTCTCTCTTCCGGATGGCTTGGGACAGCACTCGGTCAATGAGGAAGCGGTTCATTCTTTTATATTCGCTGTCGCTCACGTAGTAGAACTTTTTGTTCAGAATCCAGTTTATTTTTCTGTACTCGTCTTTCTTATCTTCTTCGGGGATTAAGTTTCGGGAAAAGAAATCTTTCCGATCAATGAGCGCATTAATATTTTTTAGGACAAAACCCTTTAACTCTTTAATATCCTGATCATTGATCCAGTCTGAAACTCTTTTTTGCGAGCGGTAATGCAAAAAATCATAGATCCGTTTGGAAATAATATCAGACTGATTCTTCAGAACACCAAACAAAGCATCCCAGTCCCTGACATCTTCCTGCCTGATGTAAAACGAATCAGGATTATCATTCAGCCATCTCAGCGCCCCTCTTACGTTCATCTTGCCGTCTTTCAGGTGCTTGTTTCCCATACCGTGAAATGCTCTTACGTCATTGGCAAGTTTCTCTATCATTTTCTCCTGTATAATTCTGAGACTGTGGAGGTTTTCCCCAATCCGAGCTTCATCATCCTGAGTCTGGAACACTCTTGCAAAACGCTCCTTTTCTGTTTCGCCGAGATACTTCTCGAGGGTATCAAGATAGGGGTCTTTTTCGATAAAGGCTTTGACTCTGGCCAGCCCTTCGTCATTTTTGTTCCAGAAGTTAGGCTCCGCTTCTTTGACATAATTGCCGATTTGAGGATTCCATTTCAGGACATCATATTTTGCCAGGAGATCTCCGGGACGTTTCGAATGTGCTGAAAGAAAGCACACTTTTGTTTTTATGTCAGAAACATTCCAGATTCCTTTCTGTTTTTCATAATGCAGACATATCACGTAAAACAGAAGCAGTCCGCCATATTCCTGATTGCTCAGTATTTCACTGAATATCGTTTCAATCTCAGACCGCTGTTCGTCGGACAGATGGAAGGCGTTTACAAACAAATTTTTGGCTTCCTCAACAGCTTGTTTTTCTTCGGTACTAATCCCCGGTTCTGTAGAAAATTTAACATCTAAGACGATGCTATCAAAATTTTCTTCAAATATCCGCTTGCAAGCCCCTGAAAATCCCTCTTCGATGAAGATGTTTTTCGTTTCCAAAAACGGTTTTATTTCAAACTCAAAATCATCTTCTCGTGTCTGCATATCAGAGAGATGTTTCAGATCCGAATCAGACAAATTTATTTGAAAAAGTTCCCAGTTGCGGGCCGAATCGGCGTTATCTTCAACCCATAATATTTTTTTCATACTTCCTCCTTATTTAGCAGTTTCCTGACCCTCCGGTCTTTTGATAAACAGCCTTGCGGCAAATTCGAGGAGTTCCGAATCTTCCATATCTTTTTCGCTCTGCTCGAATTTGCCTACAACCTTTGAAAATTCCTGAATCATAGCCAGCCCTTTCAGTGTGCTTTCTTTGAGATTCAGTCTGGATTTCCGGCAGGCATTCGCCAAGGTAAGAACGATATAATCCCCCTCGGTTTCACTTTTTACGATGAACCTTCTGGCTGTCCGGTCCTCGATTGTGCCGTAGCGAATCATGTTTTTTGTCAGTTCCAAAAGAATGATAAACAGGACAGAAAAGGTATAGGAATTCTTTTTGACATAAAGGTTTCCGAGTTCTTCAATTTCAATGTCAAAAAAGCGGTGAATCGGCTCAAACTGGTCGCTCCGAAAAACATTTACAAATCCGGCTATCTGCTCTTCTGACAACTCGGAAATTGAGAAATGGGGAGATTTCCGCATCTCCTTGAGCACAGCCAGTTTCTCTCTGACATCCTTTTTATCGTATCTGTTAATAGAAAAAAATATATTTCTTATGGTTGCCCAGGCTTCTTCACCTTCGCCGACCACAAGATAATAGAGATTGATATTCAGGCAGAACCAGAGCAGGTCATGCAGGCTGATTCCGTCACTGATCTTCTCACAAAATAACTCATCCTGCGCCCGTGAAAGAACAATATCCTGGTTGCTGAAAGCCAGTTTGATAGCGTTCATGGTGGAGAGAACCAGATCATTCAGAAGCTCAAGACGGTTGACATCGTTCATGGAACTTGTGCCGCTCTTGATCCTTTTAGTGATGGCTTTGTTCGCAAGCATGATGTTGCTTATGGTGTGGCTGACCGCCTGAAAGATTTTGGTCTTTAGTTCGCTTTTTTCCTGCTCCTTTTGTTTTTCCAGCAAAGATAATTCTCGTTCTTTCCCTTTGCCATCTAAGTAATTATATAGAAGGATGAAATTTATTCGTTGATTTTCAGATATGGGTTTATGGCCTTTTACTGCCCATTCGCAAATTTTATCTTCTCTTGGGGAAGCAGGAGATTTCTCCTCTACATCTTTTTCCTTTACAGTACTTAAAAAAGAAAAATCATAGGAAATCTTATCTTTTATTGGCATTGGAGATTTTTTCTCTGCATCCTTAAATACTGGTAAAAGAAGTTTTAAAAGAGACAATTTCACAAAAAAGAAAAAAGAATCCTTTCCGTCTCTGTTTGATAAATACTCTAAAGATTTTTCATGGTTTGGATAGCTAAAAAATATTTGGGAAAGCAAATCCTCGAATCTCTTATTATAAGAAGGAAAAAAGTAATTACCAGAATCGTCATAAACCATAAGTCCTCTCTTATGATATTTTATTTCTTTCCAATCTAGCTTATCCAAAAATCCGGATAGCCTGAACAATTCAAGATATATATGAATGCTGAACATACTGGAAATTGATACTAACATCCTTTTAATTGAAAAATTTTTCGCAATAAATATTAGAAAGTTGCTGTAGTCCAATTTATTAAAAAGTGATGAAAAATTAGCCAGTGAGAAATATACTGCACGAAAATCCATATTAAAATTACAAGGATTCATAAAAAAGTTACCATCGGCAACTTGATTAAAATCCTCATTTGCTTTTTCGCTTTTACCAATTTTATCATTGCAAATGCCACGAAGAAAATATATGGATTCAATACAGATGCCAAAAATAAAACCTTTATATAATTCAATAGATATGCTAAAATCTGTAATCGCATCTTTGTAGTTATTCAGTTCCATATAATAAATGCCGCGACACAGATACATTTCAAACGATTTAGGATACAACTCAACACTGACATTATAGAGTATTTTTTTAGAAAGTTCAATAATCCTATATTTATTTCCATTAGTTATCACCTCATCCACCTGGGCTCGGCATAGACTTTCAATATACGATAAACACTCATCAATGACATAGGGTTCTCCATCTCCATCTCTATCTCTATTCGATAAAGACTCTGTAGTGATATAGTGTCTTCCGCTTTTAATAAAAGATTTAATATCCTGTGATGCTTTTGTATAATCTTCTTTTTTAAGATGAATTTGGAAAAGAATCATATGAAAAGACACAGCTTCAGGATTAAGTTTCTTTACTTTAATATAATTCTTTTCAGCTTCATCATTAAGCCCTTTTAATTGATAAATATCATCAAGTCCAAGATAAAATTCGGGATTGGAAGGATCAAGCTTAATTGCTTCGGTATAGTCCCGAATGGCATTATCAAATTGAGAATTCAAATCGTAAGAATAGGCCCGTTCTGAATATAATTGAGGGTTCTTGGGGTCAAGTCTGATGGCTTCAGTGTGACTTTTTTCTGCTTCCCTGGATTTTTTCTTTTCACAAAGATTTTTTGCATTCATACGGTAACAAATTGAAAGCAGGGGAATGATAACGTCGTTATATAAGGAATCAAACTTGATAGCCTGATTAAAATCATTAATAGCTTTGCTATATATTTCAGTTCTGAAATATATAATTCCGCGATTTATATACGCCTCTGCATTCTCAGGATCAAGTTTGATTGCTTGCCTGAAATCACATATTAATTCAATATGGTCTGCTATATCCATATAATCACCAAACATAGCCGGATATGATAAATAACTTACATAGCGAAGTGTTTTACTACATTCAGCATAATCTTTTATAGCTTCGTCATATTTTTCCATATTAAAAAAATAGTGGTCTGCGCGGTTCAGATAATGTTTTATTTTCGAGCACAGCATAGGTTCGGCGGATTTATTGAGAAGTTCAACGCACTTATTGAAATCATTCAGAGCGTTAACATCATTACCTAACCTTTGATACATGAGCCCTCGCTGGTTAAAGTAAAATTCTTGGTTAACAGATTCTGCTATCCATTTGCTGGCTTTTTGTATCTTTCGTTCAATTTCCATTCTCTCTGCTTTATCATATTCCGTCACTTCAATCATCGTATCTTTTCCTAATTATTAAATTTTAAGTTCATCCTCATATTTTCGCATTAGGATTTAATCCTTCCGCCAATTTCCGCATCCTATACCACTCATCTTCACCAAACGTATCACTTCTCACCACAACCGGAATACCGAATTTCCCCATCCGCTTTTCTCTGAATCCCCATTTTTTCCTCTCCGCATACAATTCAGTCCTTTTAAGCAGCATCAGCGGATATGCGGTAAGATTCCCACAGCCGTTGCTCTTTAGAAAATCAACACTGCGCCTGAACGAATCAAAGGTCTGATTCGGCAGGCCGTAAATCAGGCTGACTTCATACGAAATATCCCTGTCATTCAGTTCTTTCATCAGTGATTTTATCATCCTGACATTATTCGGTCTTCTTATGGCTTTGTATTCATCTTCCATAATCGTCTGAACGCCGAACTCCAAGCGGACGTTCAACTCCGCGCACAAGTCCAGAAACGCTTTGCCGTTTTCCCCTTTTATGGCTTCGAATCTTGTTTGCAGAGCGACCTCCGAAGTCAGCCCGATCCGTCTGATTTCTTCCAGGATATCCAAATAATCCTGCCCCGCATTGAATACCGGATCAAGAACATTGATCTTCCGGACTGATCTGCTTTTGAACAGGGAAAGTTCCTCATATACCCTGTCTTTGGGATACGCCTGAACCCTGTTGCCGTTCAGGTCCCTGTGAGCGCAAAAACTGCAACGATAAGGACAGCCCCGCTTTGTTTCAAATCTTACCATCTTCTGCCCGTGCGTGACGGGGATTTCTCCGGTCTTATAAACAGACGGAACAGCATTCAGATCGGTATTGTTCTTAAAAACCAGAGGCGTATTGATCGCTTCCGAATACAGGACAGCATCCAGTAACGCCTGTTCAGCATATCCGCTTATGAATATCTGACAATCCGGGTATTCTTCAGCAACATGATCCGAGTATGAAATCTGGGGCCCGCCCAGTATAATTCTGTTCCTGAACCCCGTCTCTCGAAGCTTTGCTGTCAGGGGATTTATCAGATGCTCAGACCAGACATAACAGGATATGGCAACAGCGTCAAATTTTTCAATGTTGAAAACAGATAAAAATGATTCGATCTCACTTATGCTGTTACCGAATTTAAAAACATTAAGCGGCAAATGGTGAACGAAAAAATCAGAACCGTATCTTTCATCATTTTTGAGAAATGCCAGAAGGGACGCTATTGACAATGACTTTTCCGGTTCCCCCGGCCTGATTAAATCGAATGAAATGATCAGAACATTTTTCAATTCAGAATTCCCCTGTGGAAATAAAATTTAAGGCTGCCACCAACACATAAAGCAAGATCAATGCCAGCTATCTTAATATCAGGGAATTCTGATTAATATCAAATTTTTATTTAAGAGTTAATTTTTTAGCTTTCTGAAATTTGGTAAAAATTTTTACTTTCAGGCATCAATATTTTTACGGTTTTGATCTTCGTTCGGCCATTTGTCTGAACCACGATTTTCAGAATTAAAGGATTTACAGGATTAAAGGATTTACAGGATAAAATGCTGCAAATCCTGTCTGTCCTTTACCGTGAAAATACATGTAGCGTAATCTTTCAGATTGCGCCGGAAAGAACATATCCGGTGAGGCGCAATCTGAAAGATTACGCTATGTTACCGTAAAATACATTTTCATGACCGGGGTGACCGCCCAGATCATGAGCGTTTAATCCTGCAAATCCGGGTTCAGACAAATGGCCGAAACGGAGATCAAAGCCATTTTTACTTTCAAGCGACTTCAGTCTGTATTGCTTCCTTTTTCAGAATCAGGGATATTTTCTGATGGAAATATTGCAATTTCTAAATCTTTGTATTATCAGTAGATTGAAAATTTCTGCAACAGTGGATTCCGGGTTAAAATCGGAAAACATCCGTTTTCCGATTTTCCCCGGAATGACAGTATGTTAATTTTAACCCGGAATCCGCTGTTCGCAAAGGGTTACCGGAAAGTTTTCGATCTACTGATTATGTTACATCTGAAACAACCACAAAGTAAGGAGTCCCGTTATGGCTACAGGTGTAAATATATCGGATGAACTGGTAATGCAAGCCAGAATCAGGGGGGAAGTTTTTAAGCGCATCGCTGACGAACAAACAGAATACTGGGCCAAAATCGGTCAGCTTGCGGAAGAAAATCCCGACCTTCCCATGCCGTTTATCCAGGATATTCTGACAGGTAAAGAACAGATCAGAAGCGGATTAGGAACACCCTATGTTTTCGGCGAGGGCAAATGAACGGCATACAACAGATTATTCAATCCCCGCTGTTCGCCAGACAGAAAAAGCCCCTCCTTCTCAATGTTTGCGGACTATAAAATCACTTTTCAGCTTCTTCAACCTCGCCCTGAAGGTATGAGGCTCCAACCCCAGCAGTCTTGCGGCCTGTCCTGCATTCCCACCCGTCTTTTCCAACGCAGCTTCATAATATTTCGGCAATATCTCGTTATTCAGATCCACCCCTTCATCCGGGATCACAACGCGGTTTGAAGCTGGCTCAATTTCAATGATATTCATGTTCTCCGCGAGAATTTTATTACCAGGAAATATATAAGCGATTTCAAGCGCGCTGTTCAATTGCCGGACATTTCCGGGCCAATGATATTTCAATATCAGGTCTGCCGCGGATTTGTCCAGGGATTTCTTTTTATCATTTTTTCTATTCAACCGCTCCACAATATGCTGTGCGATCAACACGCTGTCATTTCCCCTGTTCCGCAATGGCGGGAGTGTGATTTCCGTGTGGACCAACCGGTAAAACAGGTCATCCCGGAACAATCCGTCCCTGACCATCTTGCGGAGGTCTCCGTTGGTGGCGGAGATGATTCTGACATCGGTTTTTTCCTCTTTTAAGCCGCCTACCCGCGTAAAGCTTCCGTTCTCCAGTACCCGCAACAGCTTCACCTGCATGGATTTTGGCAGATCGGCAATTTCGTCCAAGAAAACGGTTCCGCGGTCTGCCAGTCTGAAATAACCGGGCTTGTCCGAGATCGCGCCCGTAAACGCACCTTTTTTATGTCCGAAGAACTCGCTTTCAAAGAGTTCCTGCGGAATCGCACCGCAGTTTACCTGAACCAGCCGTTTCTTTTTTCTCGAACTGTTGTAGTGAATCGCCTCTGCCACAAGTTCTTTTCCCGTTCCGCTCTCACCCCGGATGAATATCGGGATATCTGTATCTGCAAAAAGCTGAATCTGTTCCCGGACTTTCAGAATATCAGGACATTCGCCGATGATGTTATCATGCGTGAGCTTCAACTGCTTTTTCAGGTTCTTGTTTTCCCGGGCCAGCCTTGTCATCTCGACCTTTATCTCAGGAACTTGCTGAACTTTCGGGAAATCATCCAGTTCAAACGTGACTTCGGAAATCTCCGATTCCCTGGAAACCTGGATCAGCCTTGCATCAATGACGCGGCCCTGGCGGAGAAAAATCCAGCACGCATGCATGGCGGGTGTCCCCGAAGTTAAGGAAATCGTATATTCCGCATTCCCGTATGACTTCAGGACTTCTTTTACTGCCTTGTACATTGCCGGATAAACCGTATTGTAATCTGTCGGATTATCGGCCAAAGCTCCTTTGCGGATGACTTCCAGCCCGGGAAAATGTTTTTCGCAATAACGCATGATTGCATCAGCAGGTTTTAAGTATCTGTCATGATTATAAAACAGACAGACCTTATCAAATTTTTCCTGAAGAAGAATTGAAAGAATTGCCCCGGGGTTTTCATTCGGATAGCAATCATTATCGCCGATGAAGGTGAGAAGGATTTTCAATTCCAGTCCTCCGGATCAATTTTATCAAATTCTTCAACAGAGCGACAAAATTCACGAACATCGCTTTCTGACCAGACATACAAAATATCCGGCCAGTCTGCTCTCATGATCTCCGCTTTGTGCATGGTTTTTATCCTCCGAACAAATCACGTTTCACGTTTCACAAAATTCATGATCCTAATTGCATTTTTTTCTCAGTTCCTGAAAGGAGCGCCGCCAGGACTCGGAAAGCGCGGGGACTGCAAGAACAGTCTCAATACCTTTGCAATTCCTGCGATCATTATGAAGTATCTGATTCGCAAAAGTGACAGACACCTCACGGGGATCTCTTTCCCTGGGAATCAGAGAGACGCCTGTTTCTGCCATCCCCTCTTCCAGAACCCTGAAATATAAGCCGGTAAAGCCTGAATCAACCACAAGCTTCACAAAATCATTTCTGCCATATCGGGAGGCAAGTGTCTTGCAGGGCTGCCGCGGCTGACTGACCTGCACAAGGGCTGTTCCAAGCTGAAAAATGTCACCGATGCAGATATCATCCTCCCTCAGATCAGACACAGACAGATTCTCGCCAAATGCGGCAGGAGGCAGCTTCCTTCCCAAAACCTCTTCCCAGTAAGAATAATAATCCTGACTGTAGGCGCAGACCGCTTTGTCCTGCCCTCCGTGATGCTTCAGATCAGCAACACCGTCACCCCTGAAACCGCATTTCCCGAGATGAAGTGAATGCGTGACCGGGGTTTTGGCGATGCCGGTTGTGATTTCCTTATTATTGAATATCTCTTTTTTAGGCAGACCGATATTAAGCGATCTCACCACCATCTCAGGCATAAGTGACTCCTTTTCTGGATTTTAAGGTAAACATCCGTTTTTTAATTTTTTCCGGAATGACAGCATGTTATCCTGGAGAATACCCGTCATTCCGGGGAAAATAGGAAAACGGATGTTTTCCTATTTTAACCCGGAATCCACTGTTAAACGGAAGTTTCCGATCTACTTAAGGTGATTTCCAATATAGACCAGTTCAGGCCGCTTCAGCACGACTTTGGTATCCCGGGGGACACTTTCGGTTATCCAGACATTTCCGCCGATGACCGCTCCGGCTCCGATAACTGTGCCGCCTCCCAGGATGGTTGCATTGGAATAAATGATCACCCTGTCCTCAACAGTGGGATGCCGCTTTCTGTTTTTCAGACTGGTCCCGGCATCCCTGGGAAGAGAGAGCGCACCCAGTGTCACCCCCTGGTACAGTCTGACATGGTTCCCGATTTCAGTGGTTTCGCCCACCACCACACCTGTTCCGTGGTCAATGAAAAAGTATTCCCCGATTTCCGCACCCGGATGGATATCAATCCCCGTAAGGCTGTGCGCGTATTCCGTCATAATGCGGGGGAGGATGGGAACCTCCAGTTTGTACAGCCTGTGCGCCATGCGATATACAGTGACGGCAAACAGCCCGGGATAGGAAAAAATGATTTCATCATAACTGCCGGCCGCGGGGTCTCCCTCGAGCGCGGCCCGGACATCTGTGCCAAGTATTGCCCTCACTTCGGGCAGTTCCCGGATAAAGCGGAGTGCCAGTTCATGACCGCGTTCGGTACACAGTGTGCAAGGCTGATCATACCGCCGGCATTCATGCCGGATGGACAGGGTTATCTGTTGGGCAAGGCTGTCGAAAAGTCCTGTCATTTCCTGACCCAGCCAGTATTCCAAATTGACCGGGGCGATCCGGGTTCGTGAAAAATACCCGGGAAAGATAATACGTCTGACCTGCCTGATGATATCAATGACCGATTCCCTTGAAGGAATCGGCGCGGGACTTACATGATCAAAACAGTCCTCCGTGTTGCATGTGCCCGCAAGTTCCTGCACAACCGAAGGAATGGCTTCATAAAAACGGGTTGTGTCTTCACCATTGTAATTTATTATACACTGACCGGGTCTGACTGTCTCATCTGTCATCGTTCCCCTCCTTTCCTATTATATTATAAAATGCCATAAGCGGTATGTAGAGCTTTTAACATAATGTTTGTCAATGCGGAGTGCAAAGCTTTGCTTTGTTAGCCGCCCGGATTTACGGTTCCGGACACAAAGCATAGCTTTGCACTCCGGACAATCTTTTTGTTAAAAGCTAAGTACCTAAGTGGTTATTTGCGCCGCATCAAAAAATGCAAAAAACCGCTTCGCTCTATTTTTGCACTCCTGCCATTATTCATTCCCGCCCACCATGACATAAGGCGACCACACCGCGGGATTCCTATATTTTTCTTCAGGGTGACTGATGAAATACAGGCGGGTCCGGTGCAATGCCTCGGCAGGGTAGGGCTGTCCGGGGAGGAAAGCCAGATGTCGTAGAATTTTGTGAAACACACCGCCTACAGCCACCAGTATGTCCGAAGAGGTCGTGGGAGAAGATGCGAGAATATTGCGGCCCGTATGCAAACGGCTGACCTGCTGGCGTTGTGCCAGGTATCTGCCGTCCGGGAGCAACCATGCAACCTGCCTGTAATCCGCCGACAACCAGCAACAAAACTGCCGCATCAGCACTTCCGAGACATGGCGACGGGAATCTATGCCGTATGCTTTCGTGATAAAGTATCTCTTTTCTCCGTTCTCATCTGTATAATACCCCTCACATGTGATCACCCGGTATAAGATCGGTCATTACAGACAGCTCAGTTCCTGTGCTTCAAAGCTGCAAAGTATGGCTATATGTATCAGAGACATGGCTGAGAATCCCCTGAAATTTTGTTCCGAAAGTAAGTCATTATTCAGTTTGTGTCAACATCATTATTATTTATTTACTAAAGTTTCGCACCCTTATGAATAGCTATATATCAAGGGTTTTCGCAGATAATTGGTATCGGAAATTTGGTTTTTTTCGTTTTTTTGGCAACCTGAAATCAGGTAGTTACAATGCGAATAAAAATTGAATTCGACAAATCTCTTTTTGATATAACCTTATGTATTTGTTTAATAAGATAGGTACGAAACTTGAGTTATTTATTTATGCAAGATCAACTGATGGGGAGGTGGGACACACCCTTTAAAAAGCGGCTCTGCCTCTCCGTAACTGCCCTGCTTATAGTACAAATATTCAGAAGCCGTCTGAATATCTCTCCGTTGTACGCAAAAAAGGACGATCAGATCAGAGGAATAACCCGTCTCGTTCACTGAATTCATGTGAAAAATATACCTCGAACTCAAATGAAACACGCTTTAACTCAGAAAAATATTATACTGTCATTTCTCACGGTTCAATGCATCTTCTTCCCGTCTCGGCACACGCTTCCACAAGACAGTCTGCTGTTTCGTCAGAAACCGGTACAGGCCCATCAGTGCGGCGATATTGCTGTTTACCAGGAATGTCGGCAGATAAAGAAGTTTGCCGAAAGCATCGGAGGTTTTTACAAAATTTCCGATTAATGCTGCCGCGTAAAAAATGAACTGGAAATATAACAGTATTTCATATATTTTCGGAGCCTCCGGTTTCGCGGCGATCAGCAGGTTGCTCAGAAGCGCGCCGATCATGAACAGGGGAACCAAAGGGCGCATAAATTTATGGGAAATTATCTGCCAGGCCACCAGGGGGCGATCCGGGGGCAGTAATTTGTGAGCCATAAATATGGCCTGATAACGTCCTGCTACAATTCTGGCACGGCGTTCCTTTTCGTATTTTGCAGATATGGAAACCCGCTCGTAAGACGGTACTTTCGGTGCGTGGATCACCCGGTATCCTCTTCTGATGACTCGCATAGCCATATGGAAATCTTCGGTAAAAACGTCGGTGTCCCCTGCATCATATATTTCGCGCCGGATCGCCATAGAGTCCCCGCTAGCGGCAGTACAGCATCCCAGCCGGTTTTCCTGTCTCAGGATGAATGATTCATACTTCCAGTAAAACCCTTCGGATGCCCCCATCGCGCCATCTCCCTGGATGATGGATTTTGCTCCGGTGACAACACCCACCGAGGGGTCGGCAAATGGCAAAACAAGCTCCTGAATCGCATTTGGTTCAAAAAAATTCGTGGCATCCGTAAAAACGATAATCTCTCCCCGCACCAGAGGAATTGCCCGCTGAATTGCTCCCATTTTTCCCAGGCGTTCATCACTGTGACTGAGTTCTATCCCCTGATCAGCATACCCGAGGACGATATCCGCGGTTCGGTCGTCAGAACCGTCGCTGATCACTATAACCTGGAATTTTTCATCCGGGTAGTCAAGATTCAGACTGTTCTCAACCTTCTGGGTAATAACCGCTTCTTCGTTGTAAGCCGGAACGAGCAAAGTGACAGAGGGTATTAATCGGGGAAATGGTTCCGGTTCGGGGCGGAGACGGGCCAGCAATGTCAGTAAAGCCGGGTAGCCGAAATAAGTGTAAAGGATCGCAAGGATGAACAGCCATAACAGTACAATAATCATTTATCACCTCTTATAAAACATGTTTTATGACGAATCACGAAAGTTTTCACAAAAAAACTTATCCTACTGTCATGTCACGTTTCAACTCCTCAAAATTCAGCAGTTCCATGTTGCCTTCCCCCGACTCCCATAGTATAACCCCTGTTCCGTGTCAGGTACAGAAAAATTTATGGCCAAGTACTTCCCGACAGGCTTCGGGAAGGAGTGCAAAAATAGAGCGAAGCGGTTTTTTGCACTTTGCAGAGCCTTGCCGAATGCATTCCCAGGCGGAGCCTGGGAACGAATAACATATTGAATTTATCCTGATTATAACGGATTTAGGGGATGCCCCGGTTCCGGGAGTCTGCCCGCGGCTTTCCGTTTTTACAAGGCCTGACGGGCATTCCCCGGAAACGGCAGCTTCCGAAGAAAAAATATGCAGGCCATCCGGTCCGCAATGTTCTGGAACGGACAGATCTGCCGTTTTGCTGTTTAATAATTTCAGGATGTTGTGCCCTCCCTAAATCCGTTATAATCAGAATTTATCATATGTGATATGCAACCTACTTTTGGGGAATGCTCCCAAGCAAGGGCGATATTCTGAAATATGAAATACATTTAAATTTAAAAATATAGCGAGAAAATAAAGGCTGACGAAAGCCGGTATCGTCCTCATCCGCCCTGGATATTCAGAACATATCCGATCTTTCTCAGCCCTTTCCGGAACTGTTTTTCCTTGTCTTTGGGAACCACAATATAATTTTTTCCGGCCAGGAAACAGAGCTTTTTCAAGCCGCTGTCATTGGCGATCAGTTGGGCGATACTGCTGTCAGCGCATTTGATCAGGCGGGCGTCGCCCATATCCTGCACCATACGGATACGCCGGGCAGTATCATCAAGAAAGGCTTCTACCGGCTGGGGCAGCGCTCCTTTGTTCCGCTCATTCAGAAAAGTGATGATACCGCTGATATCCACTCCTTCCTCCACAGCCTGAAGGAGCTTCGGAAGCGAGAGATGCCAGACCCTTTCGGATTTTCGCATACAGAACCGATCTAAGAAAAGTTCATCCGAGGATGAGCCGGACGCCAGGGAGGTGATGTCCATATTGGGAAGGACCCGCAATGATGCCTCATCATGAAATGTCGGTGTGTATTCATCCTTCTGACCGAGAATCCATGCGCCCAGGGAATTGAGACGCAGGGCATACAATCCGTCATATCGGCTCAGGCAGGAATAATCATCCGCGCCCCAGAGATCCAGATGGTCGCTGACAGCTCCCCAGGGCGGAATCAGGGCAACATCAATGAGACCAAGGGTTGCCGCATATTCCAGGAGAAAGGCACGGCCAAACCGGGCATCCACATGATCCCATTTCACATGGTTGTATCCGAGACTGCCGTAATTGGGATCGCCGATATATAAATGCCAGTATTCCCGCACCACATCAAAGCGATGGCCTTTGGCTATCAGGAAGTCGAAGAAATCCCCTGTTTTCATCCAGACCCCTTCTTCCGTTTCATACAGGGCATCGGCAATATTCTCCCGACTGGGTGCGGCAACGTATAAAGGGCGTTTCCGGGATTTCTGCCCCTTGAATATATCTATCCGGCTCATCTCATGAAAATTTTTGTTTTTCAGCCATCGTTCCCACAGGGTTTTAAGAACTTCCAGAGCGGGCTTTTTCATGGCTGCCCGCCCGGTGCGGCCGAGTTCCAGTTTTGTACCGTTTATTTTGACCAGATTTGCGGCCTGCAGGAGCATTGTCCAGGCAAAAGGGCGTATGCCGGCATCGCCCATCCGGATATCATATTCACTTTTTGCTTCTGCATCATCCGGGTAAAAATCCCCGCCGGAAAGAGCGTTTCGGATGTTTTTGCAGGCAGTTTTCGTGGGACGTCCGGTTTTTGCACTTACACTGATTTTTCCCATATCCGCGAGCTGCAAAATTATCATCAGATCATTTATGGCCGCCTGTTCGGTGGAATGTTGCACCAGCGTCGCTTCCCCGTATTTTTTCCACCCGGTAAGTATTGTGACGGTTTCGGGCAATTCCTCCACGGACAGAACCTCGACTTCCCCGGGTTCGGGCACAAATGACTTTATCCTATTCAGCATGTCCAGCGGCATACCATGTGATACCATGAACAATGCCAGGGGAGGAAATATAAAAGGCTCCTTGTTTCTTCCCCACCCGTAATCATAGGTTGACCAGGTGAGCCGAGGGAACTCTCCGTATTTTGCCCGGAACCGGTCCCGATGAATGGTCCCGTCCCCGTGAACCACCTCCTGAATAGCGGCCTGTTCCAGGTCGGTCATCTTTTTTTCATAGATAAATTTCAGGAAAGACTTGTCCCTGAGACAGGTAAGGATCCATTGCACCCGGTCTGCTTTTTTGGATGGCAGCCCCCCGGCTTTGGACGGAATATCCAGTCCGGCAGGTTTGATCCGGCTCTCTTTCAGCGCATTTAAAAGGTATGCGCCGATCCTTTTTAAATCATCCACAACATATGCGCTCATCATCAGGTTTAATGATTTTGCCTGTTTATCTGAATGTCTCATTTTATCTCCTTAAATTAAATCTTGCTCTCCAAATAAATAACGGCATCCTTCACTTGTCAGTTTACTGTAGAACGATTTTTCAAATCGTTCCGAACGATTTGAAAAGTTCTGTAGTCAGAAAAAGTGTGTAAAGATGCTTAAATAATATCAGTAGTACATCAACTTGTAAATTCTCCCCCCTTTAAAAAGGGGGCGAACTTAAAAAGTGGTGTAGTAGATCGAAAAACTTTCTGTCTGACAGTGGATTCCGGTTTTTATATGAAAGCCCGTAGCAATGCCAAACTATAAGTTTGCACGGGCGCATTTACAACTTGGGGGAGCAGTCCCGTAGGGACGACTGAAAATAGCCCGGCAATTTATTGCCGGGGCGGATGTCCCCGTTTTTCAGTCCCGCAGGGACGACTGAAAAGCTTTCAGTCGTCCCTGCGGAACCTGATAATCCGGGGGACCTCACCCGGCAATGAATTGCCGGGCTGTTTTCAGAAGTCCCTCCGGGACTGAAAGTTACTCCCCCAACTATAAATACGGGCGCATTTACAACTTGGGGGAGTCCCGGAGGGACGACTGAAAACAGCCCGGCAATTTATTGCCGGGGCGGATGTCCCCGTTTTTCAGTCCCGGAGGGACGACTGAAAAGCTTTCAGTCGTCCTACGGGACCTGATAATCCGGGGGACCTCACCCGGCAATGAATTGCCGGGCTGTTTTCAGAAGTCCCTCCGGGACTGAAAGTTACTCCCCCAACTTATAAATACGCCCGTTTGGCACTCTGTTGTCCGCTGGCTTTCATATAAACCTTCATGATCTGACGGTCACAACGAAACATGAAAGTCGGAGCAGATGGCCACCCACCCTGCATTTTCGGGTGTTTTAGGTGATTTCCAGAAAAGAATATACCAAGTACAGTTTGTAGTTCCGCGTTCAGGCGGTGTCATGCCGCCTGAACGCGGAACTGCAAACTTCAATCCGGTATGTTTTTTATTGGAAATCGCCTTATTTTTGAGGAAATCCCTTATGAATTTATGAAAAATTAAGTTCATAAGAGTATCCCTGTTCTGTTAAAAACAATTGGCGGTTCCGGGCATATTCCTCCTCCCGTGTATGTTGGGAAACCAGGGTGTAAAACCGGGCCTGATGCCCGTCTTTTTTGGGCCGCAGAATCCGTCCCAGGCGTTGAGCCTCTTCCTGGCGGGAACCGAATATCCCTGAGACTTGGATGAGTACATCCGCGTCCGGCAGATCCAGGGCAAAATTGCCTACCCGGGACAGGATGAGGTGTCTGATCTGTCCATCCCGGAACTGACCGTAAAGCTCTTCACGTTTTTTAGGCGGGGTTTTACCATTGATCAGGGGATAGCTCAATGCTTTGGCAATACTGTTAAGCTGGCTGAGATATTCACCGATGATCAGGACCCGTGCATCCGGATGAGCGGCCACGATCTCACGCGCTGTTTCAAGCTTTCCGAGGTTCTCCGCGGCAATCCTGAACTGGCTCCGCCGGGGAGCCAGGGCATATTCCATTCGGAGTGATTCGGACATGGGAACACGGATCTCCGTACATACAGCGTCTGCAATCCAGCCCCCGGCTTCCAAAACCCGCCAGGGCACATCATAGCGTTTGGGACCGATCAGGGCAAAGACATCTTCCTCCCGACCGTCCTCCCGGATCAGGGTAGCTGTCATCCCCAGACGCCGCCGAGCCTGGAGTTCTGCGGTAATGCGAAAGACCGGGGCCGGGAGGAGATGAACTTCGTCATAGATGATCAGTCCCCAGGATCGGGCATGGAACAGGCTGAAATGGGGGAAATCCGAATCCCTGTTGTGACGCCATGTCAGTATCTGATATGTGGACAGGGTGATGGGCCCGATATTCTTATGCTCCCCGGTATATTCTGCGATCATTTCATCGCTGATATCGGTTTTATCCAAAAGTTCCCGGTGCCATTGTTTTACAGAGGTAAGGTTCGTGGTCAGAATCAGGGCGGTCTGCTTCAGCCTTGCGATGGCGCTGATTCCGACAATGGTCTTGCCTGCTCCGCATGGAAGACAGATCACGCCGCTTCCGCCGAGATTACTGCCGGACTGATAAAAAGCTTCAAGGGCATCCTGCTGGTAGTCCCTGACAGAAAAGGCATCACCACCTGACCGGGCGGTCCTGGCCAGGCTGATGGAAATAGCCTCGCCGTCCGTAAAACCGGCGCGGTCATCTGCGGGATAGCCGGCCTCCACCAATGCCTGCTTTAACACTCCCCGGTGAGCCGGGGAGATTCTGAAGCTGAGAGGTTCCGTCCGTTTTTCAAGCCAGGGAGATACATTTTTGTCCCGTGAAAGCAGTTCGGCAGTCGGCAGGTCCCTTACTGAAAGCTTCAGCGAATTGCCATCCTGCTCCAGGATCACACACCCGTAGCGGTCTGCCAGATCCCGAATATCCGACAGGATAAATTCAGGCGGGGGATATTTGGCAAAGTTTGTGAGAGCGTCTGCCATTTCATCTGCGGCCATGCCGGCAGCACAGGCATTCCAGACAGAAAGCGGGGTCAGGCGGTAGGTGTGAACATGCTCAGGGCTTTTGACAAGTTCTGAGAAACGAGCCAACTGCTCCCGAGCCGCATCCGCGTGCGGGGAATGGACATCCAGAAGTATCGTCCGGTCACTTTGGACGATCAGGGGATTCTCAAAAGGATTTTCCGACATTGATCGTTTTTTATCTCCTTGTAAAGCTGAAAATTTATATCAATAGCAATCAATCAGATATGAAAGAGCGGAAATTTTTGTTCCCGCTCGTCCGGGATTGGCAAATCCCGGGCATTTCCGGCTGATTTGCCAATCCGTCTGAAGCGTTTCCGATCTGCTGATAATTCAAACCTTGATTACCTTTGCGCGGTATCTTTGAATTTATCCGTCCGGGCTAGTACAACAACTTGGAAATTCGTCACCCCTCT
>JAUCGG010000278.1 GCA_030378015.1 Desulfococcaceae bacterium HSG8
ATAATTTCGGATAGTTATATTACAGAATCGGCCTCACAGGCACTTCTGACCGCGACCGGGTCGGAACAGGAAAACATCCCGTTTTTTCAGTTCGGCCCGGAATTACAGGTGGAGGTGGGACACACCCCGTTTTTCTTCCTTGGATAAAAATCGGCGCACAAAAAAGATAGCGAAACGGTTTTCCGCATTTTGCGCTAAAAACCGACATCCTTCATTTGTCAGTTTACACTTTAATGCAGAACGATTTTTCAAATCGTTTTAAACAAAACAATTTGAAAAATACTTTTCAGCTTTTATCTTTTATGAAGAATGCCTAAAAAGCGCTTCGCTATCTTTTTGCACTCCTTTTCTTATGCTTAACAGGCATAATGTTTGTCGGATTGATCCTGCGCCAAGACTTTGCATCGATTTTCTCCGGTCATTGGCAAACGAACTGTAAAAATCGTTCCTTCACCGATCCGGGACTCAACCAGGATATCTCCGTTATAAGATTCTATCATTTCTTTAGCAGAAGCCAGTCCCAGACCTGTACCAGTAGGACGGTCATCACTGGCTGTAAGCGGTTTGGTCGTGAAGAAGGGGTTGAAAATTTTTATCTTTATCTGTTCAGGTATTCCGGGACCGGTATCCGCGATCCTTATCATAATTGCTTTGTTTTCCATAGAACTGGAGACAGAAAGCACTCTTTTTTTACTTTCATGCATGGCTTCCACAGCGTTTTTGATCAGATTCCCGATACTCTGGCTGAAATGGTGATAAGTCCCGAGATACGGGGGCAGCGGTTTCAAATCCGTTTTCATCTGTATTTTATACTTGAAGAACGGGTTTGCTTTGAGCAGTTCAATCTGGTCTGTCAGAACCTGATTCAGGTCAATAGCCATGTGCTCTGCTTTACTTTCCCTGCAACTGGTGTTCAGGATCGTACTGATGATTTTCTTCATCTGGGCGGCAGCTTTCCTGATCGACATGATTTGGCGGTCTTCCGGGTTTCTCCTGGCAAGGAGTTGGGCAATTCCCATTATCGCCTGAAGGGGATTGCTGAGGTTATGGACAATCCCGGCAGCGCATCGTCCGATTGCCGCCATCTTTTCCGCCTCAATCAGTTGTTCTGTACGCAGACTGACCTGCTCGTTAAGTGTATTATTCAGTTCCTGAAGCTGGTCTTCCACAGATTTCAGCCGCATAAAGACCCGGACCTTTGCCAGAAGTTCATCTTTCTCAAACGGTTTGCCAAGATAATCATCAGCACCTGCCTCGTAGCCCTTGAGACGTTCTTCAAGCATCATCCTGACGGAAATCATAATGATCTTGATGAAACCGAAAGAGCCATCCGCTCTGACTCTCCGGCAGACCTCATAGCCATCAATTCCCGGCATCGTGACATCCAGGAGAATAATATCCGGTCTGAATGTCCTAATGATTTCCAAAGCATCTTCTCCGCTGGGCGCCGTCTTTACCAGATATTCATTTTCAAGGATATGCCTGATAGATGCTGCGACCGACATGGAATCATCAACCACAAGTATTTTATTCATATCGCTCATCTTTTGAACCTTATAAAAATTCCGGGATTCATGACCAGCAGATCCGAACCGGTCGTCTGTAACAATCACAAATTTATAACTGTTCCCCGATCGTTTTCTTCTGCTTCAGCCAGGACCGCAGCAGCCGAGACAGCGTCCTGCACTGCAACCCCCACGGTTTTGAAAAATGTGATTTCATCATCAGACTGCCGCCCCGGTTTTGTCCTGTTGACAATTTCTCCCAACTCAGCGTCAATCTGAACGCCCGGGATGATAATATCTCCGGCTTCAGCCAGACAGGCTTCACGGGAATCGACCACAATGGTGGCCCGCTGAACTGTAGTATCATCTACTTCCCGGATGTCAGGCGAAAACGATCCTACGGCTGTTACATGCGCGCCTGGCCTGAGATCGTTTCCGTTAAAGACAGGCGTCGGAGATGTAGTAGCAGTGATAACGATATCCGCGTCTCGAACAGCTTCCCGGGGCGTTGACGCCAGATTTACTGATACAGATTCTTTCCAGGCGGCAATTTCGTCTGAAAGCCTGCGGGCTGAAGATTCTGAAGGATCAAAAAGGTGAACCCGGGTAATGGAACGAACCGCCATCACTGCCTGTAACTGGGCTTTGCCCTGAATGCCTGTCCCGAAAAGAGCCGCAGTCTCCGAGTCTTTTCGGGAGAGGATTTCGGCTGCCAGTCCCCCGGCTGCTCCGGTACGAAGCGCGGTCAGGCTGTCTGCTTCCATGAATGCTTTGGGCATGCCGGTCTGCGGGTCAATCACCAAAAGGGTCCCGCTGACTGTGGGCAGGCCCATATTCGGATTATCCGGGTAAATTGAGACAATCTTAACTCCCATGTCCTGTGTCTCATGAAGAAAAGCGGACATTAAAAGCGTAATGCCTTTATCAGTGGGGAGTCGTCCCCGAAGCGGCATCGTGGCCAGTCCTGCGGAAAGCTGGCCAAAGGCCAGTCTCATGGCTTCAATTGCTCTGGGCATGGGTAATGCGGATTTTATATCGCTGGCGGTAAGAATTCTTATTTTCATGGTTCTCTCCTCTTATCTGATTATAAATTTCGCGGTGCAAGCAAAGCTTGCTTTGCGGGAATTCCGGACAGGTGCAAAGCAAGCTTTGCACTCCGTATTCGAAAAATTTCTGACACTATGGCTCGTCGCAAATGAATTGATACTGAAATCAGATATTAACCACCTGAAAACAGAGAATGCGATGCTCCAAAATAGTATCAAGTCATTTGCGATGACCCATAAGTGCTCTGTTTCATAATTAATGTCCAAGTTAAAACGGAGGAGTGCAAAGCAAGCTTTGCATTCCGTATTCGGAAAATTTCTGACACTTAGTGCTCCGTTTCAGAAATAATGTCAGGGTTATAAATTCCGCGGAGTGCAAAGCTTGCTTTGCGGGAATCCCGCAGTGGCGCAAAGCAAGCTTTGCACTCCTCCGTTTTAACCTGAACATTATTTATGGAACGGAGTACTTAGTTTTCAGTTTTCACTTTTTCAACCAGGTATCCGTCTATCATGAGATGTACAATATGATGCAACACACAGACGACAAGCGCCAGCGCGTAACTGGGAAAAAGTGATACCTGTAAAATAACAGAAAGTGTCAGTGTCTTCTGCCCGCCCATGAACAGCAGGGTTTCCCTCCTGCCCCGCCCCAGTCTGAAAAATCTGGCAGACAGAGCCGCTGAAATCAGCAGGAGACCATGAAGGGCAGCCGTCAGCAGAACAATAACTCCCATCGTTCCTCCGCTGTTTATCAGCGCGTCCCTGGTCTGGGACATGGCCATCCATACCATCCCGAGTATCAGCCACTGGTTTATCATTTGCAGCTTCGAGTTAAAACGGTTGAGCACGGAGCCTGTGTAAAATTTTATCAGCAAGCCGAAACAGAGCGGTACGATGACGAGAACTCCGAGCTTTATCATAATCGCAGTCTTATCAATGGATATATCTGCTGTTTCGCCGACCAGTTTCAAAAGCAGGGAAAGTGTCAGCGGTATAGTAAAAACGGAAAGCCCGTTGGACAGGATGGTGATCACAAGTGCATGAGCCATGTTCCCGCCTGCTGCTACTGTCATCACAACCCCGCTGCTCAGGGTCGTCGGCATCACCGCTACCAGGAAAATCCCGATTTTAACCCCGGTATCCAGAGGTATCATGGCCAATAACGCTCCGACCAGCGGGGCAATAATAAAAATAATGAACTGGGCAATCAGGATTCCTGCTACGTCTGTCAATCCCATCCTGATCTGCCGGATATCTAATATCAGACCTGAAAAGAGGAATATCAGAAATATTACAGTATCCGGCCCGCTGTGCGCCCGGAGCCATCTGCCGGAATCAGCAGCTATTCCGGTTGTATCTCCCACAATTATAGCGGAAACAGCCAGCAGCCCCGCGAAGAACCAGAATTTCTTTATTATGTTGTACAAGCAAAATCTTTCATAAGCAGTCTGAAGGGAGCTATGATATAGCTGGCTTAAGCCTGCCTGAGCTTTCGGACTCGGAATTGATTCCGGGGCTTACGTCCGGGTTTTATAATTTCCGGCCATGATCTTCGTTCTGACTACGCGGACAGGCTCGACAAACCCAAGCCATGTCACCGCCGGATTTGGCAATTCGGAGGGAGCAGAGCGGGGACTAGCCGAAGCAAAGATCAAGGCATAATGTCCTACACAAAAACGGATCTGAGTACTCCGTTTAAGAAACAATGTCAGGGTGATAAATTCGCGGAGTGCAAAGCGTTCGACTGAGCTCACGCCGAAGCCGGAATTATTGCAAAGCAAGCTTTGCACTCCGCATTCGGAGAATTTTTGTCTGCCAGCACTTGCTATTTCATGGCAGAAGTAATATTTTCTGCTGTTTTCTTAATGGCCTCCATATCGCCCGGTTTGAGATCCCACTTTGTCATCGTTATTTCAGGTGCTCCTGCAGGCCGGGGGATCAGGTGAAGATGGTAGTGCATGACTACCTGGTTTACGCCTCTGCCGTTAAGCTGGAGAAAAGCGATCCCGTCAATATCTGTCGCGGCTTTCATTGCATTCGCAATCTTTTGGGAAGCAAGGTGAATCGCGGCGATTTCTTCTTCGCTGACTTCCCATATATTTTCTGCGTGTCTTTTGGGGATGATCAGGGTGTGTCCGTCGGAGATAGGATTCACGTCTGCAAAGGACAGAACCTTATCATCTTCATAAATTCTGATGCAGGGAATATCACCCTTGACGATCTTACAAAAGATACAATTTTCCATGTCTTTTTTCCTTTCGTTTCATTGTCCGACGAAGTTCAAAGCGAAGCTTTGTGCTTCCTTGTTAATCAAACCTCATAAAGCTTTGCTTTGCACTCCTTCCGGCGTCAAAGCCGGCGGATATTTGTTTATAAACACAGGATATAAAAGTTCGATAAAACGGTGTAGGATCCTGGCCGTAGCTCCCCATATAACAGCATCCTGAACCGGGTATGTGAGGTCATAAATATCAGGAACCCGGCCGTGGAAGTTCTTTGCTTCATGGGTTCGGACGAGTTTTTCAAAAGGAACTTCAAGCACCCTCGCAATCTCTCCAGGATCATGACGAACAGGCCCCTTCCCGTTCCATAAACCGATAAATGCCTCGATATCCCTCTGGTTCAGGGTTGGGAAATGACCCAATGAGCCGATAAATTCCACTTGATCACCGGGAATACCGACTTCCTCCTCCAATTCACGAAAAGCCGCGTAAGCAGCACTTGAGTCACTTTTATCCACATGTCCGCCCGGAAGAGCCACCTGATTCCGCCACGGGTAACCCTCTGTATCCGATTTCTGGATAGCCAGGATATGGGTTTTTTCCTCCTTATCAAAGAGGAGAAGAAACACGCTTGTCGGCTTGTAAGTCACACTCACAGGCTCCGGAGGAACCGCGTTTGTGACAGCATATCTGATATTGAGAATATCTAATTTCATATAGGTTTTAGCGGCAGGAATTTTCTGAGACGCATTCAGAATCCGTCATCCGCTTCATTTTGTATTAATATTAAATATTAATAATCAAGTGCTAATGGATCTGTTTTTCGGATCGCGTGTCTCTCACCACTTCTTGGGATTTTAAAAATTCGGCCAGTTCGTCAATCCTGTGAATATCCAAACCAGTGGCTTCGGCAATCTGCTGTTTTGCAAGCCAGTCGGCCTTCAGCAGATTTTTCGCGGTTTCTTCCAAAGCCTGATTCCGGCCTTTTTCAATGCCTTTTTCAATACCTACTTCTTCAACAGATTGCAGCATTTTTACCTCCTTATAAATCGGATTGGTCTGCACCAGTTTCCGGAACTGTTTTTCTTCTTCTCTGTTCAATCGGATACTTTCCTGAATCAGCGAAAAAAGTGTCGCCCGTTTTCTTCCCTCCGTTATCTCGGATATCCCCTTCATCGCTTTGGCTTTGATTGCCGGGCGTTCCTTCTTCGGATAATCTGTCAGCGGCAGATATGCGGCAGCCAGAGGATTTTCTCCGATCCGCTTTTCCGATTCCTCTGCTTTGCAGTTTTCCGGGCAGTATGCGAATTCACTGACCGGCTGCTGTCCCGGATGAGTCGAAACGGTGACGGGTGCTAATGGATCTGTTTTTCGGATCGCGTATCTCTCACCACTTCTTGGGATTTTAAAGATTCGGCCAGTTCGTCAATCCTGCGAATATCCAGACCTGTGGCTTCGGCAATCTGCTGTT
>JAUCGG010000279.1 GCA_030378015.1 Desulfococcaceae bacterium HSG8
ATTCTTTATGATTAAGAATGAGATAAACTATATGAGTAAAAAATATCCGAATAAATTTACTAGTAAAATGAGACAATATATCGAAAATCTTCGTTTCAAATCTTCGGCACTATTCTTTTATAAATAAACATGTTAACTAGTTTTCGTTCAGACACTATCTATATTTGAGCAGTTCACACCGTTCACACCTCCCCCGACATCCGCCGCCTCTCCTCATCCCGAATCTCCCGTCTCAGGAGTTTCCCCACCTTGGATTTGGGCAGCATGTCCCTGAACTCAATATAGCTCGGAACCTTGTACCGGGCAAGACGCGCACCACCGGATCAGTTCCGCGCCTCCCACTCCCCGTGCATCTTCTTTCAGCACAACAATCGCCTTGATCCGCTCCCCGAACCGTTCATCCGGAACCCCCGCGATACACGCTCCGATCACCGTGGGATGATCCTGAAGCACAGCCTCCGCCTCGGAAGCAGACACCCGGAATCCTTTGCGCCTGATAATGTCGGCAGAACGCTCCTCATAGTACAACTCGCCATCCTCTCCTGGCGCATAAAGTGTCAGACCGGAGGCGCAAGAAAAAACGCCTTTCATCATCAGATTCTTCTTACCGGGCATTGAGGAAGGTATCTGTTCCAGGTTAATTCATTGAATACAGCAACGGCATCAAGATACTGGTTACACCATGCCGAATTGTCCGGACCAAGAAGGCAACTGTAAATTTTAAGGGCATCACCGGCGAATGTCAGCAGATCCGGGGCCAAGGCATCCAACGCGATGATGACGAAATATTTTATCAGTTTTTCAGGGAGTTCTCTCCTGAGATGAAGATACAAAAAAGAATCTTTGATTTCAGGGCCCGGATCGCCTGCAAAAAGTTTCTCATTCTGAATGTTTTCTGATTATAACGGATTTTGGGGAGGCGCTTTCCTGTCCCGGAGGGACATCCGAGAATAGCCCGGCAATTCATTGCCGGGGGGCTTGCACAGCCTGTCGGAGAGTCCCGTAGGGACGACTGATTCAGTCGTCCCTACGGGACTCCGGGAGATGTTCATGTCTCTTACCCGGCAATGAATTGCCGGGCTATTCTCAGATGTCCCTCCGGGACAAAAAATACCATCCTCAAAATCCGTTATAATCAGAATGTTTTCGATAAATTCCCTTTGCCCGGGTTCACGATACTGTTCGGGAATATCCGGGTCAGACGGATCTTTCACCTCGACAAACCAGAATTCATCGGGCCATTCCACTAGGAAATCAACCGATTTCGTGCAGTGAGACATACGATGGGTTTCACCGTCAAAGCGTATGGCTCTGTCCGCAGTTGAAAAGTCAGATTCGAGTGTTCTTTCCGTCAGTATGTCACCCATCATTTCCCCCCGATTGCCCGTTTAATTTCAAGGTCATAAATCCGGGCGAATTCTTCTGCAATCTTATTCGGAAAAAGGGTGGTGTAAGAATCTGACTGCCTGAGTTGAACACCTCCGTCATCTTTTTTGAACAAAGCAGAAAAACGCAGTGAATGATCTTTACGTTGCAGTTCGAATTCTTTTAAGACGGTGTAACTGTGTGTGGTCAGAAACATCTGAACGCCCATTCTTTCAAGTTGCAGCAATATTTCCACCACTGTCGGAATCATACCCGGATTCAGACCGGCTTCCGGTTCGTCCCAGCAGAGGGCCGAGCCTTTGGTGACGGAGCCGTTTCTGATAAGCAGCCACAGCAGGGCGAGCGGGAAGACTTCTGATTTTGGAAATTACGGAAATCAGGGCACGAAGCGCTATGTTGACGCTTTCGGAATCCGGGAAATATTCCGCAACATCCTGATCAAGGATGACTCCTCTCGCATTTTCAGATTTGTATATAACGGTTTCGGCATGTTCATCATATCTTTCGGCAAATTTGTTCGGTTCGGAATTTTCAAAATCAAAGGGCGGGATTCCCACCGGTTCGCTATCTGAAACGGAATTTTTCATAATGTTTTCTCGGTTTTTGGGACAGATTATTATCAGCAGATTGAAAAAGTTCGTAGTTCCGCCTTCAGGCGGCCTGTTCTGTGAACGGAAATCCCTGTTTTCAGAGGAACCGCCTGAAGGCGGAACTACGAACGGGGGCTGAAGTTTCAGCTATTTCCTTATTTTCTGCCCGTAAACTAACAGATATCTATATCCTTAATGATTTCAAAGAAAAAATCACGGTCCCACAAATCCAGTTCCTGCTGGTCCCTGATAAATGGCCGGACATCCTCCTTTGCAATATGAAAATCAGTCATTTCAAAGCGCGAATACAGCAGACTGAGAAGCCCGTCACGGTCCAGGACATGATCCGGCTGTATATGGCCTGTCTGAACCATCCTTTCTTTCAGATGATCCAGATGGCAGGGCGTTTTTTTCCCCAGATACCAGATCATATCATAATAGTCTCTTCCCTTGACCCGTGTTTTCCATTCCCTGCAAAGAACAGCATGAAGCTTTCCTGCGAAAAGATCCGGCGGGCTGAAGATTTTTACCTGGAAGGGAACCGGTTTAAGCACTGTTCTGACTTCATATACCGCCTTACCGGGCGGGTCAGTATCCAGTTCGAATTTTATCTTTATTTTCTTATTTTTCGGAAATCGTCCTGTGATTTCCGGAGTCGCCCTGATGATCAGCAGGTTTTTAACCGTATTTCCCTTGATAAATGCGGATTCGATTGGGGAAACCGTCTTTTTCTGCTTTTTCTCAATTTCGAAACTGAATCCGAAAGCCTCCAGTTCGGATCGGATTGCCGTAAGATGGAGTTGCAGATTGAAATCCGGATTTTTTCTGATAAGAGAAAAGTCCGTATCTTCTGAAAATCTTCTCAGGCCGTGAAATATTCTCAGGGCGGTTCCTCCGTAAAATGCGGCATGTTCATAAAATTTGGAACGCCAGAGGCCCAGCAGCGCCAGGTGCTGAACGATTTCCTTTAATGCGTTTTCCCAGTCTTCTTCCGTTATAAGGTCATATTCGGACAAAAGACTTTCCAGTCCGTGAGTCATATCAGGCTCCCATATGTGCTTTATACCAGCGGACAAAAGCAGTTACTGATTTTTTTTTATACACCTTTTCAATCTTATAAAGCTGGCGGATGTCCAGACGCAACAGATCGGTATCAATCCTCAGATCCGATTCCAGGTATTCCGGAATATCTTCCGGCTTGTCAATATCCCTGACTGTTGCCAGCTTGTCGCAGAGGGCCTTCTCTTCCGACGCTATAAAAAAACCTGTTTTATTTTCCCTGTTCCCTCTTTGGCCTGATAATTCGGTCTTTTCCAGTAACACGCCCGGATGAAATTTCGAGTGATGCAGATATTTATAAGAAAAAGATCCCAGGGGAGTGTGGAATATTTTATTTCTTTTGCTGGTGATGCTGGTCACGAGTTCGACTCTTTCCGGGATCAGTCCCCGGTACTGAAGTGCGAAATCCAGTGAAATATAGGAAGGACCGTAAATCAGGTTGGCAATTACCTTTTTGTCGGCTTTCCCTCCGTATCCGGGGGAGCGTATATAAAGTCCTTTTTTTATCCGGATGATCTCCCCGTTTCTCAGCATCCGGCTTATTTTGTCACGGGGCGAACGGTATGAGCGTAGCACCCACATCAGGTAACAGTAATCAAAAGGGAAATCCGGGAGGAGATACACCAGGTTATTTCTGCCAGTATGTCTGCTTTTTATCGACATACTGGTTGTATATCCGCTTTTTATACAGGAGTCAAGTTCTTCTTCTGAGTGAAAAGATCGCTATCTTCCACGATAAGCCGGTGGAATAGAGTCTGTCCGGGTCATCCGGACAAAGATTCTCTG
Source organism: Desulfococcaceae bacterium HSG8 (assembly GCA_030378015.1). Lineage (GTDB taxonomy): Bacteria > Desulfobacterota > Desulfobacteria > Desulfobacterales > 4be13 > JAUCGG01. The sequence goes on from JAUCGG010000279.1 coordinate 3,822, forward strand.
AAAAAATCGCCAAGCGTAAAATCCCTGCCCCATTTACGAAAGAGGGAGACGAATTTACAAGTTGCTGTAGTACCTCTGACCAAATAATTTTTGATGATTGCTTTATATTCGGAAATGACGGCATGATGGCTGAAAAGAAGCTTTTTCGGTAAGCATTCTGTGGAACCAGTTGTATTTATTTACCTTCACACTTGGTTCGGAGTGACAAATTTGAAGCGTCACCCGCCGGGTTATCAATCCGGCGGGATCGAACATAAGTTACTACTACAGCACTTTGGAAGTCCGTGACCCCTGTACCGGGGGTTAACCCTTTAAATTTATTGAGAGCCGGAGGGGTCACGAACTTTCAAAGTGGTGTACTACTGTCCATATTCTATGAGCCGAGACCAGGCATCAATCATGTTTACCATCCTTACTTCGCCGAGTTTGGTGATCCGCTTTTTCGAATCAATCAGGCTTTCAAACTTTCCTTTTTTTCGCTCCGCTTCAATGTTTTTAAGAATCTCGGTAGCTACCTTGCCACGTATGCCAGCACTTGTCATGATAGTCGACAGATCCTTTTTTGCCATCGAATTAAAAATGTCCAACGGCGTCTCAACCTTCTTGGCTTTTTGCTCTTTAAGCGGTCGGACATCCGCTTTCAAGGCTTGAATTTCACCTACCAATTCATTGAGCTTGCTGTCAAACCTGGATTCCATATTCGTCAAACGGGACTCCACAGTTGTCAGGCGGAGTCCTGCGCCTGTGCCATCCGAAGCAGTATCTGTATTCTTCGCAGCGACTTGGTTTCTGAGCAGATTTATCTGCTCTGAAATCATTTCTTTCATTCCCGGCTCTTCCTCAGGGTCAATGAGAAACACTTCGACAGATTCCCCTTTATAGGGGTCAATCTCTCTCGCTCTGACGGCCGCATAATATTCAAAATATCCATCAATAACTTCATAAGAACGCATTCCCGCTACAATGACAATCGGAGGGTTGATCAATACCCCGACTTTTAAAAGAGAATCCGCGGTCTGTGTGAGTTTTTCCTCTGAAAAATTTGAACGAGGAACAGCGCACTTAATCCGCTTGACCGGAATGGGAGCGGTAGATTTCATTAAAATTCTCCTATCCTTTTCATTACCTCATCGGCGAGAGATTCAAATTCCTCGGCTGACTGAGAATTTGGCTTAAACTCAAATACCGATTTCGGATCTGACATTTCTTGATCATCTATCGTTTCAAAATGGTCCGTACATTGAGCCAGCACCTCTCTTTGATAAATACAGCTATCCATCACATCCATTCCATAAACATTTTTAACCCTTCTGATGCGCTCGGGCAAGGTATGCTTGGTGAACTTTGAATTGGTAGAGATTTTGGAAGGCAGAACACCCCATACTTCAATCGGTTCTTTCTTATATCGCCTTCGGTGATTGTTGACATTTTTGACAAATTTCTTTACGTTGGTCAATCCCTGATTTGCAAACGGCTTAAGATCAGAAGGAATGATGAGATAATCTGCCACAAAGATAGGAATTCTTGCAAACAGATTCAATGAGGGCGGCGTGTCAATAATGACAATGTCATACATGGCCTCAACTGCATTCAGCTTGTCAACCAATATAAACTCAGCCACGCGCCCCCTGTCCAAGTCGGTTTCCTTGTCCATCAGGTTGATATGGGATGGAATTACATCAACCTCCGGAGTGTTAAATTGAGATTTTTTCGTAATTTCATGGACATGGAAGAAATCTTCTTTTTCCAGAGTATGCCCGATGTTACAGTCTCTTATATCATCATCATCTTCTTCGGAAAATTTGATGAGACCCGTTGCAAATGTTGTATTGGCTTGGCTATCCAGATCAACCACCAGCACTCGCTTACCCTTTCTGCTCAGCGCGGCAGCCAGATTCACAACAACTGTGGTTTTCCCTACCCCGCCCTTGTTGTGATATACAGCGATAATTTTCATCATATCCTTCCTTTCTTGTCTGGGTTTCTGTCTGGAAACTCTTCTTGGAATGGCCCGCGCGGGCTTAGGTTTCGTATTTTCCCGCCCGACCAAAGATTTGATTTTTTCAATTTTGTCAGAAATCTCCTCCCCTGCACACCGGAACACCAGTTCCATGCCATTCTGTCCCCTTTCATAAATTCTGAGTTCCTTGCCATTGGTCAGCAATCCATACCGAACAAGCAGGCTGCTCAGGTAGTACCTCAGTTTCCGAACATGATGATCAAGGTTTTGCTTGGGATGCTTCGCCTCTATGACCACGCCAGTAATTCAGAAACAAAATAATGAGCAGAAAATATCATTTTATTTTAAACAGATATAAAATATGCCAAAAAATATTTTTCCGGCTGTTCAGCCTGTCCCGAAGGCTTTTTTCTTCTGATAAAAT
>JAUCGG010000280.1 GCA_030378015.1 Desulfococcaceae bacterium HSG8
TAATACTTAAATGTTGCCCGAAATTTTAATTCTAATCCGGGAATCCTTGTCTGGAAAGCGTTTACTGATTCGCCGTTTTGTAAGAGCCGATTTTAATTTGTTTTTATAACAATTCAGATTTATTATTTTTTTAATAGTCTGATAACATTACAAATTTCTGCAAGTCGCAGATTGTCTGCATTTCCATATTTCCGAACAAAGGATCATCATATTTCAATATTTCTTCGGAATAAATATTAATATTTACAATGTATTAAATTTATTATGCAAAAAAAGCAATTAATATCGGCTCTTATATAAACGAGAATTCCCGAACCTTTGCCGGACAATGATTTACAGCTTAGAAACAAATTTTCGAGCAACTTTTAAGTATTTTCACAATGTATCGGAAGCCAGATCAGTATCTGAAAACGGTTTCTGTATTTCTCTCGGAACCGAACGGATAGAAAACCCTGAAGGAAATTATGACAAACAGGACTGCGAACTGAAAGCCTTTGTACGGCTGGCGAAGAAACTGAAGAAAGATTTTCCGCGCCTGCCGATATGCATCATGGCTGACGGACTGTATCCTAATCAGACTTTTTTCCGAATATGCAAGGATAACGGATGGGTATGGATAGTCACATTCAGAGATGGAAATCTTCCGACTGTATGGAAAGACGTTCTCGGATTGCAGAAAATTACAGAAGGAAATATACGCCGCGACAGGGAGGGGAAAAAAATTCTCCGTACCTGCACATGGATCAGTAATCCTGACTATCGGGGATTTGAACTGAACTGGTACGAATGTCCCGAAGAAGCAGACAACGTGATGAAACAGTTTGTTTACATAAGCAATTCGGATCTGAACTATGATAATATATTGGAAATGACGGAATCGGGACGCATGCGATGGAAGATAGAAAACGAGGGATCCGACATTCAGAAAAATCACGGTTACGGATTAGGACACAAGTATTCCGAGGTTTCCGAAACAGCGATGAAGAACTATTATCAGTGTATGCAGATTGCCCATATGATTAATCAGTTATTCGAACTGAGTTCTCTTTTCAGACCGCTTCTGACAGGGAAAATGACTGTATGTCATCTGTGGGCATGTATGCTCGGAGATATGAGACATAAACTGAACCTGAAAGAACTCGGAATCCTGATGGGAAGCAGAATTCAGCTTCGCTATGAGTGACACGGAAAGGAGATGCCTGCTCCGAAATACAGGATAACCTTCCGAGCCCGCAAAAGGAGGTAAACGGAAACATAAATGCAGATCTGTCTGAAAAAAAAATTCCCGATTCTGAAAAAAAATCAGCTCCGAATCGGAAGAAAGGATAGGCATATCTTATCAGGGACTTTTTTTTATTCTTATCATTTTATCAATTTTGTTTCTGAATCACTGACCTTTTACACAAAAAAGCTGTCTGGATTAAATGCTCCCTGATGATGACGTACATGATTTTACAATTTTTTTCAGAAATATATGTTATGACCATCTTTTGCACAAAAATGAAAATCTGATCTGTCCGCAGGGGCCGGAACTCTGAAAGAATTTCTGGTATCCTTCATAAAAGCTGAAAGTAGTTACACTTTTCCAGGCTGTAGAACAATTTTACAAATTGTTTAAACGATTTGCAAAATCGTTCTACAGTAAAGTGTAAACCTGGCAAATGAAGGATGCCGAATTTTTTAAACATTTTCAGCATAACATATTATGATATGGCTGAAAATATTCTTATCCGGCCGGAGCCGTCAGGTATTTTTGTGCAAAAGGTGGGACACCGGATACAGCCCGATTTCTGTCCGAATCGTAAATCGTAATATAAAGCTTATTTAAGAATTTAAAATCATTGAGCATAGAGGTTAAAATTAGCTTCTGATCAATCAGAAACTGACTGACAGAATTTTCCGGTTTAATGCCAAATGATTTCAGCAAGTCAGAAAACATTACTCATATATTACTTGAGAATTAAAAAAACTTCTCATAAAGATAATGCTAAACTTGAGAAATCCGAAAAAATAGCGTTTCCAAAGACGTTCGGGCTCCTGACTGACACGAAATATCCATTCTGCCCCGTATTTCTGCATCCATACAGGAGCCCTGGCAATCGTTCCTGCAATGAATTCAAATGTACCTCCCACTCCTATGGAAATCGGTACATTCAGACGATGTTTGTTCCTTTCAAACCATAGTTCCTGCTTGGGGCAGCCAAAAGCAATCAGCAGAATGTGAGTTCCGGAATCGTTGATGCGATCTACAATGGGCTTGTCTTCTTGGATAAGCGATGAGGTTTCACCTTCAATATGGACATAAGGCGCATCAATACCGGCGATTTCCAGGTTCGGATGACGCTGTTTAAGGATTTCTGCGGCTTTTTCTCCCACCCCCTCATGTCCCCCGAGAAAGTAAATTGATTTGCCATGTTCTGCCGCGGCTTCTGCGAGTCTCGGAACAAGGTCCGCACCTGTCACCCGCCCTTTTAAAGGGGTTCCCAGCAGTCTGCCTGCCCAGACAATCGGCATCCCATCCGCGGTTACGAGAGCGGCGCGTTTTATGATATCAAGAAATTCAGGGTGACGGAGCCTGCATTTCGGCCACCATGAAATCGCCTGAACCACAAAATCAATATGTACCGTTACCACAAGCCGGGGCTGTTTGTATTTTTCATAACGATCAATTAGATCAAAAATTCTTTGTACGGCTTGGTCCATAGTTACGTTGTCAATGGGTAAGCCCAAAATCAGTTTGGTATCGCGTGACATCAATGATATTCCTTTCATTTATCGTGAAAATACATTTGAAAATATTTTTATGGCCGGGTGAAAAACCCGGCTCTTTCATGATCATGAGTATCCTTCATAAAAGCTGAAAAGCAGCTCACGCTTGCAGAACGACTTTTCAAGTCGTTCGTAACGATTTGCAAAATCGTTCTGTAGCAAAGTGTAAACTGACAATGAAGGATGCCTTTTAACGCTTCCGGATGAATCGGCAATGTCATCAGGTTTTCAACTGCTGTTCCTGCCGTGTCAAAGTAATTCAGGAGTTCCGGCAATGTCGAACGCATTTTTTTAACCGCTTTGTTTATTTTAGGAATTCCTAATTCATCAAGCATATTCAGAGCCTCCCCGATCTCTTCCTCAGCCTGCTGACGGTCTCTGAGATTGCCGTCCTCATCGAAAATCCGGAGGTTTTCAATGATGCAAAGGTAAAGATAATGAACAGCATCATAAAGATATATAAGTTCGTCAGCCAGTGCGGACGCTTCAGCGGCGGCTTCGATCCGTTTACAGATGACTTCGTCACTTCTCGCGGAGTCGAGCTTATCTTCACGCTCCTGCTCTTTCAGTATGGCACTGTACGCGGCATTTTCCAGTTGTTTTACCAATTTGCCGATTACATGAGCGATGGCATGATATGTATCCGGCTGCCTGACAATATTGGCCAATGCCTCTTTATACGCTTTCGTCAGTCCCTGACCTTCATCGGTAACGAGACAGATTGCGCAGATTCCATTGTCTTCGAGGCATTCCCAATGCTCCTTCCAATCCTCGGCTTTCCGTGAATTGGCTAATTCAGTTTTTAAAATGACAGAACTGACAGGATCGACAGTTACAAGAATCGGCACGCTTTTTGAAAAAAGTTCGTCACAGAGAAAAACGGCAAGCTTTATTTCGCCTGTCTCCGCTGACAGCGTATTTGGCAGCAATGAGCCGAAACAGTTCAGATACCGGCTGACAGAACCGACTGAAGAGAAGGATACGTCAAAGCGTTTCATGATGGCAGAAATCGCTTCGACGCTGCAACGCCCTTCCATTCTTAACGTCAGCATATAGACAAAGGGCAGCAAAGGATCAGTGACAGGTGCGACTGCCGGTGTCGCACTGAAAATAACCATACCGGCTGCCGTCAAAAAAGAGGCCAGCATATAAACAAAAGTGCGCGAAATCATAAAATGTCCGGATAATTCCGTGATTTTACCCCACTTGCCGTTTTGTTGCGCCTCCAAGGCCGAACAGGCAATAGCAAGACGAATCTCCGGTGTCAGGTCAGGTCGTCTTGTAAATTTTGGCCCTTTTGAAATCATGTTTAATGCATGATTATTCATAGTTACCATTATAACACCTCCGTGATATAAATTTTTATCTGACAGAATACATGCTATTTTATATTTTATGTCCGGTGCATTAACATCTGATTCTGTCGTTTATCAAGATTTTTCTTTCGGAGATGTTCCGCTATTTTTTGTAAGTCTGAGCCTTAACGATAAATCAGATTTCAGGCTAATTTTTTTTAAAAGTGTTAACTGGGAAATGAAGGATGCCCGTTAAAAGCTCTTTTTCTGGCCTGGCAATATCGTAAAGGCGTGACCAAATCTAAAAGTGTGAATGCACGCCAATATAATAAAGAGCAGGAAGCGATTTACCTTGAAATCGCCAATGATTATCTTAAAGACAATTTTAACCTGATAAAATCACAGGTATATACGGACTTATATCAGATCGTCCAAAGTTCGGCATTGGCCGAATGCATAAATTCGATCATTCGGCCATACCTGAACAACTCTAAAAATCAGGTTACTCAGGAAATGCTGAATCTGATTATGTTTTATCATAATCATCGACGTTACAAAGCAGGTAAACGCAAGGGGAAAACCCCTATGGAAATATTTACCGGAGAACCGCAGGAAAAGGACTGGACTGAACTTCTTTTCGATGTTGTAAAAGAAAAAAATCCGTCTTTTTTTGCACCTTCCGGATAATTTATTTTAGTTCAGAATGGCCTCTGTCTTGTTTACACCAGAGGTGTGTCTGAAAACTGACTTTCAAAAAGTGTAAACTACTTTTAGGTCGATATGAAGGATGCCATTAAATCCATAGGCAACGCAGATGGTTAACAGAATTAACGATGAGAAAGCAATAATAAACAGCTTTTTTACTCATCATTCGGTTAATTGAGGCGGACTTTTGTTAATTTCCAGATCCCTATAAAGAGAGGGATTCAGCCCCGCTCTTCTGAGGATTTCCTTCTGCACCTCTGACAAAGGTGTCAGATGATGTGTCACTCTGCCGTCCGTTGTCTTTATGACAGTCAGGGTGATATCGGAAAAGGCTTTCAGAAGCCGTTCCGCCGCCGGCCTGTCTGTCTCCTTTCTCCGGTTCTCGGGGTGAAGTCCTCCGAGCGCCGCATTGTCGTTCTTCAGCGAACGTAGGACGACGAATTCCGTCAGCGTGAGAACTCTCACTCCGAGAGTCAGCAGACAGGTCATTCTCCTGATCTGATCGTCTCTCCTGACATACAGGGGAGAAGCATTCATACGACTCTTCAACCTTCTGAATACACTTTCAATCCTGTATTCCTTACGGTAACATTTCACCGCATCACTGAGAGTGGGTCTTTCTTTCGGAATATCCGTCACATAAGCACGCCAGCCGAATCTTTCTTTCTCTTTTTCTATCCTGCTCTCATCTCTGATGACCGCGGTGATCTGATACCGTATTTTTACGACAACCTCTTTCTCACGATCGGAGGAACCCCTTCCTCTCCCGACATATTTTGTCCTGCTTTCGGTTTCTTTCTCATACTCATACCTGAGCAGTTCCGTGACTTTGTGTTTTTTCAGAATTCCTTCCGCTTTCTCTTTCAGTTTCGCCTCATCAGTTATCTGTCATCTGTCTCTTTCCTCTCCCTCTCGGCGGAGTCAGGGCACGAAGCTTTTCCTCGGCATTTTTCAGGCGTTTTTCCAAGCCATTTTCCATCTGCTTCGCATGAGTCGGAGACTTTACAACAAAAACCCGCTCCTTCCTTTCCCCTCCTTCTCCTTCCTCCTCATCATCCTCCTCTTTCTCTTTCTCTCCTTCTTCCTTTCCGTTTTCTCCGAAGACTTCCTCCTGGCTGCGTTTCAGCACATAACCCTTCGCTATAGCTTTTAACAAAAAGTTTATCTGTTTATATTTTAAATTGTTATGTCGTTTTTGATGTGTATTTTTATTTCGAGGCTGACTGCAGGCCGGGGCGCCGTTTTTTCCGGCAGTTCGTCATAAAAAACAAAAAGCGACAGAACCTCGTTTTTAAGATCTTCGAAAGTGAGAAGGGCCTCGCTCACTCTTTTTTTAAGGTCTGCAAAAGTCGGGAAATGATGAAGATGAATCTCCTTCT
>JAUCGG010000281.1 GCA_030378015.1 Desulfococcaceae bacterium HSG8
GAGATAATATAATGACAGAAGATAAAATTCAGAATGCAGATTAGGCTCGGAGTGCAAAGCTTGCTTTGCGAGTGCGGAGTGCAAAGCTTGCTTTGTGAATACCCGGGTACGACTCGCAAAGCAACCTTTGCACTCCGCAAATCTCGTGCGGCTCGGCTCGGATTGGCAAATCCGAGCCATCTCCGCCGGGTTTGTGAATCAGGAGTGCAAAGCTTGCTTTGTATTTGATCTGCAAGCACAATGCAAGCTTTGCACTCCGCTGATAGGATTTTACCAATGTCTGATTCTTATTTCATAAAAATATTTCATTCACACAAACGTCGCATCCTGATATCTTTATTCGCGATCTTACTTGCCTTCACACTGATTCTGAAAACCTGCAAGCCTGATTCTGACGACCTGAAACAGCTTGTTAAAGATGAACTGGCAAGGGTTGATCAGCTTTCAGAATCCGACCTGCCGGAGAATATAGCTGAAAAAGCAGGGATGCCCGTAAAATCACTGCTGGATATTCTTGAGCAGGGGTCGGAACTTGACCGCGGTCTTAAATTCCTTGCGGAAAAACGCTATGATGAGGCTATCCTGCGGTTTAAAGAATATGCCGAAAAAGACGGGACTGGTCAGAGCCTGTTTTATCTCGGCAATGCTTTATACTGTAAGGGGGAATATCCCAGGGCATCTGAGGCATTCCGAAAATCAGCGGAGAATGATCCCGGGTCTTTTTTTACCTGGTACAACTGGGGTATGGCCTTGAAGAATTCCGACAGATATGAGGAGGCCATAGAAAAATATCAGGAAGCTGCGAAATTCAGGCCCGATGATGTTGATACCCGCTACAACTGGGGTATTGCCCTTAACGCCCTCGGCAGATACGAAGAGGCCATGAAAAAATACCGGGAAGTGATAAAATACAGACCGGGTCATGCTGATACTTGGAATAACTGGGGAACTGCTTTGAATGGGCTTGGCAGATACGAACAAGCCATAGAAAAATATCATGAAGCTGTAAAACTCCGACCTGACCATGTCAACGCCCGGAGCAACTGGGGAGTGACGCTGAATATCCTTGGCAGATATGAGGAAGCCGCAGAGAAATACCGGGAAGCTGCAAAATTCGGGCCCGGCCGCGGGGATGTCTGGTACAACTGGGGCATTGCCCTGAATGCACTCGGGAGATATGAAGAAGCCATAGAAAAATACCGGGAAGCCACAGAATACAGGAAGGATGATGCTGATGCCTGGAGCAACTGGGGCGTTGCACTGAAAAATCTTGGCAGATATGAGGAGGCCATAGAGAAATATCAGAACTCGGTGAAAATCCGCCCCGGGGATGCTGATGCCTGGAACAACTGGGGCGTTGCACTGAATGCCCTTGGCAGATACCAGGAAGCAATGAAGAAATACCAGGAAGCAATAAAACACGAACCGAACCATATCCATGCCTGGAATAACTGGGGCGTGGCATTGAAGAATCTTGGCAGATGCTATAAGGAGGCTTTGGCAGGGTATCAGGAGGCAATAAAGGAAAGGGAGTGATGCGTGAGACATGAGACGTGAGACGTGATGCGCAGATCTGAGACTTCGGGCCACGCGGCTCGGATTGACAAATCCGAGCCATGTCGGTCTCACACCTCATGCCGACCCGGCATAAACCGATTAAAACCGTTAACCTTTAAAGGCTGACAGGTTATATTCAATAGATCGAAAACTTTCGTAGCGGATCACGAACCCAGTCTGTTCCTCATCCGCATTCTTTGCCGGGATTTATCCGATAAAAGCTTTCGAAAACCTCATAGTGTGATTGAATATTAAGGCGATTTCCAATAATAAACATACCAGTTTGTCAGGCGGTATCACGCCGCCTGAAGGCGGAACTACAAACTGCCTGATTATTTCTATCGGTCGAGTCTATCCTTGCCGACATGACTTTTATAGCCAGAAGATAATCCGATTCAGCATAGTGAACTTTCAGGTTATTTCAGGAGAATAAATTTTAGGTTCGAAAACTTTTCGATTTGGTGAAAATAGAAAATAGCAGACTGCTTGACTTATCCTGAAGAATTTCTTATTAAGGTACCCGGAAAGAGTGCATTCCCAAAGTGCCGACCTGAAACACATAATTCATGTAATCTGTTGAAATAAATGATATAGATAAAAATGTATTGATTTGTCTGTCTGTTTTAACGTGCAGTAAAAAAGGGGTTGTTAAAACGCTATGAAAAAAGAGCAAAAAGAGACGTTGAAAAATCATGTTTGTGAAAAGATCGGAGAATTAAAAGCAAGTGTGATATCTTATAAGCGGCTTACCAAAGCAGTTGAACCGGATAATGCCATTGGCAGACTGACCCGCATGGAGGCCATAAACAGTAAAAGCATCAATGAAGCCGCATTGAACGATGCGGAATACACTCTGTTAAAACTGGAAAAAGCTTTGAAAATGATAGATAATCCTGATTTTGGCTTATGCAGGGAGTGTGAAGAGCCGATTCCTTTTGCAAGATTGATGATTCTGCCTGAAACAGACCTGTGTGTTGCATGCGCGGAAAAGATTACCGGATAGAAAAGGTGATCTGGTTGTAAAATTGGATTCGTAAGATGTTAAATTCAATGGTATTTTTTTAGTAAATAGCCCGGATTTGCCTGAAAAAACATCAGTCTGACCGATATGGAAAATCAGTTCGTATGTGGGAGTTATCGCTATCTCGCCATTCCAGTTATATCCGATATGAACATCAGAACATCGGCGGAAGCTCCGGGGATAAATCCCGCGAAAGCAGCCTGAAGGCAGCTAAGACATTGCAGTGCCCCGGAGGGGCAGGGTAACGTAGCTTGGGATTTTAATCCCAAGCCCCGGAAGCGCTGTCAGATACCCGGAATTAACGCCAAACTGAAGCCTGCCACTCCTTTATGTTAGAAGCTCTAAGACGCGCTCCGTATCAGTATATTCGGAGAAATGTTCGGCAAGCCGTTCATAATTCTTATCTTTTTCCTCCCAATAGTCTCCTCTTCTGACGTTGCTGTCATAGGGAATCCCCTTTCTTCCGGCGATACGAGCAAGAAATCTCTTTCGGAATATTCCTGAATCGAAAAGCCCGTGCAGATAAGTACCGAAAACATTACCGTTGGTATTGATTGCACCGTCTGACCCGGTTTCGAGTTCCAGGAATGGCAGGGAATGATTAAAAAGCGATGTTCGTCCCATATGTATCTCGTAACCGCATACCCCGACATTGAACATCCTGTCATAACCGGAGGATCGCTTCACAACTTTGCTTGTTTCAATTTCCGTGGAAATGTCGAGAAGCCCGAGACCCTCTGTTTTTCTCGTTCTTCCTTCGATTTCGTGAGGATCACTTATTTCTTTTCCAAGCATCTGGAAACCGCCGCACAGGCCTGCTATCCATCCGATTTTCTTATCAGCATATTCTCCCAGGGGTTCCACCCATCCGCTCTCATTCAGCCAGATCATATCGCTTATCGTGCTTTTGCTTCCGGGGAGAATTATAACATCATATCTGTTAATGTTTTTCGGTTCTGTAAGCCAGAAAAGAGAGACTTCCGGTTCGCCTTCCAATACCTCAAGATCGGTAAAATTGGAAATATGCGGTAGTCTGACCACACCGATATTGATTCTATCAGGTCTGAACTCGCGGCTCCGATAACCTGACGAAAGTGTCTTGTCCAGTGACATACTGTCTTCCGTATCAATTCTGAAATCCGTGAAAACCGGCACAAGGCCGAAGACCGGTTTGCCAGTTCGCGATTCAATATATTCGACCCCGGTTCTGAAAAGATCAGGGTCCCCGCGGAATTTGTTGATGATAAATCCTGCCACCAAGTCACGTTCCTCCTGGGAAATGATTTCAAGAGAGCCGATGATTTGGGCAAATACGCCGCCCCTGTCAATGTCAGCCACAAGTATCACCGGCGCCTTGGCTGACAGGGCCATTTCAAAATTGACAATGTCATGAGATCGGAGATTTACCTCGCAACAGGCCCCCGCGCCTTCCATCACAATAGCCTCATACTCCTGCCTGAGCTTCCTGTAACTTTCCATGACTTTGTCCCTGATCACGGGTTTAAACCCATAGTAATCCCTGGCGATCATGTTCCCAAAGACCTGACCCTGAATCACCACCTGGGAACCCACTTCGCTGTCAGGTTTCAGAAGAACGGGGTTCATGTGAACAGAAGGTGTAAGACCGCATGCCTCTGCCTGGGCAACCTGGGCCCGCCCGATTTCACCGCCCTCAAGGGTTACAAAGGAATTGTTTGACATATTCTGAGCTTTAAAAGGTGCGACACGATAACCCCGGTTCTTCAGTATCCGGCAAAAAGCCGTTGCGGTCACACTTTTTCCCACATCCGAACCAGTTCCTAGGAACATTATATTTGAAGGATTTTTCATGGTATATCTATTTTCAGCAGGTCGAAAAGTTTCCGTTAAAGTGGGAGGAATGCGGAAATGGAGCAGTTAGGCGGAATTTTCGCGCCGCAAATCCCGACTGTTGTCCGAACTGTTATTTCCGGATAATTTATATGACTGACATGACTGACATGATTATCCTCATGGAAATCACAGTCATGATCCTTTCTTACAGCTCAGGCTGCCCTGTCAGTGGAGGCTTCCTTCAGTTGCCTGACTTCTTCCTCACTCAGCCCTGTCGCCCGCATGACAAATTTTACATCCATACCCATTTTCAGAAGATTGAAAGCTGTTTCTTTCTTACCCTCTATTTTACCTTCAATTTTACCCTCTGTTTTGAATTGTTCAGCCACGCTCACAGCCATTTCTTTTGCTCCTTTATCCTTCAGTTTCCTGATTTCACTGTCTATTATTTTCTCCAAATCTTCCTTGTCCTCTGTCCTGGCATGATAAAAATATCTTAACGCCCATTCCAGGAGTCCGGGAAATGACGGGTTTTCCCGCAATTTTATCAGCAAATCGCCTGCCAACTGCCACACTGCGCCGGCATCTTCATCATAAATGTGTTTGAACACCCTGAGTACCAGTTTTAAGGCAAGGTCTCCGATTAATTCCTCATCATCATATTTTCCGAGATTAACCAGTTCAGGGATATAATTTAAAAACAGTTCGCCGTCCTCAATAAGGCTGACAAAACTCTCCGCCGCTGTCCATCCTGTTCTGCCGTGATAAAACAGAACAGGAATAATCGGCGGAAGCTTTTTTGCTTCGGGATTCTGATCAATATACTCCTTCCAGATATTGATCATGTAGCATAACAGTCTGAATGCCATCCGGAAGTCAGATTTGCTCTGATGCTCGAACAGGATATAAAGGAACGCCGCTTTTCCCCTGATTTTTGTTTTATAAACAATATCAGAATGTTTTTCCTTCAGTTGCTCATCTACATAACTTTTGTTGACAAGTTCCAGATGGCTCAGGTCCATATTCCTGACAACATTCCCGGGAAGATAATTCTGAAAAAAATCCCGTGCCAGCTCCTTTTTCTGAAATGCTGACTTGAACCCCGCATCATGAGGAGTTGTGATTTCGCTCTTTTTCTTTTCTTCTTCTTCTGTATTATTTTCTGTATTATCGGTTTCTTTCATATTTCAAAACTTTTTACCAATCACCTGTTGTCCGAACTGTTATTTCCGGATAATTTGTATGACTGACATGGTTATCCTCATAGGAATCACAGTTCATGATTCTTTCTTACAGAGCTCAGGCCGCCCTGTCAGTACAGGCTTCCTTCAGTTGTCTGACTTCTTCCTCACTCAGCCCTGTCGCCCGCATGACAAATTTTACATCCATACCCATTTTCAGAAGGTTGAAAGCTGTTTCTTTCTTACCCTCAATTTTACCCTCTGTTTTGAATTGTTCAGCGACGCTCACAGCCATTTCTTTTGCTCCTTTATCCTTCAGTTTCCTGACTTCACGGTCTATTATTTTCTCCAAATCTTCCTTATCCTCTGTCCTGGCATGATAAAAATATCCTGATTATAACGGATTTTGGGATGGTATTTTTTGTCCCGGAGGGACATCTGAAAATAGCCCGGCAATTCATTGCCGGGTAAGAGACATGAACATCTCCCGGAGTCCCGCAGGGACGACTGAATCAGTCGTCCCTGCGCAGCCCGG
>JAUCGG010000282.1 GCA_030378015.1 Desulfococcaceae bacterium HSG8
TAGTGTCTGAACGAAAACTATAAAAATTACTGATTTTATTCAATTAGAATCTTGTTTTTCGAAACGAAGATTTTCGAAAAATTCGCCACTTTTCAGAGGAGCTAGTAATTTAATTTGTGGAAAGATTACCATTCCTCATTCAATCTAACTGAGAATGAGATGAATTATATGAGTAAAAAATATCCGAATTAATATACTAGTAAGATGAGACAATTTTTCGAAAATCTTCGTTTTAAATCTCTGAGATTATCCCCTTATAAATAAGTTAGTTAAAATGGATTTAGGGGTTTTCGTTCAGGCACTAACTACTACACCACTTTTTAAGTTTCCCCCTTTTTTAAAGGTGGCTCCGAGGGATTTTCCGTCGCGAGAAAAGGCTGTTACGGCAGGGCGTATTTACAAGTCAGGGGAGGAATTTACGAATTGATGTACTATTCAGCTCTTGTTCCTCCCAAACTCCGTTTGGGAACACACTTGCAGGTAAACTCTGTTTGTGAAAGCCATATAGGTAAAGCAGACACGCAAAACCGGAGTTTTGCTGCAATAGCGTTCCCAAACGGAGTTTGGGAACGAGGACTGATCGGAGTTTGGTTTGGGAACGAATAGCTGAGTAGTTACAAGGAGAGAAAGGAGAAAACTTTGACAACTGTTAATTTGGAAAGTGTGGATGAACTTCAGAACGCAATCAGTAACAACGATATTGTAGTTATAGATTTCTGGGCTGACTGGTGCGGTCCCTGCAAAATGTTCGGACCCACATATGAGAAAATTTCAGAAAAATATCCGGACATGATGTTCACCAAGTGTGACACTGAGAAAGGGAGACCATTGGCCGCGGCTTTCGGAATTCAATCTATTCCGACCCTGGCCATATTCCGAGAAAAAATTCTGGTTTTTAAGCAGGCAGGAGCAGTTTCCGAAGTCATGCTGGACGATCTTATTTCAAAGGTCAGAACACTTGATATGGATGAAATCCGGACAAAGATTGCAGAGGAGCAGTCCGCGGACAAGAATAAAGAATAAAAGGGCCGAAAACAACCAGGAATTGGTAAATCCCAAGTATTTCAGGCGGATTTGCCAATCCACCGGAGATGCAGGGTATTTCAGAGGAAAGGAGAAATAAAATGACAGAAAAAGAAGAAGCGTCTGTATCCGAGACAGTAATTAAGCGAAGAAGAAGAAGGTTGTACGAACCATTGCCGCCGGAAAGCAGTGATTCTCATGGAACATCAGAAGAAGCAAATACCGCCTTTTCAGAAGCTTCTGCAAAGAAACCAGCAGAACAGGAACCTGGAATTTTTTCTCATGAAGAACCGGGAGAAGTGAACACTTTTGCTGAAAAATCCCTCAAAAAATATGCAGATGAAATCGTTAAAGACCATATGGTATGGACAGCAGGGATCGCATTCATACCCTTGCCGATGGTGGATATGATTGCGGTCACAGCAATTGAGATGAGAATGCTGAAAAAACTCAGCGACCTTTATGAAGCCGAGTTTTCAGAGCACAAGGTCAAATCAGCGATTGCTTCCCTGACAGGAGGACTTCATGCAGGGTTGCTTGCCGGGAAATTGTCAATGCTCATTCCTGTGGTCGGCTTGGGCATTGCGGCCGCATCTACCGGGGTAATTGCCGGGGCCATCACCTATGCTGTGGGAAAAGTATTTGTAAAACATTTTGAAACAGGCGGCACTTTCCTCGATTTTGATCCGTCGAAGGTGAAAACCTATTTTGCTGAAAAATATAAGGAAGGTCGGAAAGTTGCTTCGAAAGCGAATGCGTGATACATGATATGATGATACGTGATGCGTGATGCGTGATATTTATTCTTGGAAATCGCCTAAGTGTCAAGGAGCTTAACCTTCAGAGGAGACAAGGCAGTGTTACCTTTTAAACAGTGGACATTGGTTAACTTAGACGAAACCTTTGACCTGAAACAGGTTCGGGACTGTTGCTGTCTTCAGAACTGGCTGGACGGTCAGGCTGAAATCTCTGACCTTGAAAAACAGATACTGATGATTTTCAGAGAGAAACTCAGACTGAATGTGGATGACTGGAACGAAACCGAACTGAGTCAGAACTTTATCGGCCCCGTATTTGCTCTGACTGATTTCACCACCGATAAATTTAACCACTTTGCTGAAAGACTTTTCTCCGGTACAGTTGACGGCATTGAAATGGGTGGAAAACCTGACGGTATGATCGCCAGCGGATATCGTGAGCCGCGGAAGCCGTATTTCTGCTTTCAGGAATACAAGCGTGAAAAGGACAGCGAGGGTGATCCCGCGGCCCAGGCATTGGCTGCCATGTTAGTGGCCCAGGAGATCAACGAGCATAAAATTCCGATTTACGGTTCTTATGTTCGCGGCAGGTTATGGTTTTTTATGGTGTTAAAAGGCAGGGCCTATTCCATCAGCGACGCTTATGTCGCGACCCGGGATGATGTTTTTGATCTGTTCAGAATTTTGCGACATTTAAAACAAATGCTGTTGTCAGCAGACAACTGAAATAGGACAACCTAAAATGAATATCAGACAAGTTTTTCCACTGGTACTTCTGATCTTTGTTTTCAGAGCTTACGCATAAACTTAAATTTTTTACTGAATTCAGAATGATATAATAAAAAATTTTCGAACTGTGCGGTTGAAATGCTTAGTTATGCCGCCAGTTTGAAGTCCGTATCGCCATTCCCGAACCACCTTTTATATTCGTTATTTCTTATAAGAGCTGTAAGCGACGATAGAGCTACCGAACCGGTTTCCGACTAGCTCATCCCGTTATGCTTTTGCCTCTCGGAGATAATAATATGATTCATCTTCTCACCTATGTTACCTCCCGCTCGGTTCGGATTGACAAATCCGAACCATGTTGCCAAGGGGCGGGGGATTTGTCAATCCCCCGCGAGCGTAAGAGGAGCATAAGAGATCAGCGGGACTCCCTCCGCTCGGTTTCGGATTGGCAAATCCGAACTATGTTGCCAAGGGGCGGGGGATTTGTCAATCCCCAGCGAGCGTAGAGCGTAAGAGGAGCATAAGAGATCAGCGGGACTCCCTCCCGCTCGGTTTCGGATTGACAAATCCGAACTATGGCGCGTTTCACATGACTTGATACTATTTCGACGCATCGCATTAGCTATTTTCAAATACTTAATACCCCGATTTCAGTATCAAGTCATGTGAAACGCGCCATATGTTGCCAAGGGGCGGGGGATTTGTCAATCCCCGCGAGCGTAGAGCGTAAGAGGAGCATAAGAGATCAGCGGGACTCCCTCCCGCTCGGTTCGGATTGACAAATCCGAACCATGTTGCCAAGGGGCGGGGGATTTGTCAATCCCCCGCGAGCGTAAGAGGAGCATAAGAGATCAGCGGGACTCCCTCCCGCTCGGTTTCGGATTGACAAATCCGAACCATGTTGCCAAGGGGCGGGGATTTGTCAATCCCCCGCGAGCGTAAGAGGAGCATAAGAGATCAGCGGGACTCCCTCCCGCTCGGTTCGGATTGACGAATCCGAACCATGTCACTGCCGGATTTGTCAATCCGGCGGGAGCAGAGCATGGCGGATTAGCTGAACCAGCATTCTTATGTTCATCTGGAAGCTTCGGCAAAAAACCGCTTCGCTCTGTTTTTGCACTCCTTCTCAGCAAAAATTTAACCTAAGACGCATAGATTGAGCATTTCCGAACTGCCATAGCAGCCTCCTGCAAGGCTTCCGAAAACGTCGGGTGCCCGTGAATAGTCCGTGCGATATCTTCGGAACTAGCTCCGAACTCCACCGCAAGCACACATTCAGCGATCATGTCCGCGGCCCTGGGCCCGATAATATGCACTCCCAGGATACGATCTGTTTTGGAATGGGCGATGAGCTTGACAAATCCATCCTTTTCCCCCATGCAACGGGCCCGGCCCGCTCCGGAAAAAGGATAGGTTCCCACACAAAAGGGAATATCACGTTCCCTGACCTGCTCCTCGGTCAGCCCTACACTCGCCACCTCCGGCCATGTATAAACCACGGAAGGAACAGCGTCGTAATTCACTTCACCGGGAAGGCCCGCAATACATTCAACCGCGGCAATGCCCTCGGCTGATGCTTTGTGGGCAAGCATGGGGCCCGGGGTCAGATCGCCTATTGCATAAATCGTGGGGATATTTGTGCGATAGGACCCGTCCACCGGGATCTGGCCTGTCCGCGAATCCGTCCTGATCCCGACATCTTCCAGCCCCAAGCCGCGGATCATGGGCCTGCGTCCTACAGCCACGAGGAGTTTGTCACATTCCAGCGAGATTTCCCTGCCGTCAGTTTCCAGCGTGACCTGAACCTTATCCCCGGAAACAATGGCCCGGGAGACTTTTGTTCCCAAGCGAAAATCAAATCCCTGGTGTCTGAGAATCCGATCCAGGGCACGAGTAAGCTGGCCGTCAAGGGTTGTGGCTATCTTGGGCAGCATCTCCACAACGGTCACCCGGGAACCCAGACGACGCCAGACAGATCCAAGTTCCAAGCCTATATAGCCGCCGCCGACCACGCACAGATGTTCAGGAACCGCATCAAAAGCCAGGCATTCCGTGGAACTGACAATATATTTCCCGTCAAATGCGAGATCGGGAACTGTCACAGGGATGCTGCCGGTCGCCAGCAGGATATTCTTTGCCTGAAGTATTACAGGATCACCTGACCCGTTTTTTGCAACCTCGACCTGGCTCGTTCCGGCAAGGCGCGCGGTGCCATGAATAATATCAACCCCGTTTCCCTCCAGGAGCTTCTTCACCTGTCCTGTCAGTTCCTCCACCACCTGTTCTTTCCGCTTCATCATCGCTGGCAAATCCAGGGTTACTTCGCCGATATTGATGCCATGATCTGAGAAATGATCTTTTGCCAAGTGAAAATATTCACTGGAGTCAAGCAGAGCCTTGCTCGGAATACATCCGACATTAAGGCAGACCCCGCCCATCCGCGAGGACTTCTCAATGCAGGCAACCTTCATGCCAAGCTGGGTAGCCCGCACAGCCGCCACATATCCCCCAGGCCCGCTGCCGATTATAATGAGGTCATACATTTCAGATTGTGCCATATTTTTACCTCCGTCAATTGAGGATCGAAGATTAATTTTTTTACACAGGATATTATAAATTAATCGTAACGCATCACGCATCAGATTTCTATCATAATCCGCTCCGGATTTTCCATACATTCCTTTATGCGTTTAAGGAAAGTAACAGCCTCCCTGCCGTCAACAATGCGATGATCATAGCTCAGTGCCACATACATCATGGGACGGATAACGATCTCATCGCCGCCAATTACCACCGGGCGTTTCTCGATTTTGTGCATTCCGAGGATGCCGCTCTGGGGCATATTCAGAATCGGAGTACTCAGCAGAGAGCCGTAAACCCCGCCATTGCTGATGGTGAAAGTTCCTCCTTCCAGATCCGCCAGGTCAAGACGATTTTCCTTTATTTTTTTCACATAGTCAACAATTGCCTGTTCAACGCCGGCAAAGCTGAGTCTGTCCGCATGGCGGATAACCGGAACCACCAGACCCCGCGCCGCTCCGATGGCAACGCCGATATGATAGTAGTTGTGATAGAGAATATCCTGGTCCTCAATAAACGCGTTGATTTCAGGAAAGGCTTTCAATGCCTCCACACAGGCTTTGACGAAAAAGGACATAAATCCCAAGGATACCCCGTGTTTCTTCTGAAACCCTTCTTTATACTGTGTACGGATATCCATGGCCCGGCTCATGTCAATTTCATTAAACGTGGTGAGCATGGCTGTGTTCTGCTTGGATTCCAGGAGCCGGGCAGCGATCCGTTTGCGAATCGGGGTCATGGGCTTGCGAATGACTTCCCCGATTTCCACAGGTTCTTTTTCTATGGATGCTGCCGGTTTCAACGGATCACCGAGGAGGGATTCCTGGTAGAGCAGGACATCGTTCTTCGTGATTCTCCCGCCCGGGCCGGTGCCGGTGATCTTTGTCACATCAATTCTCTTTTCAGCAACAAGACGCCGCACCGATGGCGGGAGGGG
>JAUCGG010000050.1:0-17952 GCA_030378015.1 Desulfococcaceae bacterium HSG8
TCAAATTGTTTTAAACAATTTGAAAAATTGTTCTACAGTGAAGCATAAACTTTAAGATGAATTCTTCAGCAGACATTTATAAATCGCTGATTGCTTCTTTTGTGGAGGGAAAACTGACGGCAGTTGAAGTTGAATCAGAATATCTGAATTTATTCAAATATAATGAATCACGCAGTGAAGATATGTATGAAGTGTTGAATCCTCTGTTTTGGGCAGTCGAAGACTTTTGCTCATATCCGGAGCTGAAAGAAGAAGGCGATTTGGATGAAAATCAGTTGTTGCAAGTCGCTAATGTTACTTTGAAAAAACTGAATAAACTGACGCCTGAGACAGTTAAAACTTCGCTTATAGGAATCGCTTCTGTCAAGACAGTGAGCCTTCAGGATGGTCCAGGCTTTATCAAAGTACGGGGGGAATCATGAAGTTGAACAGCAAGGGCTTTACACTTATTGAACTGATGGTCGTCATCGTCATTCTGGGAATTCTCGCGGGATTTATCACAGTTAATTATATTAAATACTTGGATGAAGCTAAGGTAGCAAAAACAAAAGTGGAAATTCAGGAACTGGAAACAGCTTTGGATTTGTACAGAGTCAATAACGGCATGTACCCGACTACAGCAGAAGGACTGATTGCATTGGTCGAACGGCCTGCAAACGCAGCGAATTGGAAAGGTAGCTATCTTAAAAAGGGCAGAATTCCAAAAGATCCCTGGAAAAATGATTTTGTTTATCTCAGCCCTGGAACCCGGGGTGACTATGAAATTATTTCATATGGAAGGGACGGCAACCCAGGTGGTGAAGAATTTGACAAAGACATTAACAGTTGGGAAATCGAATAACGGAGGAATCATGAACATAATAAAAAAATTATCGAAAAAAATGGTGAGCAGCCAGGGGTTTACACTTATTGAACTGATGGTCGTCATAGTCATCCTGGGAATTCTTGCTGGACTTATCATACCGAATATTATGGAAGCCCCGGATGAAGCCAAGGCAGCAAAAGCAAAGATGGATATCGCTGCCTTGGATACTGCCCTGAAAATGTACAAGCTGCATAATGGCACTTATCCGACCACAGAACAGGGACTGATCGCGCTGGTTGAACGTCCTGAAAATGCAAAAAACTGGAGAGAAGGCGGCTATCTTGAAAAGGCAAAGCTCCCGAGAGACCCTTGGGGAAATGATTATCTCTATCTTTCCCCCGGGATTCACGGCTATTTTGATATTATTTCATACGGGGCTGACGGCGTAGCAGACGGTGAAGGCGTCAGCGCGGATATTAATAACTGGGAAATCGAATAATTCAAGCGGAGTGCCAAACTTAAAGTTTGGCGATTCCTTTTCGCAAGTGATACTTAAACGGGAACGGGGACCCTGCCAAACTGTAAGTTTGGCACTCCGAACCGGATTGGGAACAGTATATGGGGAATACGGATGAAAGAAGATGGGAATCGGGCTACACCCTTATCGAACTGGTTGTGGTTGTTTCCTTGTTGAGCCTGATGCTCCTATTCTCAATCCCTCGTTTTGAAGAGGCCGTTGGCACGGGTAAAACCAAAAAGATTTCCCGATGGATCATGTTCAAAGCCCAGACACTCAAAGAAAAATCTGTGCGTGAGCGGCAGGATTATACGCTTCATATCAGTCTGGACAGCGGGAAACTGTGGATAACCAGCGGGGATACATCTGAGGAAGCGATTGAAGAAGCAGAAGAGAGCGGGTATCCTATTCCGGAAGATTACAGATTGCTTGATGTCGAGTATCCGGAAAAGGGGAAAATCTCATTAGGCAGAGCGGATATTCGTTTCTATAAAGAAGGATATTCCGACAAAGTGCTCATTCATATTGAAGATGATGATGCCAACCCGTTTTCTTTTCTTATCGAACCCTTTCTGCCAAAGATAAAAATGTATGAAGAATATGTCGGATTTGAAAGCTGAAAAACCGGAAATCGGAAACCGGAAACCAGATCGAAATCACGTTTCACGCTTCACGCTTCACGCTTCACGTTTCACGTTTCACGCTTCAGGCTTCACACTGCTTGAAGTTATGGTTGCGCTCTCAATTATCGCCATAGTCCTTATCGGGGTTTACAGGATGCACGCTCAGACAATATCTATGGCGAATGACGCGAGATTTTATACAACCGCCCCTCTGCTGGCGCAGGGCAAGCTGTCAGAACTTGAAATGAAAGTCGCGGATGAACTGGCAGGCGGTGATTCGGGAGATTTCGGTGATGACTTCCCTGGTTATACATGGAATGCTGCCGTTGAGGATGTTGAATCCGAATATTTGGGGGATATTGCCAAAAGATTGAAGCAGATTGATCTGACAGTAACCTATAATGACGGTGAATTCACCTATGGATTCAGAACTTACAGGCTGTTAGATGAAGAAAAAGGGTAAGTTGCTGTACCCAAATACTATGGGAAACTAATTATTGTCAAGGAAGTTACATAATAAAACAGCGGGATTATCATAAAAGCTGAAAAGTTCATACTTTTTCCGGCTGTAGAACAATTGCAGGCAAAACTCCGTTTTGCATGGCAGACAGAGTCTGCCGGGCAGGTGTGTTCCCAGACGGAGTCTGGGAACAAGGACACATACTGAACCTGACACTTTTAATTATACAGCCATAATATGCAGCCCTTTCAGGGCATAATGGCGGAGTAGATACTTTGGGCCGGAATCGAATAAAAAAACAGGAAACAGCGGGGTTCACCCTGTTTGAAATTCTGATAGCAATTTTTATCTTCGGCATCATTGTTACAACGATTTTCGGCTCGTTCACTGCTGTTTTTTCCAATGCAGAGGAAATTGATAAAACCACTGCTGCCTATGAATTGGCAAAAAACTGCCTGGATCGGATGGTTGTTGATCTGGGTTCTGTATATATTTCATCAGATACCGCTTATATTAAGCCGTCAGTGGGTTCAAGTGATACCCCTGATCCTTATCGCATCATGGGTGATACCAGTTATGCGGGGACCACAGTATTTTCAAGGCTCAGGATTACCTCATCCGCTCATATATCCCTTGAAAACAGCGAGCGGGACGGCATCGCAGAAATTGTCTATTATGTCCAACTGATGGATGAAGATGTGTATGTGCTCAGACGTGCGGACAGTCTGTACCCCTACACCAGATTTGAAGGAAAAACTTTTGAAGAAAAGGGATCTGACCCCATATTGTGTGAAGGTATCAAGTCTTTGGAATTCATATATTATGATGATGAGGGTACAGAATACGAGCGGTGGGATTCCGAGTCCGATGAATCTAAATATGCAACCCCGACGGCAATACGCATAAAACTCGAACTCGGGGATGAATTTTCTTCTCTTTTGTTTGAAACAATGGTAAAATTGCCGATTTTCAGGGAAAAAAAAGAGTAAGGTTTTTGCCAAAGTATAACTTTACGCCAATGTGCAACTTTTTTTAACAGATAATGCCACAAAGACACGAAGAAACACAAAGAACAACCTTCGTGAGACTTCGCGCCTTTGTGACTTCGTGGCATTATAAAGCGTAACTTTGGCACTCCTTTTAAGGGTTCTATGATGCTGTCAGTCATAAAAAACAGGCGGGGGGTGGCACTCCTGATTACAGTGACGATTACCACCATATTAATCGCAGCAGCACTGGAACTGAACCGAAAAGTACGTATCAGCGTAACAGCCATAGCAACTACAAGGGACAGGTTTACCCTTTCCCATATGGCGACAGCCGGGGTTCATGCAGCAATGGCAATGCTTGTCAAAGATAAAATGTCAACGCCGGCAGGCACGGATTCTGTGCAGGAAGACTGGTCAGACCCTGAAGAAATCAGCGAAGTTCTCCAGGCAATTACCTTTGAAAAAGGAAGAGTCACTTTCAGCATCACAGACGAACTTGGTAAAATACAGGCCAACGCGCTTGTTGATTTTCCTAAAGGGCGGGGCTTTAAAAAATTCCAGCAAAGTATATGGGATAACCTTATCAGGCCTGTCATATCACAGGACGAGGATATAAAAGATATCAATGCCACAACAGACATCATCAATTCAGTTAAGGACTGGCTGGATTCAGGGGATGATGATGCAATTACAGGAGTAAACGGAGCAGAATCGAATTATTATCAGGGGCTTGATCCGCCATATTCATGCAGAAACGGCCCCTTCACCCATACAGATGAGCTTGCAATGGTGAAAGGCATAGCGCCCGAACTGATCTATGGAAAAGGTGAAACAGCCGGGATTTCCAAATACATGACAATTTACGGCATATCCGCAACCCCGAAAAAAATAGACAAAAAGAGCTTTACTTACGACGGAAAAATCAATATCAACACCGCGGATATTCCGATTCTGGAAGCAATTATAGGGGAAGAAAACAAAGAATGCGCCCAGGCAATGTTCGACTACCGAAAGGAACGGGAGGAAACTTCGGAATCCAAAAGTTATGTGAACCGCCTTCCGAGAAATTGGTATAAGAATGTCACCGGGTGCAGTGATATTAAAATTGTTCCCGAGGTTATCAGATATAACAGTGATCTGTTTCGCATCGAATCAACCGCTACTTTATATGACAACAAGCTTGTCATAACCGCAGTGGTAAAACGAGAAAGAGACAAGAAAACGCGTAAATGGAAATGCAGGGTTCTGAGCTGGCAGACAGGATAAATTGTCAGTGGCCCGTGGTCAGTTGCAACTGACCACGGACAACTGACCACGGACAACTGACAAAATTATGAGCAGAAAAATACTCGGACTTGATATTCGGCAGGACTCCGTAACCGCGGTGATGGCGAAAAGCGGCATCAAAGGAAACTGGATAGAGGGCCATGCCCATGTCCCGATGCCAGGGCAGGAAGATATTGAAAACCGTCTGACCGCTGCAATGGAAACGATCACGGATAAAATGGATGTGGCCGGTTCAGTATGCGTTGCCTCCTTTCCGGCGAACCAGGTATCCTACAGGAACATCCGGCTTCCGTTCAAAGACCGGAGAAAAATCAGACAGATCATTCCCTTTGAGCTTGAACCGGCCCTGCCGTTTCCCGTGGAAGAAATGATAACAGATTTTCATATCATACCTGATTACCCGGCGGACGGCGATACCAGGGATCATACCAATATTATAGCAACCGCTGTTGAAAAGAATAAGCTGAAATCGTACCTGGATGTTCTGACATCTTTTAAAACAGAGCCTGAAATCATAACTGTGGGCGGGTATCCCACAGGACTTTGCCTCGCCAAATTCGCGGATATCCCTGAAAACTGTATTTTCATGGACATTGAGGCTGTCAGATGCACGGTATTTGTCATTATTTCAGGTCAGACGTACATGATGCGTTCTTTTCCGATCAATTCAAATACCGGGAAAACACGTTCCATCTGCACGGATATCCAACGGCTGCTTGCCTCATTTGACGAGATGCTCGGTCCGGATCTGAATTTCTATCCTGATGAAATCTACATTACAGGATACGGCATAGAAGAGGGGTTTGAGCAGGAAGCAGAGCGATTCCTGGAAATCCCCATAAAGCGTGCAGATATTATCCGGGATACAGGCACTGTGATAAAAACCCATCCCACAACATCTATGAAAACACCCGCCCAGATGGACAACGGGTTTTCCCTTGCCCTGCTGGAAATCCAGGGAATCAGTGCATTAAATTTTCGAAGAGGGGACTATGCCCCGAAAAAACAATGGGCAGAACACAAATCAAGCTTCATCAAAATTGCCATCCTTGCGGGGCTGGTTCTTATAGCGGGATTTTCTAATATGATGATCGAATCTCATTATATGGAAAAAAAACTGGCAACCTTGGATGAACAGATTGAAACCATCTTTAAAAGGGTACTCCCGGATACACCGATAGTCAACCCGTCGCATCAGGTCAGGGTAAAAATCGGAGAACTGGGAAAAAACATTTCCCCGGGAGAAATGGAAGGAAATGTCCGAACAGTTGATATTCTTAATGATATCAGCACCCGCATCCCCAAAGAAATTGATGTCAAGCTTACAAGGCTTGTCATCGGACAAGGTAATGTTCTCATATCCGGAGATACCGATACATACAATGCAGTGGATGACGTGAAAAACAAACTGGAATCATCGAATTTTTTCAAACAAGTCACAATCAGTTCTTCTAATATTGACAAACGCGCAAATCGTGTACGATTTAAACTGAAGGCCTTATTATAAAAATAGTCAGTTGTCCGTTGCAACTGACAACGGGCCACGGACAACTGACAAAATAAAATAAAATGAAATTAAGCAAACGTGAAAAATATGCGGTCTGGGCAGGGGCGTTTTTTGTATGCCTCTTTATTGTCCTTCGTTTTGCGGTGTTTCCGTTTATCGAGAAAAAAGAACGTCTTGAAAGAATGTTACAGACTAAAACGAAAACACTGGAAGAAATGCGGATTCTTGAAGCCGAATACAACAGTCTTACCCAAAAAACCGAATCCTCAAAAGTGCGCTTTTCAAAAAGAGAAAAGGGCTTTACCCTTTTTTCCTTTCTCGACAGGCTGGCCGGTGAAGCAGGGGTAAAGGATAAGATCGTATATATGAAGCCGTCAACATCAGGCCAGAAAGATAGCTCCTATAAGATATCAGTGGTAGAAATGAAGCTCCAGGGAATTAATCTGAAACAACTTACGCCTTACCTGCATAAGATAGAATCATCTGAAAACAACGTGTTTATCAGAAGGACTTCGGTTATAAAAAAGGGTAAAGGGACTGGATTTATTGATGTTATTTTACAGGTTGAGACATTTGAAATCTGATATTGTATCCACTCAAATTAAATATTCGGTATAGTTCGCCAATCCCTGCATAGTATTATGGTGAAATTAACCGAATATATGTAAAATTAGAGCAGGGGGTATGCAAAAATGTCCAATATTGATGGTGAAAATTGGTACGAAGATGGTGTGGAGTCAGAGGATAATGATTATCAGATTGAGGAGTATGATATAACAGCGTCACCTAATGATTTCAATGTTAAAACAATTTTTGATTTTATAGGGTCTGGCGTGGTAAAAATTCCCGGATTCCAGAGGAATTATGTCTGGGATTTGGGAAGGGCATCGAAATTGATTGAGTCCATAATCATAGGCCTGCCTGTTCCCCAGATATTTCTGTATGAGGAAAAGAGAAATCATTTTCTTGTGATAGATGGGCAGCAGAGACTAATGACGATCTACTATTTTATAAAGCAATGTTTTCCTAAAAAGGAAAAACGATCTGCACTAAGGGCAGTGTTCGCTGAACATGGACATATTCCTGATTCATTCCTTAATAATGATGAATATTTTGAGGAATTTAGTCTGAAATTACCTTCGAGGCTCCCTGATCAGCCCAACAGGTTCGATGGTCTGAGCTATTCGATGCTTGATGAATATAAAGCTTCTTTTGAATTGAGAACGATTCGTAATGTTATTATCAAACAAAATATGCCCAAGAACGATGACTCTTCGATTTACGAGATATTCAGCAGACTTAATTCGGGGGGAGTAAATCTTACAACACAGGAAATCCGAATGAGTCTTTACCATTCTGATTTCTACACCATGCTTCATACGATCAATACACATCCCCAGTGGAGAACCCTTTTAGGCTTTTCGGAACCGGATATCAATATGAAGGATATTGAAATTCTATTACGCGGATTTGCTATGCTTGTGGAGGGAGAATCGTATAAACCTTCAATGGTTAAGTTTCTGAATAATTTTTCCCAAAATTGCAAGGCGTTTACACAAGAGAATAATTCCTATCTGAAATCTCTATTCCATTCTTTTGTCGAATCTTGTTCCGATTTGCCTGAAGGCTCTTTTTCGAAAAAAGGCAAATTCAATATTTCTCTTTATGAATCCGTGTTTGCGGCGATCTGTGGAAAAGTACTCCCTTCAAGATCGCAGATCAGAATAAAAATTGATCCGATAAAGTTGAAAGCTCTCCGGGAAGATACTCAGTTCATAAGTTCTTCTAAGTCTTCTACTACCAGCAAAGCGAATGTGAAAAAACGCCTCGAGCGTGCGCGTCTGCTGCTACTGGATTAAACGCTCATAAGAAAGCCGGGTTTTCCACCCGGCTTTTCAGAATGCATTTTCACGGTATATTGTTTTCATATAGCAAAGGATGGGATTTAAGTTATCTTATCTGCAGGAGAGAATATTTATGGCGGATAGAACTGTAATTGATTCGATGTATGAAGACTTCACCGCCCTTATTGAACATTTGGAGCAATCAGGAGAATTTTCGTTTCGAGATATTGCAGATAACACTTTCAAAAAGACACTGGTACTATCCGCGGCCAGCTTTTTTGAAGATAAAATTCAGAAAATTTTGTTGAATTTCGTCTCAGAACAGACAAAAAAGCATAAACTTATTGTTGCGATTGTCAAATCCAAAGCGATTTTAAGGCAGTACCATACTTATTTTGACTGGGATGGCAAAAATGCGAACAGATTTTTTTCTCTGTTTGGCTCTGACTTCAAAGAAAGTGCCTCATCTGATGTTAGAAATAATGAAGATTTGGATTTGTATGTAAAAAACTTTCTTGAACTTGGCAGCATCAGAAACAAACTGGTACATCTCAATTTTGCCAGCATACCATTAGACAATACTTGTGAGGAAATTTATTCTCTCTACAAAAAAGCTTCTGGTTTTGTTGAATATATTGAAACAAAACTTCGCACTTATAATAGTGACGAAACAAGGCAGGATCAGGGCATAACCCGGCATGATCGCGCCAAGATAAGTCCGGATCAGGCATAAGCTCTTGAACCTGTGTTGAGTTCCACCCTGGCTGATGATCACTAAACAGAAGTATTCTCTGAATTTCGGTTGAAGGTAGCGCATATTCTTTCAGATTGCGCCGGAGGGAGCTGAGTCAGAGGCACAATCTGGAAGAATGCGCTACTGTTACAAACAGCGGAAAGAATATAACATGAAAAAAGTTTTTTTGTATTTCATATATATTGCAGCGGTAACAATCTTCTTTATTTACTACCTTTTTCCGTCTGAAGAGGTAAAAAACTACATTGCTTTTAAAATAAGCAATGCCAATCCGGATATTACTGTAACAATTGATAATGTAAAACCGGTATTTCCCCCGGGACTGGGACTTTATGCCATCAGTTTTTTCAGTGAGGGGCAGGTAAAACTGATTGAATCAGAACAGATGAAAATCACCCCGGGCCTTTTATCACTTTTCCGGAATAAGAAGATTTTTTCTTTTAAGGGCAAATCGTGCCAGGGAATTTTGGAGGGGAAAGCCAGCTTTATCAAATCGGATACATCTCCTAAGATTGCCGCAGTTACCGCCAAACTCTCAGGAATCCGGATAAACGATATCCCGGCAGTAAAAAACCTTGAGGGTTATAAAATATCGGGGATACTTGACGGAGACATCATATACAGTGAGAACGGGGAATCGGATGAGATTGCCAATGCAAAACTTACTGTGTCAGATTCTGCTGTAGCGTTCTCGGAATCTGATTCAAAAAAAATGGGGCTTTTAGCCCCGCTTCTGAAAGTCGGAGAATTCAAATTCAAAACCATCAATGCGGACATGGTGATTGACAATAACAGAAAACTTCAAATAAAAGGATGTACGATAAAAGGGGAGCAGATGAACGGAGATATCTCCGGCGATATCCGCCTGAAAGCTCCTTTGAAAAAAAGCGTTCTGAACCTCAAGGCGACGATCAGGCCTCACCCGACGCTTGTTGCGACCCTGGGGAAAGCAGCTTCGTTTCTTTTTAAGAAAGGTTCCTTTACTTTCAAAATCAGCGGCACATTTGAAAAACCCCGTTTCTGATTGTCAGTTGTCATTGGTCAGTTGCCCGTTGCAACTTTACCGTTCGGATGAACTCACGCCGAAGCCACTGACAACGGACAACGGGCAACTTAAAAACGGAGGGCTATTATGAAAAAATATTTTACAATATTAAACCTTTTGCTTATAGCAGCCGGGATATATTTCGGTGTAAAAGCTTTCTACCGGACAGCGACAATCCGGTTGGACCACGGCCCCCTGGCCAAGGGAAACAGTGAGCTATCCTCGTCTTCCGAAGATGAAATCCGTCAGCCCTTAACCCATTATCAACCGATAATTGAGCGCAATATCTTCGATACCAAAAACGAAGAGGAGGAAGAAAAAAAGCCGGAAGTTAAGGGAGACGATAAAAAAGAACTGGAAGAAACCAAACTGAAGCTTAAGCTGTGGGGAACAGTTTCCGGTGACACTAAAAAAGCATACGCTGTGATCGAAGATACCAAAGAAAAAAAGCAGAATCTTTACAGGGAAGGTGATACGGTTCAGAATGCAACCATAAAGAAAATTTTAAGAGAGCAGCTCGTGCTGAGTGTAAACGGCAAAGATGAAATCCTGAAAATGGAAGAAAAGAAATCTGCCGGAGGCGGCCGGGAGCGCGGCGACAGGGCTCGGGAGAGACCGGCAGTAAAGACATCGTCTGCATCACCCTCGTCTGAAGGGGAGGCTTCCCAGAAAGTGTCATTGAAACGTTCTGAAATTGATGAGGCTGTCGGCGATATCAACAATCTGATGAAACAGGCAAGACTGCGGCCCCATTTCAAAAACGGGAAACCGGACGGTATTACGATAACAAGAATCAGGCCGAATTCCATATTCAGGAAGCTCAGGCTGAGAAGCGGAGATATCCTTACAGGTATCAACGGAAATGAGATTGAGTCCGTGGATGATGCCCTGGGTTTTTATAACAACCTGAAATCATCTTCTGAAGTAGCAGTTCAGATTAAGCGGAGAGGTCAGTTAAAAAACATAGATTATGCCATAGATGATGAATAAAGCGTTGTCAGTTGTTCGTTGTCAGTTGTCCGTTGCCTAATTCTGAACCAGACTGGACTCTGCCCGTATTTGCAACTGACAACTGGCAACTGACAACAAACAACATAAGGAAAAAACTTGCATATGAAATTTTCACTGAACACAGGTTTGCGGCTGATATGCTGTTTTGTTTTAATCTTTTTCTTCGCGATAACAGAGGCATTGCCAATATTTGCGGCAGAAAAGAAACCATCCCAGTCCGAACGGTTTGTCTCCATAGATTTCAACGATGTTGACATCAATGTTTTTGTCAAATTCATGGCTGAACTTACTGGCAAGAACTTCATCATTGATCGAAGGGTCAAAGGAAAAGTCACCATCATCTCCCCCTCCAAAATTTCTGTAAAAGAGGCTTACAAGGTCTTTGAATCAGTGTTGGAAGTGCATGGTTTCGCTACTGTGAAATCCGGGGAGATTATTAAGATCGTCTCGGCCCCTGAAGCAAGAACAAAGAGCATTGAGACGATGTTAAGGGAAGAGTCCCGTTCGCCGGATGATAAAGTGGTGACACAACTCGTGCCGTTAAGATACGCTGATCCTGCTGAAATCAAGCGGCTGTTTGCACCGCTGATCTCCAAAAGCAGCGTCATACTGGCATATAATCCGACGAATACGCTGATCATAACGGATGTATATTCAAATATCCGGCGTCTGCTTAAAATCATGGAAAAAATTGATGTCCCGGGAGTCGGTCAGGAGATCACCGTCATCTCTCTTGAACACGGAGACGCCACAAAGCTTGTGAAAGTGATGACTTCCGTCTTTCAACAGAGAAGGAGAAAAGGGAAAAAAAGTGCCTCGACAGACACGATGAAATTCGTTGCTGATGAGCGGACAAATACCATTGTCGTGCTTGCCAGCGAGGATGATACTTTAAAAATCAGGGAACTGGTAAGACGTCTGGATAAAGAGATGCCGAAAGGCAAAGAAAAGATTCACGTCTATTATCTTCAATATGCCACGGCCGAAGAGCTGGCCGAGGTGCTTCAGTCCCTGTCTTCTAAGAAAAAGCGGCGTACTACCCCGAAAGGAAAAAAAGAAGCCCCCATTGTTTCAGAAAAAACCAACATCACAGCAGATAAAGCAACCAACAGCCTGATTATTATGGCAGAGAAAGATGACTACCTGGTTTTGGAGGAGATAATCAGGAAACTGGATATCCCCAGATCAATGGTTTATATTGAATGCCTGATCATGGAGATCAATGTGGATAAAGCCTTTGATCTGGGAACGGAGTGGGTTGCTATGGCTGAGGCCACTCATGATGGTACAAAAGGCGGCTATGGCGGGGGATTCAGCGGTGCCGGAGGTGATGATTACGGCGGGATAGAGGGACTGGTAACGACATCTGCGGGTGTGGGCCTGCCTTCGGGCTTTTCCATGGGCATATTCAGTGAAGCGATCAAAATCGGGAACGCGATTTTTCCGAATCTTGCATCTATTATCAAGGTTTATCGGAAGGATAAAGATGTCCACATTCTTTCAACCCCCCAGCTTCTGACAACTGATAATGAAGAAGCATCCATTGTAGTCGGAAAAAATGTCCCTTACGTGACAAAAATGGATCAGACTTCCTCAGGCACAGACTACAGCAGTTATGAATACAAAGACGTTGCAATCACCTTGAAAGTAACGCCCCAGATCAGTAAAGATCGGATGATCCGCCTGAAAATTGCCCAGGAAATCAGCAAGCTGGATCAGTCAGCGGGAACAACCCTCACTGACCGCCCGACAACCCTGACCCGTAAAATTGATACCACAGTGGTTGTAGAGGACAAAAATACCATTGCTTTCGGAGGACTTATTGATGACAGCTTTTCCCAGACAGAATATAAAATTCCCTGCCTGGGGGATATGCCGGGACTCGGATGGCTTTTCAAATCAATGTCAAAAGGGCGTGAAAAAACCAACCTCTTTTTCTTCCTGACCCCTCATGTGATCCAGAGTTCCAAGGAAGCCCGCGACATCTACATGAAAAAAAAGGATTACATCGACTCGGTTGAAGAGGAAGGAATAAAGTTATATGAACGGTTCAAAAAAGAAGAGCCTTATGTTGTTGAGTGATGCGTGATGCGTGATGCGTGATACGTGATGCGTGATGCGTGATGCGTGATGCGTGATGCGTGATGCATGATGCGTGATGCGTGATGCGTGATGCGTGATGCGTGATGCGTGATGCGTGATGCGTGATGCGTGATGCGTGATGCGTGATGCGTGAAACGTGATGCGTGAAACGTGATTACTCTGCTCCTTTGTTGCCGGCCCTATTTGCTCGCGGGGGATTGACAAATCCCCGCCTTTGCTCGTCCGAGCCGAGCAAAGGAGTAATTTTCAAATACTCATAATCGGGGACCTTAGTTTTTCAAGGTAAAAAACATTCAGCGGCCTTGATCTTCGTTTCGGCCATCAGCCCGCTCTCGCCGGATTGACAAATCCGGCGGGCATGCTCGGATTTGTCAATCCGAGCCGAGCGGCCCAAGGCCCATTCAGCATATACATTATGAAAAAAAATTTTTCAGAAATATTAAAAGAAACGGCTGGCATCTCGGATGAGGACTATGAAGAGGCCCTGAGAATAAAAAAAGAAAAGGGCGGAAACATCGGCGAGATACTTGTGAGAAGGAAAATCCTTACAGAACCCCAGTTGCTTGAATCCCTCAGCATCCGGTACGATATCCCGTTCTGGCCCCAGCTTCCCCTGAATAATATTGAAACAAATGTCACCCAGAATGTACCCATACAGTTTCTGAAAAAATATTTCATGGTTCCCCTGGAAAGCAGTAACAATCAGATAGCACCGCCTATCTCACCTCCTTTGGAAAGCGAAAGCCCGGAAGATACCTGGAGTCTGAAACAAAAATGGGAAGAAGATCAGGCAGATGAAGCAGAATACGAAACACCGGAACAAGAACAGACATATGAAACAGAATACGAAACACCGGAACAAGAGCAGACGTATAAACCGGGATATATCATTGCCATCAACGACCCGGCTTCCTTCCAGCCCATTGATGACCTGATCCGGCTTATCGGATCGAATAACTTCCAAATCGTACTCTCCACAAAGGAGGCCATTCTTTCTGCCATAAATATCGCATATGATCTGCAAAGAGATTCTGCGGAACAACTGGTTCAGGATATGGAAGAAAACGGTTCCATAATCATCAGTGAGATTGAGGGTACAGCTGATCTCCTTGATGACACGAGTGACGCGCCCATCATCAAACTGGTGAATCATATTATTTCCCAGTCCGTGAAAGCACGAGCAAGTGATATCCATATCGAACCGTTCCAGGACAGTTTCAAGGTAAGATACCGGGTTGACGGGGTCCTGTATGACCTGCTCTCCCCCCCGAAATGGATCCAGCCCGCGCTGACCTCCCGCATCAAAGTCATGGCCAAGATGAATATTGCGGAAAAACGACTTCCCCAGGACGGGCGCATCGAGGTCAAGATCGGGGATCAGGATATTGACGTTCGGGTATCAACAATTCCCATATCATTCGGTGAGCGGGTTGTCATGAGACTCCTGAATAAAACTACTTCGCTGCTTGAACTTTCGGAACTCGGATTCTCTTCTGAAAGCCTTAAACTGCTCAATAAGCTTGTTAAATCTCCGAACGGTATTATCCTGGTTACCGGCCCCACCGGAAGCGGTAAAACCACAACCCTGTACGCAGTCCTATCTTCCATTAACAAACCGGAAATAAATATCATCACCATCGAAGACCCGGTTGAATACCAGATCAGGGGAATCAGCCAGATCCAGGTAAATCCCAAAATAGAACTTACATTTGCCCGGGGTCTCCGATCCATTGTCAGGCAGGACCCGGATGTTATTCTTGTCGGAGAGATCCGGGATCGTGAAACCGCTGAAATCGCAGTCCAATCCGCGCTGACAGGGCATCTTGTTTTCTCCACCCTTCACACAAACGATTCTGCAAGCGCTATTACCCGTCTGGTTGATATCGGCGTCGAACCCTTCTTAATTTCATCCTCAGTGATAGCGGTTGCGGCACAGAGGCTGGTGCGGGTTCTCTGTTCCGAATGCAGGGAACCATATACCCCGGATGATGTTGCATTGGAAGCCCTTGGCATTACACCGGAGCAGATAGGAAACCACACCATCTATCAGGCTGTAGGCTGTCCGAGTTGTCTGAATACAGGTTATAAAGGCCGGATGGTAATCATAGAGATCATGCTTTTTAGCAGCAAGCTGAAAAGCCTGATATTGAAAACATTTGATTCAAATCAGATAAAAACTGAAGCCAATATGATATCTCTGCGTCAGGACGGCATCAATAAAATCCTGGACGGCCTGACAACCATCGAAGAAGTTCTCAGAGTTACGCAGCTTTAGTCAGTAGTCAGTTGCCCGTTGTGCTTCCACAGGCAACTGACAAATG
Organism: Desulfococcaceae bacterium HSG8; assembly: GCA_030378015.1. GTDB lineage: Bacteria > Desulfobacterota > Desulfobacteria > Desulfobacterales > 4be13 > JAUCGG01. Next base: position 15,267 of record JAUCGG010000050.1, read on the forward strand.
ACCACGGACAACCCGAAATGCAAAATACCATCAGACACATAATATTATCATTCTTCGTATTTTTTCTCCCCATTTCCGCATCCTTTGCAGGAACATCCCTTAAAATTGACTCAGACAGGCAGTTCGATTTCGCAGAACATTATTTTTCAAACGGCGAATATTTCAAAGCCATCAGGGAATACGAACGATTCATATATTTCTTTCCTGAGGATCGCAGGGTTAAACCGGCAATGTACAAAATCGGCATGGCCTATTTTGAAAGCAAGGGTTTCAAAGAAGCCATAAATGTCTTTGAAAGGCTTATCGAAAAATATGGAAGGTTCCGACATTCTGATTTCAGATTTCGGATGTCAGACCCCGTAACAAAGGCATATTTTATGATCAGCGAAAGTTATATGAAGCTGAATTCCCCGGGGCCTGCTATCTCCGATCTTCACAATCTGATCGCGCTGACAAAGAACACAGATGTGAAAGATGAATGCTGCTACAGGATCGGATGGATTTATCTTGAAACAGAATCCTGGGAGAGGGCCAGGGCATATTTTGGGAAAATCAGCGAAAAAAACAGGGATAAATACAAACTGGAAAAACTTTCCCGAGAACTTGGCAGAACTGAGTCCGCAGACAGGAAAAGTCCCAGCTTGGCAGGATTCTTTTCGATTGTTCCCGGGGGCGGATATCTTTACTGTGGGCGATATTATGACGCTGCAACAGCGTTTGTATTGAACAGCGCGCTGATGTATGCGGCGTATGAGTCCTTTGACAGCGGAAATCATGCCCTCGGCGGAGTCATCACACTTGTCGAACTGGGCTTTTATTCAGGCAGTATTTACGGATCTGTAAACAGCGCCCGAAAATATAACAGGAAAAGAACCATGCAGTTTTTAGAAAATTTGAGAAAAAATACGAAGATCAGCCTTTCGGGTGAAAAGGAAGGGCTTGCGGTGTCTTTTCAGTATAAGTTTTAGATCATTGCCCCGGAGGGGCAAGCTCATGGTTCAGCCCCGGAGGGGCGATGTATCGTAGCTTGGGATTTTAATCCCAAGTTGAATCGGTTTCCGGGCCAAAATGCCCGAAGGGCAATATATTTTAATCCCAGGCGGAGAGCCAGCTCATGGTTCAGCCCCGGAGGGGCGATGTCGCTTCATTATTCGATATCGGGTATCCGACACCCTCCGGGCGCTTGGGATTAAAATCCCAAGCTACGATACATTGCCCCTCCGGGGCATTTTGCCCGGATGGCAAGGGGGCTTTGCATAGCCTGCCGATCCAGAAGATTCACAGCCCCGGAGGGGCGATGTATCGTAGCTTGGGATTTTAATCCCAAGGTTTCCGGGCCAAAATGCCCCGAAGGGCAATATATTTTAATCCCAAGCGGAGAGCCAGCTCATAGTTCAGCCCCGGAGGGGCGATGTCGCTTCATTATTCGATATCGAGTATCCGACACCCTCCGGCGTCGTCAACTTGGGATTAAAATCCCAAGCTACGATACCTTGCCCTCCGGGGCATTTTGCCCGGATGGCATAGCCTGCCGATCCAGAAGATTCACAGCCCCGGAGGGGCGATGTATCGTAGCTTGGGATTTTAATCCCAAGTTGAATCGGTTTCCGGGCCAAAATGCCCCGAAGGCAATGTGTTTTAATCCCAATATCTTGGGATTAAAATCCCTCTTAAAATCTTGGGATTAAAATCCCAAGCTACGATACATTGCCCCTCCGGGGCATTTTGCCCGGAGGCAAGGTTTTTGCATAGCCTGGGATTTCAATCCCGGCGGAACCCAGATCAAGATTCACAGCCCCGGAGGGGCGACGTATCGTAGCTTGGGATTTTAATCCCAAGAATCTTGCCCCTCTCCGGGGCATTTGCCCCCGGGATTCAATCCCAACCTTCATGGTTCAGCCCCGGAGGGGCGATGTATCGTAGCTTGGGATTTTAATCCCAAAAATCTTGCCCTCTCCGGGGCATTTTGCCCCGGGATCCAATCCCAACCTCATGGTTCAGCCCCGGAGGCGATGTATCGTAGCTTGGGATTTTAATCCCAAGGTGAATCGGTTTCCGGGCCAAAATGCCCCGAAGGCAATGTGTTTTAATCTATTCCCATAAATATTTAGGATCATATTCAATCCCGTGTTTTTCGAGAAGTTGTATGAATTCCTCCTCAAATGTTTTTTTCTGATGGTGTTTTTTCTGATTGGCTACATATCCGAGAACACTGGGCAACTGGGATTCACTCACCGAAAAAATGCCATATCCGATCTGCCATGAAAAACGGCCGCCTATCTTCTTATTATCATTAATCCATTTGGAAGAATTCCCTTTTATCCGCTTCAAAATTTCCGGAATCGAATGTCGTGGTTTCAATTTTGCAACAATATGAACATGATCCTCTGTGCCATTTATTGATAGCATAATGCCGTCTTCTTCGCGAGTTATCCCGCCGATGTACGGATAAAGCTCTGTTTCCAATTTCGGGGTTATCATGGGAACCCGGTTTTTCGTACCGAACACGATATGAAAAATAAGATTGGCGTATGTGCCCATTTGTTTTCCTCTTAAAATCTTGGGATTTTAATCCCAAGGTTTCCGGGCCAAAATGCCCCGAAGGCAATGTGTTTTAATCCCAATATCTTGGGATTAAAATCCCAAGCTACGATACCTTGCCCCTCCGGGGCATTTTGCCCCGCCG
>JAUCGG010000050.1:18052-29723 GCA_030378015.1 Desulfococcaceae bacterium HSG8
CGATACCTTGCCCCTCCGGGGCATTTTGCCCCGCCGGGATTCAATCCCAACCTCATGGTTCAGCCCCGGAGGGGCGATGTATCGTAGCTTGGGATTTTAATCCCAAGGTTTCCGGGCCAAAATGCCCCGAAGGCAATGTGTTTTAATCCCAATATCTTGGGATTAAAATCCCAAAAATCTTGCCCTCTCCGGGGCATTTGCCCCGGGATCCAATCCCAACCTCATGGTTCAGCCCCGGAGGGGCGATGTATCGTAGCTTGGGATTTTAATCCCAAGGTTTCCGGGCCAAAATGCCCCGAAGGCAATGTGTTTTAATCCCAATATCTTGGGATTAAAATCCCAAGCTACGATACCTTGCCCCTCCGGGGCATTTTGCCCGGATGGCAAGGCTTTGCATAGCCTGCCGATCCAGAAGCGATCCAGAAGATTCACAGCCCCGGAGGGGCGACGTATCGTAGCTTGGGATTTTAATCCCAAAAATCTTGCCCTCTCCGGGGCATTTGCCCCGGGATCCAATCCCAACCTCATGGTTCAGCCCCGGAGGGGCGATGTATCGTAGCTTGGGATTTTAATCCCAAGGTTTCCGGGCCAAAATGCCCCGAAGGCAATGTGTTTTAATCCCAATATCTTGGGATTAAAATCCCAAGCTACGATACCTTGCCCCTCCGGGGCATTTTGCCCCGCCGGGATTCAATCCCAACCTCATGGTTCAGCCCCGGAGGGGCGACGTATCGTAGCTTGGGATTTTAATCCCAAGGTTTCCGGGCCAAAATGCCCGGAGGGACACAATAAAAAAGGGCGGGGAAAAATCCCCCCGCCCTTTTTATTTACTACGTTACGGTCGGTTTAAAACCGCTTTACTACGACTCCGCTTTTACTTCCGACGCAGAATCCCTGCTGCCAGTGTTGACAGCATAAGCGTCAGTACAGATGCAAAGCCAGCAGTTCCGCCGCCCGCTACTGTGGTGATAAAACAGTTGTCATCCGAACCGCTCTTCTTCTTGCCCTTGAAAATGGCGCGAAGTTCATGCGGCGCATCAACACCATTGAAGGTATAGGTAGCGGCACCTGTTTCTTCCCCATCATCACCAATTACCATTACCAATTTATCCTTCACCGATACACCGTCAACCAGAACATCGTCAATCTCATTCCCTTCTTTCGGTGTAATTTCGAAAGTAATGCTCGTACCTCCGTAAACCGCCACGGATTTCGATGCGGGCATTGTACTGCCGTCACCTTCTGTTTCCACCGTTATGGTATGGGTTACCGGTATCGGAGAAGCCTCCTTGAAGGTCGCAGAAATGGTATGGTCATCCTCTACCTCTGTGAAAACGTAGACTGTCACCGCTCCGATTGGGTCGTAGTCCACCGTCACATTATCAACAACGTAACCGGGATCAGGTTTCACGACAAACAGACGGTCAGCGCCTTCGTTTACCGTCACATCACCTGCCGGACTGATGATCCCGTGACCACCCGCAGTTGCCTCTATAACGTACTGAAGCACCGCTGTGGGTACAAAGGAGACATCAATGGTATGGTCAGACATAATCTTTGTAAAAACGTATGAAGTAACTGCTCCTACAGACACGCCATCCACAACCACGTCGTCAACTTCGTAACCGAAATCGGGGTTCATTGTCAGGGTGAGGTTGGTTCCCCTGTTCACGGTTGACACACCGGCAGGTGTAATAACGCCGTTAGCCCCGGACGTTGCAGTAATGGTATATTGAACCACTTCCGCGAAGATGACATGAATCGCATGATCACCCGCCACACTGTCAAAGGTGTATTCAGACATGGGGCCGACAGATACACCGCCCACCACCACATCGGATATCATGTAACCTTCGGCAGCATACATCCGGAAAGTCGGGCTTGTGCCAGCTTCAACAACAATTTCACCGGACGGATCTATACTTCCGTTTTCACCTGCTGTAGCGCTGATGGTATATTGCTGTCCGACACCGATGAAGGTAACCTCAATGGTATGATCAGCAACAACATTGCTGAAGGTGTAGCTGGCAGCAGCATCTACAGGTTCCCCGTCAACTACCAGGCTTGCTATTTCGTAGCCTTGGTCCGGAGCAATCGTAAATGCCTGGCTCAGGCCTTCATAAACAATGACATCACCGTCAGGAGTAATGCTTCCGTTTGCGCCTGCTGCTGCTGTAATCACATGTTCGATCGCTTCTGTGAATTCCACATAGATCGTATGATTTGCAACGACATTTGTAAAGGAGTAAGCATCTCTTGCGCCCACGGATACACCGTCAACCTGAACGTCATATACCACATATCCTGCGTCAGGTATCATTGAGAAGACCCTGCTGGAGCCTTCGGCTACCGAAACAGTACCTGCCGGGGTGATCCTCCCGTTCGCGCCAGATGTTGCAGCTATCGTATATTCAGGAGCTGCTACAAATTCCACACGGATGGTATGTTCGGCAACAACATTCCCAAACGTATAGGCACCTCTGGCTCCGACGGATACGCCGTCAACCTGAACGTCCGCCACACGGTATCCCGCGCTCGGAACCATCGTGAATGTGCGGTCAGTTTCCTTATTAACCTTGACCTCACCTGACGGGGTAATGCTTCCGCCCGCGCCTGCTGTAGCTGTGATAACAAAATAATCCACAGCCTTGAAGGTGACAGTGATGGTGTGGTCAGCCGTGACGCTGTCAAAAGTGAAATCAGACACTGCCCCGACAGATACGCCGTCAACCTGAACGTCATCCACATCATAACCATCGTCAGCATTGATTGTAAAAACCTGGCTGGCTCCGGCATTCACTGAAACAGCGCCTGCAGGATCAATGGCTCCGTTCTCACCGAATGTGGCTGTGATAATATAAACATCAGCCAGTCTGAAGGTGGCATACAGCGTATGGGCTTCACCGTCATTAGCGAAGATGTAGGTATCGCCGTCCACTGCTGCCAATTCACCGTCAATGGTCACAGTATCTATGACATAACCGGGATAAGAAACGAGCTTGACGATCCGGTTACCTTCATCATCAGCCGTAACAGTCGCGAGACCGTTAGCATCTGCCGTAGCGGTTACCAGGGAGTCTGTAAAGGTCGCATGAACCTTGCAGCCTTCCAAGGGTTCGCCGGTATCATCCTCACATGTACCCGGCAGCCAGCACGGATCAATTGCTGCCACTGCTGATCTTGATGTGCCGATCCTGTAGAAACATTCTTCCGGGAAGATGTAGGTTGCCAGTGATCCGACCGGTTCGCCGTTGATCGTAACTGACTCAACCTCATACCCGGGGTTAGAATCCATGATCACCATGGGATCCCATATATGGATCGTTCCGTTTTCACCCCATGTTGCCAACTGGTAGAAATCAGCATGGATGGAATGGCTGGCCGTGACATTATTGAAGGTATATTCATATGCAGGTGCGAAAGCTGCGCCATCAATAATCAAAGCCCTGAGAATGTACCCGGGTTCCGGGTTCACCACAAAGCTCTGGCTCGCGCCTGTATTGACTGAAATAGCACCGGAAGGATCAATACTTCCGCCTTCTCCTGCACTGGCTGTTATCGTATGGAAATCCACCGGAGCATACTTGAAGGTAGCATGGATGGTATGCTGTTCGTTTACGTTGGTAAACATGTAGGTGGTGATCATTCCCTTGGATACGCCGTCAATCCAGACCTCAGACACTTGGTAGCCCATGAAGGGAACAACGGTAAATTTCTGATCAGCACCCTGATCCACCAGAACAGTGCCAGGAACGATATAACCGTTGATTCCGTGTGTTGCCGTTATTTTGAACTGCGGCATCGCGCTGGAATGTGCGAAAGTGACATGCAACGCATGGGCTTCACCGTCATTCGGGAAGGTATAAGTGTTGTTGTCACCCACAACCACAACTTCCCCGTCTGCTGTAACCTCGTCCACAACATAATCCGGATCAGGGACCATGGTTACAATTCGGCTTCCGTTCTCGCCGACTGTGGTGGTTACACGACCGTTTGCCCCGGATGTAGTAGTTACAGGGGAATTCGGCCTGAAGAGTGCATAAATTTCACAAGAGCCAGGTCCGCAGGCATCGCATTCCATGGCCTCACATACATCAGACATCAGTGTACCGTCAGCACACGCGGTGACACCGTCCTCGCGGCAAATCATTCCGCCGTTATCCTCACAGCATTCCGCGCATTCCAGCTCATCACATACACCGGGCATCCAGCAGGGATCAATTGCAGAAACAGCAGATCTTGAGCTTGCGTTGCCGTCACAGTTCAGCGGGAAGGTGTAAGTGGGAAGAGATCCGACTGATACGCCGTTGACCTCGACATCTTCCACCTCACAGGTGGGATCAGCGTCCATGATCGCCATATAACGGCCATTGAGCTTCCGGACAATAATTTCGCCGCAACCGTCCCAAGAGGTTTTTATAACCTCTTCGGAATTAAATGTCGCGTCAATGGTATGGCTGTTATAAACACTTGGGAAGGTATAAGTAGTAACTGCTCCTACGGATGCGCCGTCCACCACTACGTCTTCAATGCTGTAGCCAGTGTCAGGCGTAATCGTAAAGGTGTAGTTGTAGCCTTCGTTTACCCACACACCGCCTGAGGGGGATATGTTTCCGCCATCGCCTGCGGATGACCATATATAATGTCCTGTGGGTTCGGTGTATTCATCCACCTGGAGGCAATTCGGCTGAAAATTATCAGTTGCCTGATCACCCGTACGTCCGTAACGTACCTCAGCACAAATATCTTTTGTTCCTTCAGTTCCCGGGGCAACATTTACGGTATAGGTAAATTCGACCGGGCTGGCGGGAATCTCTGTCCAGTAGAACTTCAACTCCTCGTCCATGTTGGGTCTGTCTGCTCCGCTGCGATCCGCATATGTCAATCCCATCGGCAGGGTGACTTCAACTCCCAGTGAATTCAGCGTACCTGTATAGGCAACCTGGTTGGTGATTGTCAGGGTCTCGCCTGCTACATAATCCGGTGCGCTGTGGGTCGCGCTCAGGCTGGCTTCGCCAGCGGTGAGTGTCAGCGGATTCGGCTGGGCCCATACTTCTTCTTCATCACCGATGCGGCGGTATCTTACCCGCGCTGCAATATCCTGGGCATCGGTTGTTCCCTGGGCAAGCACCTCATAAGTAAACTGAACCGGTCCTGCAGGGGCTGAGGCCCAGAAAAATCTTATCAGATTTTTCCCATCCTCACTGACCGCCATTGCGTCTGTGGGTTCGTTGGTGCCCCTGTTATAGGAGACATACTGCCATGTTGCCGGCAGTTCCACTTCATATCCCAGCGCCAGGAGCTTTCCGGTATAATCTATGGTTGATTCAACAACAACCTTATTCTCCGGCACATAGGTTCTTCCGCCCACATCGTGGGTTACGCTCAGAGCAGGCGTACCTTCCTCAAGGGTAACAGCATTTGCAGCGACCCTTGTGGTCTGCTCATCTCCCGGACGCCGGAAAGCTGCATTGGCATTAATCTGCTGCTGACCTGTTGTTCCGTCAGGGACTTCGACTACATAAGTAAAATTGACCGGTGTGGCAGGTGTATCTGCCCATACGAACTCGATCATATTTCCTGTCTGCAGTCCGTTATCAGGCGTATCATCGCCATCCATAGAATCAAAAATCCAGCCGGAAGGCAGGGTCACCTCAGCTCCGAGAGCATCAAGGTCGCCTGTATAATCAACAGTGGCTGAAACAGTCAGCTTTCCACCGGGCACATATTCATTTGCCGTCGTGCTCTGGGTGATTGTCAGGGTCTCATCCCCCGGATCGGGGGCTTCTTCCCTGAGCGTAAGAGACGCTGTTTCCGATTCCAGTTCGGTTGTAGCGCCCCTCACACCCGCAAAACCTGTAATGGTCTGCGTACCGGTTCCCGAAGGCATCACCTGGTATGAAAAGGTGACATTGACAAATCCGTCATCGCCTGCATTGTGAGGAACCGTTATCCATGCAAAATTCAGTCTGCCGGTGTTCTCGCCTGAAGGCGGGGGAACATCGGGTCTGTTAGCCCCTCCGGCTGAACCTTCAACATAGCTCCATCCGTCCGGCAGGTCAGTTTTGTAATACAGAGCCAGCCAAGACTCGGTATTCTCAGTATATCTTACCTGGGCAGTGACCGTCACTTCCTCTCCTGCCGTGTAGGTATTTCCGGTGTCTGCACTCAGTTCGACAAGCACCGAATCGGTTGCCTGAGCATGAGCGCCGGGTACCGGAATGCCATATCCCGACAAAGCAATAACCAGTGCAAGCGCAAAGGTCATGCTCATGAAGCGAATGAACTTTTTCCCAGAGGTAACCTGAAAAGGCCTCATAATCACTCTCTCCTATGGTTGTTTATCAAAAGAATTAAGTATGTTCGGTCAGTTGCCAGTTGTCTGTTACAACTGACCACTGTCAGAATACAGCACTGAAGTCGCTTCCCCGACTGAGTACCGCCCGCCGTAGTTTGCGGGTTCCGAAATACAAGGGTTCTGAAATCGTTCTTCGGACACTGGTAACAGAGTCCCAGAAATAATTTCAGGACTCATCAGAACCACAGAAACCGAATCACTTTAGGTGGGCTGCACTTAGCGACTGGGCAAGAGGCCGCCTGCCGGATGAATGTTACGCCTTCAGACGGCCCTGAAAAAATTTACTTCAGCACTGTCCCCGCTAATAGGGATTTTTATTTGAGCGTTATATTCTTTACCGCTCCGTCACTTCCATATTTAACTGTAAGGGAATCACATGCACCCTCGACAGGAAGGCTGATCGAACCAACGGGAATATCAATCCATGCCCACTGGCCGTCTTCATCATTAGAGAGTCCGGGGGCCTTATCAAAAACAACGGTACATCCGTCTGCTTCAATCCCCAGGGTTTTTATTCCTTCCGGCACATTCAGCGTCAACGTGTTATCTGCATACGCTGCCGTTACATCACCTGCCAGTGCCGGCGATGCAAAAGCACAGGCAAACACCATCGCCAATGCCAAAACAAATGCAGTTCTTTTCATCTTAACTTCCTCCAATTTTCCACAATTATTAAAAATACCGCTTATTATGCTTCATATAACACAACCCCACCCAAAAGAGATGGGGTTGTGAAATAAACATCAGGCATATCCGCGGATACTACTCGCAGATACCCGGTGCGAAACCGTCTTCCGTGCCTTCAGCGTTGCAGTACGCGCCTGCATTATAGAGCTGGATAGCCCGCAGCAACTCGGAGAATTCAATGACCCAGTTCTGGGTGCTCTCACCTTCCGGATGATCATAATCCGAACCGTGAGGTACGCAGAGATAAGCGTTCGGGTCAGTGCTCTCGCCTGCCATAAAGGAAAGTCCGTATCCTGTTGCTCCGGCAGGGCAGTAGTGGCCTTTTCCATTGTAAAGCGCAATGACGAAAACCAGTTCATCAAAGTCAATGTCAAAGTCCATGTTCGCATCGCCGCTGTTCAGGACCTTCTGGACATTCGGATGCTCGAACTGTGCGATAACGGTATGGTTCACAGCGCCTTCGCCGAGGAAATCATAGCTTGCAGCACCAATGGCAACATCATCAACGATCAGGTCAACAACCCAGTCCTCATATCCTGCATTCAGGGTTGCTGTGAAGTTCTGAGTTGCGCCGTTGTCCACTGTCACACTGTCAGCAGGAGTGATTGCTCCGACAGCCGCGATATCAATTCCTTCGGGACCAAGAGCATCTGTTGTTGCAAATACAAAATGAACCTGCTTGAAGTACACCTTTACAGTGGCGTCCTGAAGGACTTTGGCCGTTTTGAAGTTGCCATCGTCGTCCAGATCTTCTGCATAATACTTCTCTACTTCACCATCTGCCCACATGACCTTGATCCTATCAAGTACCCACCATTCATCATCGCCCTGTTCAGACGTTACGGTGAATTCCTGCTTATCTTCCGCGATTACGACAACATCACCCTTGGGCTTAATGGTTCCGCCATCTGTCACCGCCTTGACGGTGAGGGTGAACACGCCCAGTTTGTAGGCGACATCTATTGTTGCCGGAGCGGTAAGTTCGGCAAAGGTATAGGTCATAACCTTCGGATTCTCTTCGCTAGCTACCAGCAATTCTGTAACATCCACGCCATCCACTGTACAGGTATCAATCACAAAATTGTTTTCTGTATCAGGTGTAAGCGTAAATGACGGGGTGGAAAGCGCAGCATAATCGCCTTCACCTTCAGGTGTGATGGCTCCGTTCCCATCCGCGGTTGCAGTGATCGTGTAGTTCTTCAGCTTAAATGTAACAGAAATGGTGGATTCCCCGCTGCCGGCGAGTACGCCATAGCTGTAGGTAAAGTCAGCGCCGTCTATTGTGGTGATAGGATCATCATCCCCGAGTACCTCAATGGTATCCAGAGTGTAATGTTCAGCAGGCGTAATTGTGTATGCTACGTCTGTTCCTTCTTCGTATGTTGTCGGACCTTCGCTGCTGATGCTTCCGTTATCGCCCGCTGATGCGGTGATGGTCCATGTGGGAATCAGTTCGAACTCAACTGCCATGGCGAGTATATCACCAGTATCAAGTGCAGGTGAGAAGGTGTAGGTGTTATCAGCTTCCAGTGTAGCAGTCGTATAGTCATCCGAACCTGTAATGGCAAAGCTGCTTACCCGGTAACCGGCAACAGGAGTCACAGTATATGTTGGGGACTGTCCGGCCTCGTGGGTGTTTTTACCCGGCGCGGGGTTTGTAGTTCCCCATGAACCATCGGCAGGAGCTATCGTCACATCTACGGTAGGCTCTTTCGCAATGCTTATTATGCCGTCTGTTGCTGTAACAGCGATGGCTGAATTGTCATCAGCTGCCAAAGCGCTAGCTTCTCCGTAGGAGATGGTATATGAATCCAGATCAACCGTATCTGACATATTGAAAGACAATTCTGCCAAAGTTGTAGAAGCAGCAGCCGCAACCTGTCCCGGCATTCCTGCCAGAAGAACAGTTACCTCACCAGCTGTATCTTCCTTAACCTGGCTTACCAGCCAACTGCCGCCAGCCAACACCTCGCCAGTCACAAACGTCATCGCATCAGTAGGATAGACAAACCTAAGATCGCCGCCTCTGACATTCGGATGATCAGTCAGATCAACACTCACCGTAAATCCCTGAGCTCCCGGAGCAACGCTCTTACTTTCTATAGTAACTCCTTGTCCGAGTGCGGCCGGCGCCGCTCCGAAAGAGAGAATCAGCAGCCCAACAAGAAGACTAACCCAATAACCGTTTCTTTTTTTCCTCATAATTACACCTCTGCAAATTTTTTTTAAAGTTTAAAATCCGACTACTATCCCTATATATTCAGGAACACCTGAAAGCAGATCCCCGCCCAAAAGACAGGGCTCTGCTTTCCGAATGTTCTCTTACCTCTATGGCATCAGGTCAATGATACCCAGCAAGTCAAACAAGTTGATAATATCGTCTGTATCAACCCTGTTTGCCGCACCGAATCCAGCAGCACCAGGCTGATCAGCTGCCGCCATATTCATGATGTCGATAGCGCCAAGAACGTCAAATATGTCAACGTCGCCATCATTATCCACATCACCCGGGGTAAAATCAGCGCCTATCGTAACCGTCCCCGTACCAAGTCCTGTAGCATCCTTCGAGAGCAGTGTCGGATAAGTATCACCACTGATTCCGACCAAGATATCAATCGTTTCACCCGCCGCATCGTAACCGGCAGCTTCATTGCTCAGGCTTGTAGCGGTGATAGTGATGGGATATTCTGTATCTTCCACCGCGTCTGCCGGTGCTGTGAATGTCACTTTGAACAGAACATTATTGGTTCCGTCCAAGGCTGTGGGAGAGGCAGCAGCAATTTTTGTGCCTGTTCCGCTGACAGAATTGGCAACAACAGGGGAATCGAATCCGTCAACCTGGTTATTCGTATCCAGACCGTCGGCAGAATCATATCCCAAGCTTATGAAAGTTGCAAAAACATCACTTGCAACCGTAACTGTCAGAGTATCAGGATGCGTTATCGTCAGGGCAGCACCTGCAATCCCTGTTGCATCATCTGCCTCTACACTAACCGTAACCGAGCCACCTGCTGCCACTGTTGCAGCTGCAGGATTGAAGCTCAAAGTTCCAGGCGCAGCAAAAGCAACCGAAGCTGTCCATATCATTACCGCGAAAATAGCCGTTATTGTAAAAATCTTTTTCATTTTTAAAACTCCTTTCCTATTCTGATAAAGCTGAATTTCCTGCATCATCCTCAATTATGAATGATGCAAATCAATAATCACGAATTACCAACAAAAAGCAAGCGGATCATCCGCATCGCGGAGGGGGAAACTCAGGCAATATATCAGCGGAACTGTAAGAATATAACTGATCACACATATAAGAGGAGTTACCCGAAAACATCGGGTAATCATTCGAGGATATCAGGCAAAAATCAGAGATCACTGATTTTGCCCCTGATTTCACATCACCCCCCTTCCTGATCGTCGTTTTCAAACCAGCAACCACATTAAGTGTGGAAAGCACCTTTTCCACACTTGCTGTGAACTGAACAGGGCTGTCAACTGTACGGACAAAATCTTTTACCCATAAAATTGCGTCCTGCAGGTCCACCTGGTTATCCCTGCTCGCATCTTCGGGACTGAAAAGAGGCAGTCCTGATAACAGCATGGCGGCAATAAGGATTATACTCAGAATGTGTCTGGTTTTCTGCATAACATGTCTTTACAAACGAAGTTCTTATGAAAAAAAGAGCCAATCCCTCTTTAATTTCTGAAACTCTGAAGGGATGCTGATGCTGTAATTCTTAATTAAAGGCACTATATTAACTATCAGATGCAATGTCAATTAAAAAATTATCGGTGATGACGGATTTTGTATTATAAGGCATTGATCTTCTTTTTGGTCATTTGTCTGAACTCGGATTTTCAGGATTAAATGATTTACAGGATTTACAGCATATTAATCCCGGCAATCCTTTACCGTGAAAATACATTTTCATGGCCCTGAGCGTTTAATCCTGAAATCGTGGTTCAGACAAATAGCTAAACCAGATTCCGGAACATGCAGGCTTACCCGATTGCAGGCTTATCTCATTAATGGGAAGATAAGTCAATAGGGTAAACGGTGTATTCGGACGGGGATAAATCCTCAGACAATATACGGACGGGCTGAAATCGTAAATGTAGGGTGGGGCTTGCCCCACCAACTGTTGGTAGATCGAAAACTTTTCGTTTAAGCCTGCAAACAATGGATTCCGGGTTAAAATTAAAAAACATCCGTTGGCATCCTTACATAAAAGCCAAAAATTTACACTTTTTCCGGCTGTAAAACAATTTTTCAAATTGTTTAAAACGATTTGAAAAATCGTTCTGCATTAAAGTGTAAACTGACAAATGAAGGATGTCCATCCGTTTTTTAATTTTCCCCGGAATGACGATTTAACATACTGTCATTCCGGTGAAAATCGGAAAACGGATGTTTAACCCGGAATCCACTGTTCGCAAACTTTTCGATCTACTGACTGTTGGTGGTCCTACAAATTTTTTGCGTTGAACAACAGTAGGGTGGGGCTTGCCCCACCAACGGTTGGTGGGGCAAGCCCCACCCTACAAATTTTTGCGTTGAACAACAGGAATGAAATCGTAAATCGTAAATCGTAAATCGTAAATCGTAAATTATTAAATGTAGGGGCTTGCCCC
>JAUCGG010000283.1 GCA_030378015.1 Desulfococcaceae bacterium HSG8
CGTTCCGTAAATGGTGATACCGAAATAAAAAATCGCATTTTTTCAAAACAACCTTTCACAGAATGCGATTAGTATCAACATTTACGGAACGCGCCCTAATTTCCATTTTGTGTAAAAGGTGGGACACCCAAAAAATTCCCAAAATGATCTCCTGATAAGTACGGCATGTCGCTGTCACGGTGTTGTTACAGGTCTGAGAAGATTCGCAGACACCCAAAAGTAGGTTGTACATATCATAAATTCAATACATTACTCGTTCCCAGGCTCTGCCTGGGAATGCATCATGCAAGGCTCTGCCTTGCGAGGCATTCGCCTAGCTCACCGGCTTTAATCTGAAACACGAGGCAGAGCCTCGTAACGAGCCATTAACTCGTTCCCAGTTTTTGGGAATGCGCCTGATGACCCCAAGCTGCAAGACATGGTAATGATTTCCTGGGGATGGTGTGTCACATACAGAAGATGGGTTTGTGCTGAAATCCTCCATATCCGAGATCATCCTTCGGCTTGAGGGATCAAGTCCCTGGCATGGCTCATCCAGCAGGAGAAATTTTACCGTGTCAGCAGTACCATGCGTCGCTCCCGTAAGCATGATACTTTCACCGGAAACTTTGCGCTTCGAAAAGATGAATTTGAACAGGCTTATCTCCCGCGATCAGTTTCATATCAGCAAAGCCCTTTTTTTGTTAATTGCAACAACTCATCTCTCGGTATATAAGGGGACTGGGCACGCTCAATGCCCTTCCCCCGGTCACAAAGAAGATCGCCTCTTCCAAGAAGTGATTCCCCGCCTGTTTTATCCAATATGATCTGTGAGTTGCCTGATGTTGTGACTCTGAGGCAAACCTTTAACGGAAGATTTGATTTTATAAGACCCGTGACGATTTTCCTGTCCGGGCGCTGGGTGGTCAGAACAAGATGGATGCCCGCGGCGCGGCCCTTTGCAGCCAATCTCGCTACCAATCTCTCAAATTCTTTTTTCTCTTCCTTCCCCGCCAGAATAAGGTCTGCAAACTCGTCAAAGATAATGACATAAAACGGAACCTCTTTTCTCCCGGCCCGGAAACGCTTGCTCATATCCTCAAAACCTTCGCTACCAAGTTGCTGATAACGCTCATCCATCTCCTCCACAGCCGATTGAAGACAGGGAATCGCCGAACTCACATCCGTGATGATCGGATCTGTCAGGTACGCACAATCGGAAAATGAACCGAACGTCAGTATCTTCGGGTCAATAATGGAAAGTTTCAGGGTTCCCGGTCCGTTTTTTGCTATCAGAGACGCCACCAAGCTTTTCAGGAATTCGCTTTTCCCGCTGCCTGACGCCCCGGCAACCAAGGCATGACACATGTTAGGGTCAGCAAAGTCGGCAATGATCACCCGGTTGTCAATCCCCGTGCCGATGGGATAGGAAACAAAACTTTCATCTCCGGCATACACCGGATCATTCACGATATTCCGCCAGAATACCGTGTCAGGGTTCTCTTTCGGAATATCTATCGTTACGCACCCCTGGGCAGGCCTGATCAGCGGAGGTTTTTTCAAAGAGAGGGTCACCTGCAGATCTTCGGCACGGCTCGCCAGGGAAACCACCTTCACCCCCGATGCCGGTTTTACTTTGTATCTTATCAGTTGCGGTGCCTCAATATTATCTATGATTTCGACCTTCAGCTTGAAGTCAGTGTAGCACTTCCGAATTTTTTCGGACAGATCATCGTGGGAAGAGGCGGCCAATGACGGGGCAGTTTCACCGACGAGTTCATAGAGCACAGGCCGGACAAACTCGTCAAAGATCGTGTCAAGTTCTTCAACTTTTACGGTGACCTCATTTAATTTCGGCTCGTAATATTCAAGAACTCCGTGAAAACGAAGTCCCGGTTTTGTCATGGCTAATAACTTGGCATATATGGCGATCTGTAAAAGATCATGTTTCATGTTTGCGCCGTGCGAAAGTTTATAATCAACAATTTCCAGTCCGTGATCGGGGTGGGTTCGCACCGCGTCAATCTGTCCGGAAATGAAAATGCTGCTGGCTCCGACATCAAAGCGAACATCCCTGACCGAAAATTCTTTTGTCAGGTAAATGTCCTGCCAGGATTGAAAACCGGGGGTTCGATGCCTCAATGCCGACACCCGCTGGCAAAAGACTTTCAACGCCTGTCCCACATGATAGGCCGAATCAATCTTTTCGGATTTCAGCAGCCCCGTCAGTTTCTCCTCTGCAAAGCGTTCATACATTTCATGCCAGAGGGCTTTCTCATCCGCCAGTCTCCCCGTGCCTTCCGATGACGTGAGCCATCCCACGTAATTTTCTGCTATTTTGTGGAAAAGCGTTCCGTAAACAGGGCGTGTTCCCCCGGGCGAAGAAAGCATTGTGGACGGGTTTTTGTCCCTGAGCCATGCCTCACGCCATTCGGTATCAAGGCAGGCACATTTCAATTGTGTTACGTTTATTTGTCTGACTGCCATTGGATCATCGTCGTATTCGGACCGACATGCACTCTGATTTGCGGGATGTGTGCCCGGGCTTCATGAAGCGCTTCCGGTGAAATAGAAACGGATAATCTATTGATAAGCTCATCCGCACTCATAAATTTCTCTTCTCGAACGATTCTTCGTATTTCTTCGATCAATTCTTTTGTGATTTTATCAGGCGGCTTCGTTCCGCCAGCCGCATCTTCCGATGCAAGAGATCGCTGTACCCTGTCCCAGAAAGGTCCGAGCTGCTGGCGTATGAAGCTGAGAACTTCGTGGCGCTGAAACGGAATATTCCCCTCCCCGGCATCCACATAAAGATCACGAGCCGCATAAAGCTCTGCCATCTGAGGTTTCTCCAGTTGTATGATGTGCAGATACTCTTTTTGGGCGGCGTTGATTGCGCTTGCGATTTTCCATTTCGGACCGGGGATTTTTCTCAGTTCGGGTGTTCTGAAAAGCACTGCTTTTACATTGTTATCTGTCCTGTAATGAATATTTGCTTCACGATCAATGGCTTGCCAGCGTTTCCAGTTGGCTTCGCTTTCGAAACCGAAGAGTATCCTGCGGGTATCCGATAGCTTCCAAAGCAAAGTAAAATACCCTTTCTGACTTTTATATTTCTCGAAAGTGAGATCAGGAAGACCGTCCGCCACCTCGCTTACCAGCCAATAAAGAGTATTCGGATCAAAAACAAATCGTTTGGGCTGTGTTCTTATCTGTTCGACAGCTTTCTTGTAGCACCTGGAAATATCACGCGGTTTTATTGTCCCGCCTTCGATTACCAGCCAGCGGTTGCTGCATCGCTGAATGAAATCCCGGATACCCAGTTCACTCCCGCCCTGAAACAACTCTTTAAGCCATTGGGCATCAATAAAACGATGTTTCTCGTCAGTATCCAACCCCCTGAATCTGTGTTCGATAAGCTCTGCCCCCTGCTTCTGATTCAGCCCTTCAAGTTCCAGTGGCGGACTCAGGCGGTTTTTGTGAGCCTCTTCCCACCATGGTTCGATACTTTTAGACCAACTGTCTTGCTTTGTTGTAACCACTGTCATCTGGTTATATGTTTCGTCAGTCAGAACCTGTATCACCAATCCGAAAACCTTTGCAAGCACGATATCGTTCCCATAGTTTTCAGTTTGATCAAAGCAGAAAACAAAGGGTCGGAAGAAACCTGCCAAGCGACAAAAATCTGTGATCCGGTGTTTGCAAAGTTCGTTGCTTTCGCCGCTACCCATTTCAGCGTTGGGAATATCCCTGGACCTTATTCCTATCTGTTCCGCCTCTTCCGGGTTTATGGTTCCTCCTTGGAGCCAATCCCGACAGGTTTCCCTGAGTTCGTATTCAGCGGGGAAATACGTATAGGTGAACAGCACTCCGAGCCAACTCAGAGCGGAGGCATACAACCTGACCCCGTTACGCTGAAGCTGTCGGCTGCACTGGCTGATAACCATTTTGTAATTATCACGCAGCCATTTGTTTTCACTACTCCTGAAGGTCTCCACAGTGGCTCCGTTAAGATAATCTATCATGGCCTGCTTGTTTTTGGTGCGGACGTCTCCGTTCTTTACGGCGTCCGCTATCAGGTGAACCAATATCCCATGGGCAAACGCTTCGAGTTGTGTCGGTTCGTTGTCATTACAGTATTCAAGCTCTGTATTGTCAGGAAAATCTAACTCCTGAACCATTTTGAGCAAAACGGATTTCCAGCATGTGGAAGCATCCTCAAACGGGCGCAAATACACAAGCGTTGCGCTCCCGCTTAACTTATGAAACAGGCGGCCGATCAGATGGGATTTCCCATACCCTGCCTGGGACGATACCACAAACTGGGCATGGGATAGTTTTTTTTTCGCTGGTCGCTGGCCTGCGCGAAGGGATTCGAATTGTCGGATAATAGCCTCAAGGGGCTTATCATTCAGGCCAGTGACAACAGCCTTATCAATGTGACGTGGTTCGGAAACGGTGTCATTCTCAAACGGGTTGATCAGTTGTTTTTTCATGTCTGAATCACTCTTTAAAACGAACCAGCAGATTGGGTTTATTATTCAGGTAAATTGCCCCTGACCGGGTTTCCTCGGAAGCCAGGGGCCAGTCGCCGAAACTCAGCACAGCCCGTCCCTGCCTGCTTTCTTCCAAAAGAAATGCTTTCAGTTCATCCATAGGGACGCCGAGTTCCTGCTGAAGATCGTAGATTTCCACGTTTGAGAAACCGATGCGCTGAGTTACTTTGTTGTATGCTTCCAGTACCTGGTCCCTGCTGAATTCGGATTTTTCTTCGGGTTGGTCTGACGGCAAAAGTGATTGAACCGATGACACATGTATGAACACAGAATGTCCCCTATGCTTCAGTTCTAACAGCTTATTTTCTCCTACCAGCCAATCAATCGCACTTTTAAGCTCTTTTTTAACTCTTTCCGGGCACCTTTTCTCACAATCTTTGACAATTCTTGTTTTAGGGTGCAGAGTTGTTTTATAAGATATGACTTTCTCTTCAACTCTGTCATATGCCATTTCCAACGGGTTATCAAACTCTTTCAGGACATACAGGTATTTCCCCTTGGCAGTTTCCAGATTCGCTATCTTCCTTTCCTTTTCAAGTTCGGCAAGAGCCTTTTCTTTTATTTTTGAGTTGATTTTCAGGCCGGTTTTGTTTAACCCTTTTGCCCCGGCTTCACGCAGCTTCTTTAAAATATCTTCTTTGTAAGATTCCACCGGCGGGTTATCAAACTCCTTCAGGACATACAAATATTTCCTGCCAGTCTCCAGATTCGCTATCTTCTTTTCCTTTTCAAGTTCAGCAAGAGCCTGTTTTTTTATTTTTGAGTTGATTTTCAGGCCGGTTTTGTTTAACCCTTTTGCCCCGGCTTCACGCAGCTTCTTTAAAATATCTTCTTTGCAAGATTCCACATTTGGCATAAATTCATCCTTAATTTTGTGACATAAGCAAAATGGTCTGATTTTCCCCGTATGGGATGTGAATCTTTAATTAAGGTTTTTATGAACCAAAATCAAGAAAAAAATCACCCCGTTTTAATTATCAATAGATCGAAAAAGTTCCATACGATCTGAACTATCTGTTTTTACAAAGGCCGCCTGAAGGCGGGACTACGAACGGGGCCTGAATTTTCAGTCTGCTGATTATCAATAAAATTCCCGGCAATAGGTTCGTGTGTTTTTACCGATGAAATCCGCCATGTTAAGGATCATCCTCCGATTTGAGGGATCATGGCGTTGCTCCTTGTAAGAAAGCTGGTCAAAGGGCCTTTCTGCCTTATTATTCCCGACTCCGAGCCTGTTCATCCATTTCCTGGCAATTTCCTTCTGCCGCGCGGGGATACGGAAACTCCGAATAAATAAATAATAGACATTATCGGAAATAAGGAAAACCTTTACAATTAAGGGTTCAGCGGTAGCTGGTTCTGAGATTGTGCAGCCCGCAAGCGATCTCCGTCACCAGATCGTTGAAATTACTCTTCGTGTTGCG
>JAUCGG010000051.1 GCA_030378015.1 Desulfococcaceae bacterium HSG8
GATAGTTATATCTTATGATGTTTTTCAGAGTTAAAATAAGTAAAAAGAGTAATTCTGAAAGAACCGGAAAAAGCAGAACCGTCTTTTTACGAGAATATTCCGACTATAATATATAAAATCAGGTAATTAATGTTTTTACAAGCCGATTTCCGGCAGAAAGAAACCGTTGTCGGGTATCCGGCAATATCAGTTAATAATATGTTGTAATTATTTAAAATATATTTTATGCCCTATTTTGGTCACACTCATTTCATATCTTCCGTCCCCGGCACAGGAAAACATATACTGGCCGTTTGCTAACACCATCGCACACAAAGGAACTCCTTCATACATGACTGATCCGCTGATCTTTACCCAACCGGTGTTTGCCGGGATGCTGCTTGCAGTGATATCCATGACCATGCTTCCTGAACCCGAACGGGACATACTGAGATCAGAATCCGTCATTGCCCAAGGACCTGAAATTCGTTTGAAAGGAGCGAATCCGTCACAGAAACCGAACAAAGTAATTTCTCCGTTTTCGTCCAAAGGGACTTCCATTTCATATGTTCCGTCCCCTGCACAGGAAAACATATACTGGCCGTTTGCTAACACCATAGCGCACAAAGGAACTCCTTCATACATGACTGATCCGCTGATCTTTACCCAACCGGCCTTAGTTTTTACACCGGTCATCGGATAAAATTCTCCAGATGATCTCCAACCGGTTGCGGAATTATCATCTACTTGGAAAAAATAATAATCATCATTTATTCCAACAGAAAAGCCATATCCGCCTCCCAATGAAAGTGGAAATTCTGTATAAAAGACCAATCCGATATCCCCTTCTTTATTGGAAGCCTTTAATGCCACAAAGCCATCAGAATTTGATTCTGTATCTGTTCCGAAAGTAATTTCATCAACGAATTCGTCTGATCCCAACTTATAAGTAAATTCCCAAGTTGTATCAACCAATAACTGTATATCCTTGGGATTTTTTGAAAACTGCGTGGGGGATTCATCAGAAACGCCTATTTTTATTCCTGACATTGAATAAGCATCGTACACCTGTCCGGTAGAGACATCATGAGTCGCCTGATATCCGGCTGCGATATTATCATTGACTTTAAACCAATAGGATTGACCCAGCGTGTCTGTGAGAGTAATTGCAAAAAATCCGCAGCCTCCGCCCATTTCAGATGAGAATTCTGTATAAAAAACGCCTCCTACATTACCAGCCTGATCATGGTACATCAGTAATAAGTTACCATCATCGCCTGTTTTTATCTCTGTTTCAAAAGTAACTGTATCTGTATAAATACTGTAAGTGAAATCCCATGCTGTTCCAAGCAGTGATTTCAAACTGTCAGAAGCGATCAGAGAACAAGTTGCAACAACAGGTATTGTTGTAGTCGTAGTTGTCGGCCGCATCGTCGTAGTTGTCGGACGCATTGTCGTAGTTGTCGAACGCATCGTCGTCGTTGTGATCCCACCGCATCCGGGGCAATCTTCAGCGACACAGCCTTTATTTATGCATGTCGAACTTAGCGAAGTGCCGTCAGCACACATTGTAAATCCATTCACGCAGATAACCCCGCCGTGCCCTGAACAGCAACCTCGACAATTACAATCACCAGCATAAGCTGTTCCAATCATGCAAACTATAATAATATGGGTAGCTATTATGGTAAGATATTTTTTTTTAAGCATATCGTCCAATCTCCTTAAATTTAAATAGAAATTATTAACCGCTGGTCACCGTGCATCAGCGATCCTGCTTTTCTCTATTCTCAATACTATCAGGTAATATTGCCATTTTTTTCTCAGCAACCCGCAGGAAGAAACGGTATGTCTTCCGTCTTCAGGCGGCCGGAAACCGCATAAGGCCAGAACTCCGAATTCATATTTTCTGATTATAACGGATTTAGGGGAGCCTCCGCGAACATGTCCGTATTCCGGGGTAAGCATCCTTTCTTCCGAAAACCGTTAAAACGGTTGCGGTACGGTAAATTTGCTGTCCTTCCCCCTGATAAATCAGGAGGTTAATGAAAGAATGTATTCCCGGATTCTCATTAACACCCCGTTTTAACGGGGTGGCAGCCGATGCCGCGTTTGTCATATTCACAGGCATAAATTGCGGCCTCCCCTAAATCCGTTATAATCAGCATATTTTCTGATTATAACGGATTTAGGGGAGGGCACAACATCCTGAAATTATTAAGCAGTAAAACGGCAGATCTGCCTGTTCCGGGACACTGCGAACCGGATGGCCGGCATATCTGTCTTTTCGGAAACTGCCGTTTCCGGGGAATGTCCGCCCGGAGCCTTGTAAAAACGTAAAGCATCGGGCAGACCCCGAAACCGGGGCCTCCCCTAAATCCGTTATAATCAGCATATTTTCAATCTTGACAAAGCACCGGGTTAAGGATTGCATCGTTCCGAACAATTTACCGACAGTCAATTTGTCAGAAATCTACCTATACTTTCGGTGAACTCTTCATGTTTCTCCAGCCCCACCATATGCCCCGCGCCTTCGATGATTGAGATTGCTGATCCCCGGATATGACGATGGAGATATTCACTGTATTTCACTGGGGTAAGTTTGTCTGCTGATCCGCAGATGACTGAGGTGGGAAGGGTAAGTCCTTTTATCTTTTCCATGACGTCAAACTGATCACAGGCAGTGTAATCACCGAGGAGCAGAGGGGGATGAACCTTTGAAAGAGCTTTGCGCCCGGCATCAATCAGCGATGGAGATGCAGCAGGGCCATAAGCATATTCATTGCAAATCAGGTCTGTTGTTCCCTGGAAATCGGATAAAATCCCTTCCAGGATGGCAGGTGCGACCCGCAGACGGGCCCCTGTTCCCACAAGGATAATGCGGGAGAGCCATTTCGGAGATCGAAGAGCAAGACACTGGACAATCGCTCCGCCAAGGGAATGCCCTGCCAGTGAGACCTTGTCAAAATTCAGTTCAGAAACAAACGAATTGATAAAATCCGCATAGTCTTCCACATTATTATGCCCGTGACCGCCGGATTTGCCATGACCCGGAAGGTCAACTGCACAGACATTGATACCGGGGAGGCGTCTCAGTTGATAGGGCCAGTGCATATGATCTCCGCCTGACCCGTGAATCAGCAGTAAGTTCCGGTCACTTTCCGAAGTGCTGTGAGAAAAAAAGATGGTTTTGCCGCCGACTTCTGTGAATGGCATGGAGTCCTCCGTGATGCGTGATGCGTGATGCGTGATGCGTGATGCGTGAAACGTGATGCGTGATGCGTGAAACGTGAAACGTGAAACGTGAAACGTGAAACGTGATGCGTGATGCGTGATGCGTGAAACGTGATGCGTGAAACGTGATGCGTGATGCGTGATGCGTGATGCGTGAAACGTGATGCGTGAAACGTGATGCGTGATGCGTGATTGCGTACAGGCCACCGGAGACCTGCGAGGTTTTCAAAACCTCGCAGGTCTTTGAATACTTGGGAAACTCCAAATAAATAATATACCCGGTTCGGCGTGAGCTCAGTCAAACGATTAACAAATCCGGAATCCCGCACATGCGGGGGATTTGTCAATCCCTCGCGAGCAGCAACGGGTATTTTATTGGGAAATCCCTTGCTACAGGGCTCTCAGCCATTCGGGCTTCAGTGCTACTTCACCTGCAAGTGCCTGGTCAATCAGTTGTATTGTCGAATCCTTATCTTTTGGCAGCCTGGCCCTTATAGGAAGGTAATTGGAAGCATGATTGGCGTGGAATAGTCCTCTTGAAAGGTCTGTGTTGGCAATCATGGTTCTGAGTTCTTTCAACATTTCATCCGGATCAATCAGGTGAAAATTTCCTGAAGCATGATCCTGATACAGCGGTGTTCCCGGGATCAGCATCAGGCTCAACGCGCCCACGTATTCAGGATCAATTGCGGAAAGCACTCTCCCGGTTTCTTCCGCATGTATCTGGGACCTTTCCCTGCCTGCAATTCCCAGGAGTACCGTAATCGAGAATTTTATCCCTGCCTCCCTTGCTTTTTTTCCCATCTGGATCATGGTTTCCGACATGGCCCCCTTGTTAATATTCTTCAGGGTCACGTCATCCCCGGTTTCAAGCCCCATGTATGCAATTCCCAGCCCGTACTCCCTGAGTTCCCTAAGTTGTTCGTCGGTCTTCATTTTCAGGCTTTTGGCATTGGCATAAGTCCCAACCCGTGTGACCCAGGGAAGCTGCTTTCTGATTTCTGTGAGAATTTTCAGCAGTCTTTTCTGGGGAATGACCATGACATCCCCGTCGCAAAGAAAGACCCTTCGCTGTTTTTTACAGTATTCTGATGCAAAAGCAATATCCTGCATGATAATGTCATCAGGTTTGATACGGAATCGCTCTCCCGTGTATGTTCCGCAAAACGTGCATTTATTGCGGGAGCATCCCACAGTCACCTGTAGCAGGATACTGTTCGCTTCACTGGGCGGCCTGATGATATTTCCTTCATAATGCATTAATGTATCTCCGAATCAGGTTTTTGTGGGGCGTATTTACAAGTCAGGGGAGTGATTTTCAGTCCCGGAGGGACGATTGAAAAGGTTTTCCGTCGTCCCTCCGGGACTGAAAAAACGGGGACATTCGCCCCGGCAATGAATTGCCGGGCTATTTTCAGTCGTCCCTCCGGGACTCCCCCAAGTTGTAAATGCGCCCGTTTTTGTGTTTTGTATTTTGTATTGGTATTTGGTGTCATCCTGACATGAAATTCGCCAAACACTAAACACTAAACACACACTCTTTTTATTTAATCCATTCCTTTATCAGGTTGTCGTACCTTCTCTCGCCTTTTCCCCCTTCACTGCCCTCAGTTTTCTTTTTGCGATACTGAAGATAAGCATCACGGAATGCTTCGTAAGGTTCAATGGCCGCTTCCCTGATTCCTTCGTAATCCCCGAGTCGAAATGAACTCTCATTTACAGTTTTAAAAGTTGTAAGCCCAAAGGCTGCTTCCGTGGGCATATCTGTCCATGTGACAGGGCTGAGAAACCGGTCTCCGAATATTCCCACGGAATCGCGCAGGGTGGAAGGCCCCATGATGGGCCATACGATGTAAAATCCATTGCCGATTCCGTAAGTAGCAAGGGTCTGCCCCATATCTTCCCCCTGGGGCTTTGCAAATGACGGGTTGTTTTTGGCAACATCTCCGAACCCCAGGACGCCCGCAGTGCTGTTAATCAGGAATCTGGCAAATTCGACTTCTGCTGTACGAAATTTGCCCTGGAAAATGCAGTTCGCAAATCGGATAGGTGTGGAAAGATTGTGGAAAAAATTTTTCACACCGATCCTGACAGGTGCAGGAGTTACGGATTTGTATCCTGTCGCAACAGGTTTCAGAACCCAGTAATACAACTTGTCATTAAAATGGAACATCACCCGGTTGAACGGAGCAAGCGGGTCAGCCACCTGAACCGTTTCCTCTTCCGAACCTTCATCCCACAGGTCAAGGTCATCATCCCCGAAATCGTCGAGGTCATCATCAGAAGAGTCCCCCGCTTTCTCCGTCTTTGCCGAAGGCGAGGAAATACGGTCCGACGCGGATGCATCTGCCAGATAGCTCTGACCCGTTGACAGGGACAATGCAGGTGCAGTGTCTGTCGTCAGGGGCCCGTGCGCGCATCCGGTCAGGCAGAAAGCCAAAATAACAAAGAGTAAAAAAGAGTGGGTCAAAGGATAATTACGCTGTTCAGCCCGCACGAGTCTCTCCTTTTTTCTGTTCTTTTACTTTATCTTTCACCTGTTCAATCAGTTCAGCAGGTGATTTTTCCGAAAGGATTTTTTGGAACTGGTTCCGATAATTTTTCACCAGACTCACCCCTTCGACTTTTATATCATAAACCCGCCAGGCTCCGTTGTTCAGCCATAAGCTGTAATCCACAGGTATGCCGACATTTTCGCGCATAACCTTGGTCTTGACCAGTGCTCTGTCGGATTTTGTTTTCTGCTCCAGGTAATCAACTTTTTCGTTTTTATACTCTGCCTGGATCTTGTTAAGATAAGTGTCTTCCAGGAGTTCTCCGAAAACATCCGTGAACTCTTTCAACTGGTTGTCATTGAATTTTTTCCGGTATTTGCCCAGTGCAAGCAGGGAAATCCTTTCAAAATCAAAGACATCCCGAATAATATTCCAAATTTTTTCGCGCTGGAGCTTCTTCTGTGAATCGCCCTGGTACTGGGGATCTTTCAGGATGCTGATCACCTCATCCAAGGGACCCTGAAGCGACTCCATAGGCTGTTTTTCCGAGCTTTGAGCTGTCATGGGAAAAGCGATAAGCAGCAGAAGCAAAACAGAAATAATTCTTTTCATGGTTCTCTCCTTTCAAAAAATCAGTTGTTAACTCACGCGATGTGCAACTTATAATGAATGCCACGAAGGCGCGAAGTCTCACGAAGGTTCTTTGTGTTTCTTTGTTTCTTCGTGTTGCATTATATCTCTGTGTTCGGTTAAAAAAAGTTGCACATGGCGTTAACTCAAAAAATATTCTGATACCATCAGTCCGAAAATCGCTTTCCGAACCTCTGTCAGCAGATTTGTTCAGGCGGGACTCATGATTTCACAGACTTTTCGGTTACTGGTCGTTTATCTTTGCCTTGATCTTATCTGTATCAGCCTCCCTGATGTACCGGGGGATATTCTTCCACATCGAATGATATCCGTAACCCCCGTTGACCATTTCATCAAGGGCTTCCTCTTTAGGCCAGTTTTCAAAAATAATTCTGTACATTGCACATATCAGCCCTGTCCTGTCTGCTCCGTGCATACAGTGAACCAGCACCGGTTTTTTGCTGTCCTTTATTAATTTCAGGGCTTTTACAACCTGTTCATCATGAATATTCCAGGCATTCATCTTCACATGCTTCAGATCAAACTCACATCCCTTTGCTTCATCTTCATCATCATGGAATCTTCTTAAATTGATTATCGTCGCAATTCCGTTGGAGGCCAATTCTTTCATACCTTCTGACGTCGGCTGGGCGCTCCGATATAACCTGTCTGAAACTTTGTGAAAATTTTCTACCCTGGTGTTGATAATCGGCTGGGCCCATCCCAGAGGGCGGACCTTCGGTGTTGCACATGCAATACCGATGAAAATGAACAGTATGGCAATATAAGATGCAGATTTAATTGATTTTATCATAAATAACCCTTGGTTTGCACCCGAGTTCTTGTTTGAATATAACCATTATATTCAATATTCAAAGGATTCGGCGCAAAAATGAGGTTTTGCACTCCTTAATATCACGCATCACGTTCACGTTCCATCCCTAAGTAATATGACTTTATTACCCATTCTTTAATATGTCAAGTGAAATGAATAACGATGCTTCAGATTCGGATTATTTTTTTCTTGACAAAAAGAAAATAGGTTGTTAGAAGATAAATTTCATTGAGCGGGAATAACTCAGTGGTAGAGTGCAACCTTGCCAAGGTTGAAGTCGCGGGTTCAAATCCCGTTTCCCGCTCCATTTTTTGGGCGGCATAGCCAAGTGGTAAGGCAGCGGTCTGCAAAACCGCTATTCACCAGTTCGAATCTGGTTGCCGCCTCCAAGCGAATTCAAGCGGTTATCTGGTATCCAGATAACCGCTTTTTTTATTGCTGTATAAAATTCGGCCTTCGGCCATTTGTCTGAACTCGGATTTACAGGATTAAGCGGATTTACAGCATGTTAATCCAGATAGTCCGTTACCGTTGAAAATACATTTTTATAGCCGGGAGTGATCGCCCTGATCATGAGCGTTTAATCATGCGAGTCCGAGTTCAGACAAACGGCCGAAACGAAGATCAAAGCCTAATTGATAATGTTATGTCCTTGAGCCACTGCACAAAACCGATTTGAAGGAGAAAGCATGAATCACAAAATTCTCAGCCAGAGCAGCCAAGAGGAAGTGACAAGTCTTTTTACGTCTGTTTTCACCTCTTCTGAGGGAGAAGAAGAAGGGAGTCTAATAGGCCATCTTGCGTCAAAGTTATCTTCAGGAATCGACAATCAAGATATCGTTTGTTTCGGAACATACGAAGAAGAATCAATCATTGGATCAATTTTCTTTACTCGCCTTCGATTCAAAGAGGCAATCCAAGTTTACATGCTTGCGCCTGTTGCAGTTGGCACAGAGCATCAAGGAAAGGGTGTAGGACAGGCGCTAATCAATTATGGTCTTAAGGAACTGAAAAATAGATCCGTGGCTGTAGCTATCACATATGGTGATCCATCTTATTACTCCAAAGTGGAATTCCGAGTTCTGTCAGAAAGTGTCATCCAGGCTCCTCTTAAGCTTTTAATGCCAGAAGGTTGGCTGGGCCAGTCCTTAACGGGAGAGCCAATTCCGACTATCAAAGAACGTCCTACATGCGTTAAGGAATTTAATGATCCGGCCTATTGGTAATTACAGAGGACATAACAAGTCGGGTGCAGGGACGCTTTCCGCTGCGCTCCAAGCGCCCTGCCCCGCAATGTTAAACAGAAAACACGGAATGGAAGGAATGGAAGACAACATTTTAGGAAAATTAACTGTTCACAAAAGGTCAGGGAAAGAGAGATTTTGCAACAAAAATCGTGAACTCGTTAAGTTTTTGGCAGCATATGATCTTGAAACCCATGATGGCATTAAGATAGAGATAAAATCAGCAGCATATGTACAAAGTTGGCATCAAAAAGATTATTCAAAGATTACTTTCAGGATTCCCAAAACGCGCTGATGTTTTTCGTCGTAATCTCCTCAAAACATAGCTGAATAACTGACCGAAACGATTTGAAAAATCGTTCTACTGCACCACTTTTACACCACTTTTTAAGTTCGTCCCCTCCTTTTTTAAAGGGGGCATGGGATTTTATGTTACAAAAAAAAGTGTTGCGGCAGAAATCCCCCCGGCCCCCTTTAAAAAAGGGGGGAGGAATTTACAAGTTGATGTACTACATTAATGCCGATTCAGGTCAGAGACCCGAACCAACGCATCACGTTTCACCTGACAGAAAGGTCTTGTCTTCCAACGCTGATGCACCCAGAACCACTGCCGGGGATACTGCCGGACAAAGGATTCTATGACATTGTTATATTCCTGCGTATTTTCTTCCACATCCCTGGTCCTGTCCCCGGTTTTTATCAGCGGAACTTCGGGCAGAAAATGGGCGGTAAAACCGGATTTTTCACGCATCAGGAATACAGGAACAACCGGAGCTTCTGTTTTAAGTGCCAGCAGAGCCATTCCTTTGTTAGTGCAGGCCCGATGTCCGAAAAAGTCTGTAAACACCCCCTCATACCAGGCCACGTTCTGATCCATCAGCAGGGTAATCAGTTGTCCCCGTTTCAGGCTTCTGAGAACTCTTCGCATGGATTTTTTTTTAGGAATGAATTCCCCGCCGAACCGGCCTCTGAAATCAAGGATAAACTGATCCATAGGCTTGAAATCAAGGGGTCTGTAAACAATGCTGAGGGGATATCCGATAATGGCTCCGATAACGGACAAGAGTTCCCAGTTTCCGAAGTGAGCTGTAAGTATCAATACCCCCCTGCCCTTTTCATAAGCATCCCTGATATGGGAAAGCCCTCTGATATTGAAATATCTGAACAGCCTTTTTTCATCCAGTCCCAGGGACCATGCCATCTCAAAAATAATTTTTCCCATATTTTCAAAAACTTCAATAGAAATTTTTTTAACCTGGGACGGGGTGGTATCAAGCGCGTAGGTCAGATTCCGCATGGCTATTTTTCTATGCTTTGCGTCCGCAATAAATAAAAGACGGCCCATAAGGCATCCCAGCCGCTGCCCCCATTTCTGAGGAATAAGGCCCAACAATTTAAAGCATAAAGAAATAAGCCTGTACGCTGTTTTTTCTGTTTTCATGTTTGTCCGGTGTTATTTTGGTAGCTGGAAAAAGTTGTGCGGAGCCGAACAAATTCAAAGACCTGTGATATTCAGCAGATGGAAAATATAAAAAGTTCGTAGTCCCGCCTTCAGGCGGCTATGTAAAATCAGACAGTCAGCCTTAACAGACAGGCCGCCTGAAGGCGGGACTACGAACTTCTTCTCCGAACCGGGTAGATTGACCAATCTGCCTGAAATGCTTGGAATTTGTCAATCGTTCGGATGAGCGTTCGACTGAACTCACGTCGGAGCGAGCATTTGGGGCACTTTCCATCTGTTGATTGTGGGTTTCAAATCGTCAGTTAGTCTGCCAGGACATGTTAGCGGCGTTAATCTTTGGCGATTGCAGTGAGAAATCCTCCGGCCATTTACAAAAGAGGCTGACACGGTTTCATTACAGTGTGTCTGAAAACGGCAGAGGGTTCGGATTTGTCAATCCGAACCGGAGCAGGAGAGGGTCCGTTTCCCCGAATCGGGCATATTATTTATTTGGAGTTCCTTACGCATCGCTTCGCTCGCTGTGCGAAAAATGATTTTCGCACTCCTTCTGTAAACGTTTATTGCTTCTTGCAAATTTTATAAAATCAGCGGCATTCAGCATAAAACGCCGCCAACTGTCAGGTGAACGCCATATCATGCTGACATAATCCAATATGGTTTTGGGCTGTAAAAAATGAGTCCTGTAAAACTTCTGGAACAGTTCCTCCATCCGAGGTTTTGTCATGCCCGCAGGAACAAACAGGAAGTTCATACAGTCCATTTTTTCCCAGTCCTCATCAAAGGTTCCCAGTTCATGGATTCTTTCATAAATCGGCGAACCGGGAAAAGGGGTAAACTTCGCGAGATTGAAATCGTCAATGGGCAGCGAAAATACATAATCCATGCTCTTCCTGATGCTTTCCTCTGTCTCGCCCGGCAGCCCCATCATCAGGAGTCCTTTAGTGCGAAGTCCTACCTGCTTTATCAGACGGATTTTCTCTGCCAGAAGCTGTACATCAGCATTCTGACGATGCCGGGCAAGGAGATCTTCATCACCGGTTTCGATCCCGAGACTGACCATCCAGCATCCCGCTGCCTTCATCTGTCGGAGCAGATCCGAGTCAATATGCTCGGCACGCACCGCACAGTTAAAAGTCATCCCCAGGGGCCGGTCAATCAGCATCCTGGTAAAATTTTCAACCCGCTTTCGCTTAAACGTGAACTGGTCGTCGTAAAAATTTATATGCCGTATAGCGAAACGATCCTTCAGATATTTCAGATGTTCATACAAATACTCTGCTGAATTAAAGCGGAAAGTGCGTCGGAACACAGAGCGGTCACAATAGCTGCATGCGTACGGACATCCCCGGCTGGAGATGCAACTGGTGTTCGGTGCCCTGGGATAATTAAATATCGGAAGCTTGTACGTCTGGGGATAGCCCGGCAGTTTTTCATACGCGGGAAAGGGAAGGGTGTCCAGTTCAATGCCCTTGGAACGATAGCCAGTAAAATAAACCTCCCCGGACTTGATACAGACAAGCCCTTTCACGGACAGGGCATCGGCGGCCTCCTTTTCAACCAGTTCTGCAAGGGTCTCCTCCCCCTCTCCGACAACGGCAAAGTCAACTACGGGGAAATCTTCCAGAACATGTTCTTTCATCGCTGATACATGAGGACCCCCGAACACTGCCCGAATATTCGGAAGAATCCCTTTGGCAAGCTTAGTCAGCCGCACACCGTCAAGAAAGCTCGAGGTTGTGCAGCTCAAGCCCAGAAAGGCAGGTTTTTCAGTTCGCAGATAGTCAAGGATAAGGCGATCTGAATCGGGCCTGGCATAGCAGTCAATAATATCTGCGTGAATCCCTCTCTTTTCAAGGTAAGCAGCAATACTTGCCAACCCGATGGGCGGCAT
The DNA here is from genome assembly GCA_030378015.1 of Desulfococcaceae bacterium HSG8. Taxonomy (GTDB): domain Bacteria; phylum Desulfobacterota; class Desulfobacteria; order Desulfobacterales; family 4be13; genus JAUCGG01. Next base: position 11,771 of record JAUCGG010000051.1, read on the forward strand.
GATGTTCGCAAGCCTTGAAATATCCCCGGCAGCCGCTTCTGCCCGATAGCCTAGCGGGTGGATTAGCAGAATTTTATCTGCATTCAATGTTGTTGTCATGGCATTTTTTTTGCTCCGGGAAATACAGGTGCGGAGCGAAGCGTATAACCCCATCGGATAACAACAAACACATACATACCACATGCCGTCCCTATGTGACGCGGCTGACATCTGCTACAAACATGCTGTGTCTTCCTATGGAACTTTTCTATCCACTGACAAATGGTGGGTTACGCTTCGCTCCACCCACCCTACATTCTATTCTCCGTATATGCGAACTTCTTTTTTGGTCCATATACCAAGGATGCTGAACGTCTCTATGTCAGCATAATATATCCTTTTCAGCCCGTGTTTTCGGGCAATATCCCCGATAGCATTGGAATCCCATTCTGCATAAAGTCCGTACCCTGAAATCGGTTCCTTCACCTGAACAACTTTTCCCTTAGCAGGTGTATCAATGACAGGGGTGTTATTGATATCTGTCGTAAGCGGAATCGTGGTATGATTATAAACAATGCCGCTCAGTGAATTGCTCCCGAACTTTGCAACATTAGCACCGCTGCATGCAGACAGGAAAAACAGGAGCAGGAAAAGAGATACCAATCGAATCATACCGATACAAGCTGTTTTAATCCTCATAATTTTTCCTTTTTTACGCATGTGCAACTTTTTTTTAACCGAAGAGAAAGTATAATGCCACAAAGACACCTTCGTGAGACTTCGCGCCTTTGTGCCTTCGTGGCATTATAAGTTGCACATGAGAGCATTTCCAAAAATTAGGATAGATATATCTTATAAAATTCAGGATGTTACTCGTTCCCAGGCTCTGCCTTGCAAGTCATTTCGTTTAACTGGTCGGTTTTACTCTGTAACAGGAGGCGGAGCCTCTTGATATGAGTTCCCAAGCGGGTGTAATTAAAAGTGTTAGCAGCCCTTGTTCCCAAACTCCGTTTGGGAACACACCTGCCCGGCAAACTCTGTTTGCCATGCAAAACGGAGTTTTGCGTTCCCGAACGGAGTTCGGGAACGAGGGATAGCCGGCTCACCTAACACTTTTAATTGCACCCTTCCCAAGCAGAGCCTAAGCAGAGCCTCACTGCCATTAAGTTAAGGAACACAGCCTGCCGAGGAAAATGTTATTTCAGGCACTTACGCCTCCTTATCAGGCCGATCCGACTCTTAACTTAATGGCAGTGAAGCAGAGCCTGGGAACGAAAATTCCTAACTTTTTGGGAATGCGCCCGTTGCACATCGCGTTTTTTTCAGAAACCTGTAAAACAATTTTTCAAACGATTTGAAAAATCGTTCTACTGAAGGATGGCAACTTGCTCAGTCCCCGTAAACCACAATATTCCATCGGGTATATAGCCCGAACAGAATCTGATATACTTCCTGATCCGCATGTTTCATAACTTTGATGTTTCCGTTTTTCGCAGCGGTCGCGTAGCTGGCATCCCCCCATGCCACAACCCAAAACAGACTGTATGCCTGGGCAGTCCCTTTTTTTGAACCGAGTTCGGTCCTGTCAAGATCAGTGTCATAAGGACTTCTGACATCCACATACGCACAGCCTCCGACAGTTAGCAGGATACCGCTCAGCATTATAAATATTATGGCAGATTTCAAATTTTCCTCCTTCAAATTAAGCATAAAAAATGCGCTTTTTTGATAAAGTTTCTACTGCAAAGGTGGGCATCTTTCATAAAAGCTGAAACGTAGTTCACACTTTTTCCGGATGTAGAACGATTTTTCAAATTGTTTTAAACCTCTCGACAGTCATAAGTTCTCTGAAGCCGCTGTTCTGAGTCCCCCTTTTTTAAAGGGGGATTCAGGGGGATTTCAGCAGGTTGGGGGAAATCCCTCCTCCCTTTAAAAAGGGGGAGTTTCCTGGTAAGTCATTTTCTTAAAAATTTACGAATAATCGGCATCCTTCATTTGTCACTTTACAATTTAATGTAGAACGATTTTTCAAATCGTTTTAAACAATTTGAAAAATTGTTCTACTACAGCACTTTTTAAGTTCCTCCCCCCTTTTTTAAAGGGGGGCCGGGGGGATTTCTGGCATAACTCACTTTTCTGTCAATGAAAAATCCCCCGGCCACCCCTTTAAAAAAGGGGACGAACTTAAAAAGTGCTGTACTACAGCCAAAAAAGTGTAAACTACTTTCAGCTTTTATGAAAGATGCCGAATAATCCAAGTAAACAATTTGAAAAATTGTTCTACATTAAATTGTAAGGTATTTCCCCCTAAATTAATATACCCTTACTCTCCTGCTTGATAAAGAGCAAGAGCAAGATTAAAATTAAGGTCAGACGGGCAGCGTGGGCAGATTATTTATTGGGAAATCCCTAAAGTGACAATGAAGGATGCCCTTCATTTGTCATTTTACACTTTGACCGCAGAGGGAAAGCTCTGTGGTCAGAAGTATAACTGCCTTTCAGCTTCTGTTTCCGAATCCGGGGTGCAAAAAGCTTGCTTTACGAGAATCCCGGACAGGCAAAGCTTTGCACTCCGCAAATTTATTGTAAAAAGAAAACACCGGAGAATGTCGGAACAGAATTATCCTTGACAAAAAAAGAGATACAGAGGATATGAATACAAAAAAGGAAAGGAAAAGTGAATAAGATGACGGATTCAGAAGCCATCACCGTAAATGTCAAAGTGGATATAACCCCTGCCTCCCTTCAGGCAATTGTCGAAAACGCCAAAACGATTGCAGGTCAGAATGAAAGAGGCTTCTACCACGTTGATACGGCAGATAAGGTCAGCGAAATGATCTCCCGTTTTCTCTTGGAAAATAATTTTGAATCCTACGCGAAGAATATCGCTAACTATACTCGCTGACCTGATTGCCTAAGCTGAAAGCAGTCTTCAAACGACTGGCTTTCAGCTATCTGTTGTTGTTTCTTCTTCAACAGAAGGGGTTTCATCCGTTTTCTTCTCTTCTGCAACCTGCTGCTTTTTTTCTCCGCCCTCTTCCTTGTCCTTCATCTTTTTGCTCTTTTCAATCGCCCGTAACTCAATCAGCGACATAGGAGCGGCATCTCCCACGCGCCTCCCCAGTTTGACGATCCGGGTGTATCCTCCGGATATGGAAGCAAAACGCTCCGGGGCTTCTTCGAACAATTTATGGACAACATTTTTTTCCCTTACAATTGCAAGGGCCTGTCTCCTGGCATGAAGATCCCCGCGCTTTGCCAGCGTAATCACATGATCCGCCCATATCCTCAGTTCCTTGGCTTTCCTGTCCGTCGTTCGGATACGATCATATTTGAGCAGCGACGTCACCATATTCCGAAACATGGCTTTCCGATGGCTGCTTGTTCTGTTCAGTTTCAGACCGGCTTTTCGATGTCTCATAAATCAACTATTCTCCTCATCTTCTTCAGGCGGCACAAATCCTTCGAGCTTCATCCCGAGAGAAAGCCCCATTTCCGCCAGAACTTCCTTGATCTCGTTCAACGATTTTCTTCCGAAGTTTTTGGTCTTCAGCATCTCTGCTTCAGTTTTACTTACCAACTGATAAATCTTATTAATATCAGCATTTTTAAGGCAATTAGCACTGCGCACGGAAAGCTCGAGCTCTTCCACACTTCTGTAAAGGTTTTCGTTAAACTGAGGTTTCTGTTCTTCTTCTGCCTTTTTATCGGGCTCCGGTTCCTGCTGTTCGTCAAAATTAATGAAAATGGACATCTGCTCTTTGAATATCTTGGCAGCATCGGCAACGGCATCCTCAGGCGGGATACTTCCGTCTGTCCACACCTCCAAGGTCAGTTTATCATAATCCGTTCTCTGACCTACGCGGGCGTTCCCCACCACATAATTCACTCGTCTGATCGGTGAAAATACGGCATCTATCGGTATGGTTCCTACGGGAGCATTTTCGTCCTTATTTGCCTCAGACAGTGAGTATCCCTTTCCGAACATGACGGTCATCTCCATTTTCAGAACTGCTCCCTCTGAAAGGCTCGCGATATACAGATCCGGGTTGAGTACCTCAACTTTTCCATCATCACTGATAATATCGCCGGCCGTCACTTCTTTCGCTCCCTCCGCCTCAATATGCACAAAAAGAACCTCGGATTCCGGATCAGAAAGCTTGAAGCGCACCTCTTTCAGGTTCAGAATAATCTCAGACACATCTTCAAGCACTCCCGGAATCACACTGAATTCATGCATCACCTTATCGAACTTTACTGAGACGATGGCAACGCCGCCAAGCGAGGAAAGTAATATCCGCCGTAAAGAATTCCCGATGGTTATACCAAATCCTCTTTCAAGAGGTTCACAAATGAACTTTCCATAGGTGGGCTTCCTGATCACCTGGACCTTTTCGGGCCTGATCATCTCCTGCCAGTTCTTACACCTGAGTTCATCGAGTGGCATTTTATAACTCCGGCTAAATTGTCCGTTGTCAGTCGTCAGTCGTCAGTCGTCAGTTGCCAGTTGCAACGGATAACGGACTACGGACTACTTGGAATAAAGTTCAACCACAAGCTGTTCCTGAATCGGCATGGTAATATCATCGCGTACAGGTGCGGCTGTCACCTTGCCCGTCAGGTTTTCTTTTTCCAGATCAAGCCATTGCGGAATACCTCTCCGCACAACTGCATCCAATGCATCACTTATGGCCTTAATATTTCGACTTTTTTCCCGGACAGTAATCACATCACCGACCTTGATCAGGTAAGAAGGAATATTCACCTTCCTGCCATTAACAAGGAAGTGGCTGTGTCTGACAAAATGGCGTCCCTGGGTACGGGAATTCACAAAACCCAGGCGATACACAACATTATCCAGCCGGGTTTCGAGTAAAACCAAGAGATTGGCACCGGTAATTCCTTTCTGCCGATCCGATCTTTTAAAAAACAAGCGAAACTGCTTTTCGGAAAGGCCGTACATCCGCTTTACTTTCTGTTTTTCCCGGAGCTGAATACCATAACCCGAAATCTTTCCGCGACGACGCTGGCCGTGCTGACCCGGAGGGTAGCCCCGCCGGTCAAAAGCACATTTATCAGAATAACATCGGTCCCCTTTAAGGAACAATTTTAAATTTTCACGTCGGCATAGCCTGCAGACAGAACCTCTGTATCGTGCCAAATTTTCCTCCTTGTAAGAGTGAAAAGTGAAAAAAATGAAGCGTGAGGCGTGAAAAGTGAAGCGTGAAGCGTGATATTTCCAAAATTCCGGAGATTTCACGTTTCACGTTTCACGTTTCACGCCTCACGTTTCGCGTTTCACGTTTCACGTTTCACTTTCTACTTAAACTCTGCGTCTTTTAGGCGGTCGGCAGCCATTATGCGGAATCGGTGTCACGTCTTTGATCATCACAACATTAAATCCGGCAGCCTGCAACGAACGCAAGGCGGATTCCCGGCCAGCCCCGGGGCCTTTGACATAAACCTCCACATTCCTCATCCCGTGTTCCATTGCTTTTTTAGCAGCGTCCTCTGCCGCCAGTTGCGCGGCAAACGGGGTACTCTTCCGCGATCCCTTAAAGCCCTGGGTGCCTGCGCTTGACCAGGAAACAATATTACCGGTCGGATCAGTGATCGTAACAATCGTATTATTAAATGTTGATTGAATATGCACGACACCGTTCAGGATGTTCTTTTTTTCCTTCTTCTTTGTACGGGTTTTTCTTTTCGCCATATATAAACGTCCCTTTGAATTGAGAAGTGATTTTTTTCACTTCTCACTTCCCAATAAATTACTTCCGCTTTGCTGCGCCCTTCTTCTTTACGGCCGTCCGCCTGGGTCCCTTCCGTGTCCGGGCATTTGTACTTGTTCGCTGCCCTCGTACAGGGAGGGAACGCCGGTGACGAAGCCCGCGATAGCAGCCAAGATCCATCAACCGTTTGATGTTCATGGAAATTTCCGTACGGAGCTCACCTTCAACCTTATATTCGCTGTCAATGAGCTTACGGATGCCGCTGATCTCGCCGTCTGACAAATCATCCGTTTTGGTCTCAGGGCCAATATCAAGCCGATCAAGTATCTTTTTTGACGTGGTCCTGCCAATACCGTAAATATATGTCAGCCCTATTTCAACCCGTTTACCCTTTGGTAAATCTACGCCCGCAATTCTTGCCAAATCTTACCCCCTTTTTGTCGTCAGTGGTCACAAAGTTATCCCTGTCTCTGCTTGTGCCTTTTATTTGAACAGATGACTCTGACAACTCCTTTCCTACGGACTATCTTGCACTTATTACATATCTTCTTTACGGAAGCTCTGACTTTCATCTGAAACCTCTTTTTTATATTGGAATGAAATTCTCACTCCGATTTATTTTGATCTGTATGTTATTCTGCCGCGGGTGAGATCATATGGCGAAAGCTCAACCGTAACGGTGTCGCCAGGAAGGATCTTAATGAAATGCATGCGCATTTTCCCGGAAATATGTGCAAGTATCTGATGCTTGTTTTCCAATTCAACCTTGAACATTGCATTGGGTAAGGTTTCAATCACCGTTCCCTGTACTTTGATCGCTTCTTCTTTTGCCATATTTTTCTTATTCCCCGTTATAATCCGTAGTCAGTTAGCCGGGAGCCTTTTGCTACATATTGTTGGCCCTGACGGACCCGGCAAAGCCATGTTTTAATGGCGTCCTTTGATTCTGGAGCCGCCGCCCTTTTTTAAGAACCCCTCATAATGACGGGTCAGCATATGGGATTCGATTTGTGACATTGTATCAATTGCCACACCTACAACAATAAGCAAAGCAGTACCCCCGAAATAAAAAGGCACATTAAACTTTGTCATCATAATCGATGGGAGGACGCATACAGCCGATACATATATTGCACCGCCCAACGTAATGCGTGTTAAGACCCTGTCGATATAATCTGCTGTATTCTTACCCGGACGTATCCCAGGAATATAGCCGCCATGCTTCTTCATATTATCCGCAACGTCCACCGGATTAAAGGTAACTGCTGTGTAAAAATAACAGAAGAAAAATATGAAAGCGACATACAAAGCCTCATATCCGAGATTGCCCGGCATCATTCCGGCAGCAATATTCTGCATCCATTCCACTTCTATAAAGGTGGCCAGCGTGGCTGGAAACATAATAATTGATGACGCAAAAATCGGCGGTATAACACCGGAGGTGTTGATCTTCAAAGGAAGATGGGTACTCTGCCCCCCGTACATTCGCCGGCCCACGACCCGCTTGGCATACTGAACGGGAATACGTCGCTGCCCCTGCTCCACAAATATGATAACCCCTACAACCAGCACCATCAGGATAACGATGATCAGGACGGTAAAGATTCCCATTTCCCCGGTTGAAAGAAGACGGAAAGTGTTCCCTATGGCATCCGGCATCCGCGCCACAATACCGGCAAAAATAATAAGAGATATCCCGTTACCGATACCGCGCTCGGTTATCTGCTCGCCCAGCCACATAATAAAGGCTGTTCCTGCTGTCAGGGTTATAACCGTCATCAGTTTGAAACTCAGCCCGGGATTCAGAACCGTCCCCATCTGCTCAAGCCCCACACTGATACCGAATCCCTGTATGATACTAAGTATAACAGTACCATAACGGGTATATTGGGTGATCTTTTTCCGCCCCTGCTGCCCCTCTTTTGACAATTGTTCGAGATGCGGTATGACAACGGTCAGCAACTGAAGGATAATCGACGCGCTGATATAAGGCATAATCCCCAGTGCAAAAACAGACAACCGTTCCAGCGCACCGCCTGAGAACATATTGAAAATACCGAGTATGCCCCCTTTATGGGCTTCAAAAATTTTAGCCAGCGCAAGGCTGTCTATCCCCGGTGTAGGCACATGCACACCGATGCGATATACGGCCAGGAGTGCAAGCGTATAAAAAATTCTCTTTTTCAGTTCGGGTATTTTAAACAGATTCTGAAACCCGCCGCCAATCATATTTTTCTCCGTCAGTTGTCCGTTGTCAGTTGTCAATAATGTCAGTTGGCAGTTGCAACTGACAACTGACAACTATCTACAATATTTCTACTTTCCCGCCAGCAGCTTCGATTTTTTTCATGGCACTTTCGCTGACTTTATGTAACCGAACGGTCAGAGGATATGCAATTTCTCCTTGGCCGAGGAGTTTCACACCGTCTCTTCTCCCTTTGATCAGTTTCTCACGGATAAGGGCAACCTCATCAACTACATCGCCGCTTTCAAATTTCGACAGATCCCGTATATTTACAATATAAAATTCTTTTCTGAAAATATTGGTGAAACCGCGTTTGGGAAGACGCCGATGGATAGGCATCTGACCGCCTTCATACCCGGGTCTTACGCCACCTCCTGAACGACTGTTATATCCTTTTGTGCCTCTGCCGGCTGTTTTGCCTTTTCCCGATCCCACGCCCCGCCCCACACGTTTCGGGGCTTTGCGCGCGCCTTTCGGGGGCGACAATTCACTCAGATTCATGGATTTTTTCCCCTTAGTCTTCAATCCTCACCAGATGCGATACTTTATTGATCATTCCCCGAATCGAAGGGGTGTCCTCAAGTTCAACTGTCCTGTTGAGCTTTGTCAGTCCCATCCCGCGCAATACTTTGCGATGCTTTTCCGGACGTCCGATCATGCTCTTTCTCAGTGTTACCTTCAACATTATCTGTCCCTCTCAGATTGAAAATTGAAGAATTTAACCAACCTGATTCAATATCAATAATCAACCGCTTACAGTTCTTCCACACGCTTACCGCGCCTGGCAGCCACATCTTCCCGACTCTGAAGCTGCTGAAGTCCCATAATCGTTGCTTTCACTACGTTATGGGGATTATTTGTTCCCATACATTTTGTCAGAATATTCTGAATGCCGACCGCTTCAAGTACGGCTCGAACCGCACCTCCCGCAATCAGGCCAGTTCCCTCACTCGCAGGCTTCAGCAAAACCCGTCCGGCACCGAATCTCCCGATTATCTCAAACGGTATGGTCCCTTCCACCAGAGGCACTTTGACCATGGTTTTCTTTGCTTTGTCAACACCTTTGCGGATTGCCTCAGGGACCTCACCTGCTTTTCCCAGCCCGAATCCTACACTGCCCTCGCCGTCACCGACCACGACAATAGCACTGAAGCTGAACCTGCGTCCGCCCTTGACGACTTTCGCCACACGGCTGATGTGGACAACTTTATCAATTAACTGATTTTCGTCTGTGTCTTGCTTTTTCTGAATAAAGGCCAAGAGGCTGCCTCCTTAAATTTATTAGTCAGTTGTCAGTTGCACGAACAACTGACAAGTCAGAAATCCAACCCTGCCTCACGTGCACCGTCCGAGACAGCTTTGACCCGTCCGTGATACAGAAACCCGTTCCGGTCAAACACAATTTTCTTCAAACCTTTTTCGCTAGCACGCTCGGCTATCAGTTTACCGATAAAACCTGCCACTGCAACTTTACTTTTAAATTCAGGCTGCTCTTTTACAGTACTTTCCAGACTGGAGGCTGCGACAATCGTTCTCCCGTCCGTATCGTCAATGATCTGGGCATAAATATGTCTTGCGCTTCGGAAAACACTCAGCCTCGGTCGCTCAGGTGTACCGAGCAACTTCTTTCTGATTCTCTTCTTTCTCTTTAAACGTGCCTGCTTTCTTAAATTTTGCGAACCCATCTTTCACCTTAATTGTGAAACATGATGTGTGATAATTAAGTTATACGTTTCACGTTTCACGCATCACGTTTCACTTTATTTCGTTCCGGTCTTTCCTGCTTTCCGTTGGATATATTCTTCCGCATACTTGATCCCCTTGCCCTTATAGGGTTCCGGGGGTCTTAACCTTCGGATCGAAGCCGCGGTATGCCCCAGCTTTTCTTTGTCGATCCCGGTAAGTCTAACAACATTATTCTTATCCACGGTTATCGAAACCCCTTCCGGAATACCGAAATTGATAGGATGTGAATACCCGAGATGAAATACGACGGTATTACCACTGACTTCGGCACGATAACCGATACCGTTTATTTCCAGAACCCGTTCGAATCCGCTACTCACACCGGTAATCATGTTAGCTATAAGACTGCGCGTAAGTCCCTGCAATGCATGTGTGGGCCGGTCATCCTTATTTATAATTATATTTACGACCCGGTCTTCTATCTTCAGATCTACGGAGGGATGAACGGACTGTGTCAGCGTTCCTTTTTCACCCTGAACAGTGATCACCCTGTCTTCGTATAAAACTTTCGTATTATCCGGTATCGGAATCGGTTTTTTACCTACTCGAGACATCACTCACTCCCTTTTGAGCGTGAAGCGTGAAACATGATAACCCTCGCACAGACAGATCCGTATTTTGTTCACGTTTCGCGTTTCACGTTTCACGTTACCATACCCTGCAAAGCACTTCGCCCCCTACTTTTTCTTTCTTGGCCCGTATATCTGTCATTATTCCTTTTGATGTGGATAAGACAGCGACACCCGTACCATTAAGAAAGGGCTTTATATCTTTGCTCCTCGTATACACCCGACGACTCGGCTTACTGACGCGCTCAAGACGGAAAATCGCATGCGTCCGGCCCCCGGCATACCTGAGATAGACCCGCAGGATTCCCTGCTTGCCGTCCCTGATAAATTTATAATTTTTTATATATCCTTCGTTTTTTAATACCTTCGCCAACTCGACTTTCAGTTTTGCCCCAGGAATATCAACACTGTTGAACTTTGCTTTTCCGGCATTTCTGATCCGAGTCAGCATGTCCGCAATCGGATCACTTAGCGACATTTGTTTTCTCCTTTACATATCGTCAAAAGAGTGAAGTTTGAAGGGCGAAGTTTGAAAACAAACTGAAATTCAAACTTCACCCTTCAGACTTCACTCTTCTCATTTACCAGCTCGACTTGATAACGCCCGGTAGTTTGCCTTCTGAAGCAAGTGTTCGAAAACAGATACGGCAAATCCCGAATTTTCTCAAAAACCCCCTGGGCCTGCCGCAAATCGGACACCTGTTGTATGCCCTTACCTTAAATGTGGGTTTTCTCGTTGCCTTTACTCTGAGCGCTTTTTTTGCCAAATTATCCCCCTTCTTTAAGAACCTCAGTTTCTGAACGGCATACCTAACAGTTTAAGGAGTTCCTTTCCCTCTTCGTCTGTCTGTGCAGTCGTAACAACCGATATATTCAGCCCCTTGATTTTATCTATCTTATCATAATCAATCTCAGGGAAAATGATATGTTCTTTGATTCCCAGAGAATAATTTCCCTGTCCGTCAAAAGCCTTTCCTGACACGCCTTTGAAGTCACGAACACGGGGAAGCGTAATGTTCACAAGTTTATAAAAAAAGTCATACATCCTTTTACGGCGAAGTGTCACCATACATCCTATGGGCATTCCCGCCCGTAATTTAAATGCTGCAATGGACTTTTTGGCGCGGGTGACAATCGGCTGCTGTCCCGATATGATTCTAAGCTCTTCAACGGCTGAATCCATCAGTTTTATATTGTGGATCGCCTCGCCCAGACCCATGTTCAGCACGACCTTTTTCAACTTGGGAACCTGCATGGTATTTTTATATTCAAATCGCTCAGTCAGCTTGGCAACCGCCTTTTCTTCATAATACACTTTTAACTGTGACATTCCTACCTCGTCTGGTCAGCATCCTGTCTAACTGTCTGCTGATCATTCTACGCATCAATGATTTCACTGCATTTTTTACATATACGCGTTTTTTTCCCGTCATCCAGACGGCGAAATCCGATACGTGTCGGTGTCATACACTTGCTGCACATTAACATGACATTGGATAAACGGATCGGAGCCTCCCTCTCGACAATTCCGCCCTGTTTGTTCTGAGCAGTAGGTTTCGAATGGCGTTTTACAAGGTTGATGTTTTCTACAAGAAGACGATTATCTTCATCTTTCCTGATGACCTTCAGCACCTTGCCGATCTTACCTTTATCTTTGCCTGCAATAACTTTTACCTTATCATCTTTCTTTATATGACATTTATCTTTCATCATCACCGCCAGTTGTCAGTCGTCAGTCGTCAGTTGTCAGTTACAACTTACAACTCCGTTTATAAAACTTCCGGGGCCAGCGAAATGATTTTCATAAATCTTTTGGCTCGCAGTTCCCTTGCCACAGGTCCGAATATACGGGTTCCTACAGGCTCTCTCTGTGCATTAATTAAAACTGCCGAATTATCATCAAATCTGATATATGATCCGTCCGGTCTTCTGATCTCTTTTTTCGTGCGAACCACAACAGCCTTCAAGACGTCCCCTTTTTTGACCTTGGCATTCGGTATGGCTTCTTTGACACTGACGACAATAATATCTCCGATTGTCGCATATCGCCTCCTGGAGCCGCCGAGTACTTTTATGCAATACAGCACTTTTGCCCCTGAATTATCCGCCACCGTCAATCTGGATTCTGCCTGAATCATCTTTCTCTTTCCTCATGATCAGCGTCAGTTGTCAGTTGTCAGGTGCAACTGACAACTGACAACCGACAATTATCAAACAGCTTTTACAACGATCTTGTTTACACGCCACCGCTTGGTTTTGCTCAATGGTCTGGATTCGATAATGGATATCTTGTCTCCGATCTGGCATGCGTTTTTCTCATCGTGAGCCGCAAATTTGGATCGTCTTCTGATATATTTATGGTACAGCCGGTGCTTAACAAGTCTTTCAACAAGAACAATGACGGTCTTATCCATTTTGTTGCTCACCACTGTCCCCACCAACTGTCTTCTCATTCCTCGCTTTTTCATGGCTATTCTTCTGTATATTCCGATTCCCTGATTACGGTTTTTAGCCTTGCTATATCACGCTTCACCTGCTTCATTCTCTGCGGATTTTCGAGTTGGCCGATTCCGTGTTGAAAGCGGAGGCTAAACATCTCTTCCTTCAGGTCATCCACCTTGCGGTCCATTTCCTCACGGCTCATATCTCTGATTTCACTCGCTTTCATCACACCTCATCACCCCTTTCGATAAATCTCGTTTTCACAGGAAGTTTATGTGAAGCAAGCCGAAGCGCTTCCCTGGCCAGTTCTCTGGGAATCCCCTCCATTTCATAAAGAACCCTCCCGGGACGTATGACCGCCACCCAGCCTTCAGGGGCTCCTTTTCCTTTTCCCATCCGGACTTCTGCAGGTTTCTTGGAAAAAGGCTTATCCGGGAATATCCGTATCCACATCTTTCCGCCTCTTTTTACATGGCGGGTCATAGCAATACGTGCTGCTTCAATCTGCTTCGAACTTATCTTGCCGCATTCAACGGCCTGAAGTCCGAATTCACCGAAGCTCAGTTTAGCTCCCCGATATGCCGTACCCCTCATCCTGCCTTTCTGCCGTTTGCGAAACTTTACTTTTTTGGGACTCAGCATGACCCTTCATCTCCTCTGAAACATGATGCGCGGAGCGTGATGCGCGAAGCGTGATATCCTGGAATACCGGAGCTTCACGTTTCACGTTTCACGCATCACGTCTGATCCTTCTTCAAAATTTCACCTTTGAATATGAAGACTTTTACCCCGATTATTCCATAAGTGGTACGGGCTTCCGTAAAACCGTAATCAATATCTGCCCGAAGGGTATGTAACGGAACACGGCCTTCCCTGTACCATTCTGTTCTCGCCATTTCAGCGCCGCCCAGACGTCCTGAGCAGATGATTTTCACACCTTTGGCACCGAATCTCATGGCTGACGAAACTCCCCGCTTCATAGCCCGGCGGAATGCAACCCGTCTTACGATCTGAAGGGCAACATTCTCAGCGACCAGTTGGGCATCAATCTCCGGTTTTCTTACTTCCTGGATATCAATAAGGACTTCATGGGATACCATCTTCTCAAGCTGTCTTTTGAGCTGCTCGATTTCGGACCCTTTTTTTCCGATCACGATTCCCGGTCTGGCAGTATATATTCGAAGCCTGACACGCTTGGACGACCTTTCAATTTCTACCCTGGAAATACCTGCATGATGGAGTTTCTTTTTTATAAACTCCCTGATTTTATAATCTTCCAGTATGTAATCCGCATATTTTTTTCCAGCATACCACCGGGATTCCCACGTCTTAACAATACCTAACCTCAATCCTATGGGATTTACTTTCTGACCCAAGCGTTTTCCTCCTTCTTTGTTAAGCAGGGAGCAGTTGAATGGCCGAACATCTGATCAGCGAGGTAACTTTCGCTCCCGGCCGCTCTCAATCCCTCAGCTTTCTTCAGCTAAAATCACCGTAATATGAGAAGTCCTTTTCAATATCCGGGTACCTCTGCCGCGCGCCCTTGCCTTGAAACGTTTTAACATGGGTCCCTGGTCTGCAATGATATTGCGAATAACCAGTGAATCCACATCTTCAACATCTGCATTCTGTTCCGCATTCGCTAATGCTGACTGAACAATCTTTCTGACAATGCCTGCCGCCTTTTGCGGCATAAATTTAAGAATAGCCAGCCCTTCTTCAACAGGCTCTCCTTTGACAGCACCAATCATTTTGTGAACCTTCTGAGGCGAAATGCGCACGTATCTTGCTACCGCTCTGACTTCCATACAGCCCCCTTCCGGAGTGAGAAGAGAGAAACTGAAATATCAGTTCTCGCTTCACCTTTCCTTTACCGCTTCTTTAATTTCGACTTCTTATCCCCGGCGTGCCCGTAAAACGTCCGCGTCGGCGAAAATTCACCCAGCTTGTGTCCCACCATATTCTCCGTAACAAAGATCGGGACAAATTTCTTTCCGTTATGAACCGCCAGTGTAAGTCCCACCATTTCAGGAATAACCGTTGACCGCCTGGACCATGTTTTGATCACCTTGGCATTGCGAGTCTCCTGGGCTGTTTCTACTTTACTCAATAATTTCGGATCAATGTACGGACCTTTTTTCAATGACCGCGGCATAAACCTCTCCTAATTCCTTGTACGCCTTTTGACAATATACTGATTACTTCTTTTATTTTTACGGGTTCTGTATCCTTTGGTCGGAACTCCCCAGGGTGAGCAGGGATGCCGCCCTCCTGATGACCGCCCTTCTCCTCCGCCCATGGGATGATCCACCGGATTCATCGCAACACCTCGTACCTTCGGACGCCTTCCGGCCCATCTCTTCCGCCCTGCTTTACCCAGAGATATGTTCTCATGCATCACATTTCCGATCTGGCCGATCGTTGCCTTGCAAGCCATAAGTACCATACGGACTTCTCCGGACGGAAGCTTTACCAGTGCATAACGATCTTCTTTGGCCATCAGTTGGGCATATGTCCCCGCGCTTCTCACGATCTGACCGCCTCTTCCCGCCCTGAGCTCAATATTATGGATATGAGTACCGAGAGGAATATTTTTAAGCGGAAGTGCATTTCCCGGCCTGATATCCGCATCGGCCCCCGACATAACCACGTCACCGACCGAAAGATGAAGCGGGGCAAGAATATATCGCTTCTCCCCGTCTGAATAATGCAACAACGCAATCCTAGCAGAACGATTGGGGTCATATTCGATAGTAGCGACCTTTGCGGGAATTCCTGTTTTATCTCGCTTGAAATCAATAATTCTGTAATGCCTCTTATGTCCGCCTCCCCGGTGTCTGCATGTAATGCGTCCGTTTACATTCCGCCCGCCCTTTCTCTTATTCGGTTTCAACAGACGCTTTTCAGGAGTTGTGCTAGTAATTTCTTCAGCTTTTAAATAATCCTGAAATCTGCGCCCCGGAGAAGTCGGATTTGTTTTTTTTATTAATGCCATGATATACCTTCACAGGAAAGCCCGAAATTCCGCCATCGGAAGCCGAAAATTATTTCTCAGCATCCGAGTACTCGGATTTCGGATTCTTTTTCAGTTAAGCTCCTTCAAAAAACGCAATACGTTCACCGGGCATAAGTGTTACAATTGCTTTTTTCCAGTCCTTGCGTTTTCCTACAATCCGGCCTCTTTGTTTTACTTTACCCTTCACCTGCATTGTCCGGACAGCGGCCACTCTGACATTAAATATCTGTTCCACTGCCCTCCTGATTTCAACCCTGTTCGCCCCCCGGTCAACCTCAAATGAATACTGATTCGCCATCCCTTTTTGTTTTGTGCTCTTCTCAGTCATCCAAGGACGTTTTACAATATCATACCGAATCATGCCGACAACCTCCCCTCAATACTCGCTACGGATGCTTCCAGAAGAATCAGGTCACTGTACCTGAGAATATCATATACGTTCAGTCCTTCGCTTCTCAGTACTTTTACACCAGGGATGTTCCGCGATGAAAGCTCAAGTGTTTCATCTTTTTTATCTGTTACAACCAGTGCATTCTCCCTGTCCAGCATTTTTAATACTTTCAGAAATTCTTTTGTCTTAATCTGATCCAGTTCAAACCGATCCAGCACTACAAGCTTATCTTCCTGAAGCTTGCTACTCAGGGCCATCCTGAGAGCCTGTCGTCTCACTTTTTTAGGAAGTTTATAAGCGTAAGATTTGGGTTTTGGTCCGAAAACCACGCCGCCGCCCCTGAGCAAAGGAGATTTGATATTTCCGCGCCGGGCCCTGCCGGTTCCTTTCTGACGAAAGAGTTTCCTTGTACTGCCCCTGATCTCGCTGCGACGTTTTACAGAAGCCGTGCCTGCCCTCCTGCCTGCTAACTGCATTGTGACAACTTCATGCAGAACTTCTGACTTTACCGGTATATTAAATACGGTATCTGAAAGCGATCTCTCCGAAACGCTTTCTCCTCTGATATTAATCACATCTACAACAGCCATTTACATTACCTATTCAAACACCTGTCATTTCACAAAGTTTTTTTATGGAGGGTAACCAGTCCTGATCTGGCGCCAGGCAACGCACCTTTCACCATGATAAGACTATCTTCCGGCCGGATATCAATAATTTCTATATTTTTGATTGTCTTTTTTGTATTTCCATACTGGCCGGGCAGTTTCTTACCTTTAATAACTTTGGAAGGCCATGCACTGCATCCCACAGAACCCGGAATCCTGTGGCTCTTGCTGCCATGAGTTTTCCGTCCGCCATGAAATCCGTGTCTTTTTATTACGCCGGAAAATCCCCGCCCCCTGATCATGCCTGAAACATGAACACGTTCGCCGATCTGGAACAGTTCGTCCGGCGTGATCGTCTGGCCCAGCGCGTATTCCTCCGGATCATCCACGGAAAACTCTCGCAGAAACGCAAAAAGCTCATCTCCGCTTTTTCTGAAATGCCCTTTCAGAGGTTTATTTGTACGCGAACTTTTTTTCTCTCCGAACCCTAGTTGGAGGGCATTGTACCCGTCTGTCATATCTGTCTTAATCTGAGTGACCACACACGGCCCTGCCTTCACCAGCGTTACCGGTATATATTTACCCTCCGACGAAAACACCCCCGCCATCCCCAGCTTTTTACCTATCAATCCATTACACATGGCTTACCTCTTGAAATCTGAAATCATCTTTACTGACTTATAATTTTATCTCTACATCCACACCCGGAGAAAGATCCAGTTTCATCAACGCATCAACGGTTTGCTGGGTAGGCTCAAGAATATCCAAAAGACGCTTATGCGTTCTCATTTCAAACTGCTCTCTGGATTTCTTGTCAATATGGGGAGATCGCAGAACACAATATTTATTGATTCTTGTCGGGAGCGGTATGGGACCTACAACTTTCGCCCCTGTTTTATTCGCTGTATCAACAATATCTGCTGATGACTGATCCAGCAGCTTATGGTCATATGCCTTGAGTCTGATCCTGATTTTGGTATTCATCATTCAACTGTTATCCGCTGCCTGTGCCGGCTGCAACAAGGGCAACCAACAACAGGACAGGTCATCTCACTATTCGATAATTTCGCTTACCACTCCGGCGCCGACGGTTCTTCCGCCTTCCCTGACAGCAAACCGGAGTTCCTTTTCCATTGCGATGGGGGTGATCAGTTCTCCCGTGATCTTCACATGGTCTCC
>JAUCGG010000284.1 GCA_030378015.1 Desulfococcaceae bacterium HSG8
TTCGGAAATCAATAACCGGTTCAGCGGAAAACGAAAAAAACAAAACCCTTGGAATGTTAAAAATGTTATAGAAAAGCGAAACAGGGAAATCGTCAAAGCACATCAGAAAAACAAAATCGGTTCGATGCTGCCCGCAATTTTCCGGGGATATTTACACATCAGGGAAGGGGGAAAGCTGTATTTTGAAGAAGGGGATTTGGATAAAAAGGATTTTGAAAGCTACGTCGGAAGGAGAGGCAGACTCGAAGTGCTTGTCAACGCTTCATTAAACTCGTTGCAGGAAGAGGAGTTAAAAGGTATCCTGTATCGGAAAAAAGGAACCTTTGAAGATAAATATCGTAAGGCAAAAGAGGTAATCAGGCTTGCGGAAAAAGCTTCTGAACTCGCACGGGATACAGATCAGGCAAATGTAAGAATACCGAAAAACGAAGAAGATGCTATTTCATATCTGAGGGAAATCGCCCCTTCGAAGGCGGCCCTGCAGAAGATAGAATCTCAATATATCGAACTCAAAGAAGATGCGTACATTGCAGAACCGTTGCAACAATTACAGGGTACAATAAATCTTGCATTCAAAAGCCTTGCAGTTCAGAGCAGAAAGGCATCCGGGTTCCTTTTTGACCGAGCCGGGGCCGTGTTCCAAAATTATAAATCCACGAAAACCAATATTGCCGGCATTGATTCATTTATGAGGCAGAAAGAAGAATTAGAAAGATATGTGACCCTTTTTGACAGTATCGGGGATGAGAAAAGGAAAACACAGGTAAACACCTTTATTAGAGCCATTGACAAGAGCATCGCCAGGGTCCGGAAAGAGATTGAAAAACAGAAGCAGCGTGAGGCCGCTATTTCAGAAAAAAATCATCAGGAAGTGGAAACCGCATACGAAAGTTTTATGGAGATAAAAAAAATGTATGCCCAAGGGAACCTTACGATAAAAAGCAAGCGGAACAAAGCGGTTTCCCTGTTGAAAAAATGCCGCGACGCACTCAAATCAAACGGACAGCGGATCAAGGCAAGAGAAGTTGAGAGATTTCTGAACTCAACAGGGATTGAAAAATCAGAGGAACCGGAGGCTCTGCCGCAGTCTCAGAATATGTTTTACAAAAAAGCATTCCTGATTATACTGCCTGTGACAATCATACTCGCGGGGTTGAATATTTATCATCTTGTATCGGGACATAAAGCAGAGGAGAAAGAGAAGCCTTCCCCAGTCAATATCCGAAAGAAAACAGACTATCCTGGAAAACATCGTAACCCTGTAAAGAAAGAGCAGGAAACAGGAGACAATGGCGAAAGCAAATAAAACCAAGCAGACCGAAACCATCAGACGAGGAGCTATCCTATGGAAGCCCTGAAGACAAAGGAAATAGTAATACCTCCTGAAAAAACTTTCGGGAAACCTTTGAAATCTGTGTCCGGAGAAGAAATTTTTTATCCTGAAAGCGACGGGAAGCCCATGGCGGACAACACGAAACAATACAGATGGATAGTGAAAATAAAGGAAGGTCTCGAAAGCCTGTTTGCCGACAACCCCGATGTGTTTGTGGCAGCCGATCTGTTCTGGTATCCGGTAAAGGGAAGCAATAAAATCAGAACAGCGCCGGATGTAATGGCGGCATTCGGCAGGCCCAAGGGAGACAGGGGATCATATATCCAGTGGAAAGAGAATAACATCGCTCCCCGGGCCGTGTTTGAAATTCTTTCCCCGGGAAACAGACCCGGTGAGATGAGGAAGAAATTCGGATTTTACGAACGCTACGGCGTGGAGGAGTATTATATCTATGACCCTGACAGGGCTGTCTTAAAAGTATGGGTCCGCTCAGGAAATCGTCTAAGTCCGGTAAAAAATACGCAGGGCTGGGTCAGCCCGGGACTGAAAATCCGTTTTGAGATCACTGACTGCGAACTGGTCATCACCAGTCCGGACGGTCAGAAATTCCTTTCGCCGTTGGAAGCAGAACAGCGGGCAATCATGACCGTTAAGGCTGAAAGAGAGCGGGCCATCAAAGCTGAAAAGACTGCTGAGACTGAAAGAAAGCGGGCCGTCAAAGCTGAAAAGACTGTCGAAGCTGAAAGAAAAAAAGCTCGGATACTTGCGGATAAGCTCAGGGAACTGGGAATCTGCCCTGAAAGTTTATAGCTCTTTTACGGCAGTTTTCGGGGCCTGAAAATATTTTATCGGGCAGATAAACAAAAGGAGGAATAAAATAAGATGGGTGTATTGGATGAAGTAAAAAAAAGGGCAGCAAATCTTGCAGACGGGGTAAAGAAGTTTAAAAACAAAAAATTTATGGAGGCAACTGTCGCAGGATGTGCAATGGTAGCTTTTGCCGACGGATCGGTCAAACCGGAAGAAAAAGCAAAAATGGCGGGCTTTATTCAAAGAAATGATGCATTAAAAATCTTTGATATGTCTGATGTGATCACTGCTTTTGAAAAATTCGTGAAGGGTTTTGAATTTGATCTCCAGATTGGAAAAGCCGAGGCTCTCAAAGTCATAAGCAAGATCAGTAAAAATCCGGAGGAAGCAAAGATGCTGGTGCGGGTCTGTTGCGCTGTCGGGACCGCTGACGGTGATTTTGACGAGGGTGAAAAACGGATTGTCAGAGAAATTTGTCAGGAACTGAATCTTGACCCCAATGAATTCGGCCTGGAGGCAGCGGGTCCTGCCCCTGGCTCCCAGGAAATCAAAGATAAAGGCAGCGGAATCCCGGACTGGATGAAAAAAATCGGGAGATGATCCCGCTTGCTGAAGACTTACGCCATGTGCAACTTTTTTTCAACCGAAAGAGAACACAGACAGATAATGCCACAAAAACACGGAGACACAAAGAAACACAGAGAACCTTCGTGGGACTTCGCGCCTTTGTGCCTTCGTGGCATTATAAGCTGCACATCGTCTGCATTTTAATTTCTAAGAGGAACAAAATCATGATGCTTTTAAACCCCAAAAAGGATAAATACGAACACCTTGATGAAAAATCAAGGGATATCATGACCCGAACCATTGAGTTTTTTGAAAAAAAAGGAAAGAAAAAGCTCAAGGAAAATGATCATGAAAGGGCATGGTATGCCGATTTTCTGGAATTTGTAAAAAAAGAGGAGGTCTTTGCCACACTTCTCACTCCCTCGGAATACGGGGACGGGGATACCCGCTGGGATACGTTCCGGAATTGCAGTTTTAATGAAATCCTGGGCTTTTACGGATTGTGTTACTGGTACACCTGGCAGGTTTCCATACTCGGACTGGGGCCCATCTGGATGGGAACTAATGAGGATGTAAAGAAAAAGACAGCTAAATTACTGAAGGATGGCGGAATCTTTGCCTTTGGCCTTTCCGAAAAAGCCCACGGCGCGGATCTTTACTCAACCGAGATGATGCTGACGAATTTGGGTGAGGGCAGATATGTGGCGGACGGCGGGAAATATTATATAGGCAACGCGAATGAAGCCGCACTGGTATCAACCTTTGGGAAGGATTCGGAGACCGGGGATTATGTGTTTTTTGTCGCTGATCCGAGGAATGAGAATTATGAACTGGTAAAAAATGTGACCAACTCCCAGAATTATGTTGCTGAATTCGCTCTGAATTCCTATCCTGTCACCGAAGCGGATATCCTCTCGCAAGGGAGAGAGGCATGGGATTCCTCCCTGAATACGATCAATGTGGGCAAGTATAACCTCGGGTGGGCTTCCGTGGGACTCTGCACCCACGCGTTTTACGAGGCCATCAATCATGCAGGACATCGCGTGCTTTACAATAAGCATGTCACGGATTTTCCTCATATCCGCCAGTTGTTTGTTGATGCATATACTCGCCTGGTGTCAATGAAACTTTTCGCTCTGAGATCAGCAGATTATATGCGTGCAGCGTCCCCCGATGACAGGCGATATCTGCTGTACAACCCGATAGTGAAGATGAAAGTCACCACCCAGGGAGAAGAAGTGATCAACCTTCTATGGGATGTTATTGCTGCAAAAGGCTTTGAAAAGGATATGTTTTTTGAGATGGCGGCAAGGGATATCCGCGCGCTGCCCAAGCTTGAAGGAACGGTTCATGTGAACATGGCCCTGATTATCAAGTTCATGGCGAACTATTTCTTTAATCCCGGTGAGTTCCCGGAGATACCGAAAAAAGATACGGCAGGAAACGACGATTTCCTGTTCAGGCAGGGGGCCACAAAAGGACTGGGCAATATCCGGTTTCATGACTACAATACCGCGTATAACAGCTTTAACCTGCCCAATCTGGACATATTCAAGTCCCAGACAGAGGTTCTTAAAGCATTTCTGATAAAGGCAAGGCCCAGTGAAGCCCAGGCCCGTGACATTGACTTCCTGCTCACGCTGGGCGAACTTTTTACGCTGGTCGCGTATGGTCAGCTTATCCTTGAAAACGCAAAGATTTATGATATCGGAGATGACCTTGTTGACCAGATCTTTGATTTTTTTGTAAGGGATTTTTCAAAGTTTGCCCTTCAGCTCTATTCCAAACCGAGCAGCACGGAGGATCAGATGGGGCTTTGCATGAAGATGATCAGGAAGCCGCTTGTTGATGACGCGCGGTTTAACAGGATATGGGATGATCATGTTTATGTTTTGAAAGATATTTATGAGATGAATGCGGGGTAAATCCCGGAAGCCGGGGGATAAAATCCGAAGGATAAATCCCCCGGTTGAGAGCGAAAGCAGGCTGAAGCCAGCTAAAACCATAGCTGCCTTCAGGCTGGGGTGTAATTAAAAGTGTTAGGAAGTCCTTGTTCCCAAACTCCGTTTGGGAACACACCTGCCCGGCAAACTCCGTTTGCCATACATGCAAAACGGAGTTTTGCGTGCAATTGCGTTCCCAAACGGAGTTTGGGAACGAGGCGCACCTAACACTTTTAATTGCACCCTTCAGGCTGCTTGAGCTTTCAGCCGGGGGATTTATCCCTCGGTTTGGGAGTCACAGTTGATAAACTTCCGGTGACCAGCGTTGCCGTAACCCCGTGCTGATGCGTGTCATGGAGAACCTGGGATATGTTGACAAACTGGGACGCGGTTTGCCAATGGTATGACAGGAAGCAAAAAAACTGGGGCAGGATGTACAATTCATCGAAACACAATTTCTGACCCGCGGAGTACAAAGCTTGCTTTGTACCAGAGCGTTTCAGATCGGAGACATGAGCCGCCGGAAATAGCTTATGAATTTTTACAAAACAAGCTTTGTACTCCGGAGGCAAGAACCTGTAAAATTTGGAAAACTTCGATCATAGTATAGGAAGAAAAATGGAAATCTCTGTCACCCAGGAAAAGGAATGTGTTCTCTTTACAGTAACCGGAGAAATCGGCGAAAAGGAAGCTGAAGCACTCAGAAAATGTTTCATTGAACTGGACAGATCTTCTGTCAGTGAAATAATTTTTGATTTCAGTACAGTTACGCATATTGGCAGTTCAGGTATCGGCAAACTGCTGCTCTTTAACAAAGAACTGTCAGTATGCGGAGGAAGCATCCGGATCGAAAATGTTTCCGAAATGGTTTATGATCTGTTCAGATTGTTAAAACTGGACACAATCCTTTCCGTATCAAGAGCCGGGAAAGAGGTCTGAGTCTGTCTGTTTTCGGCCACATGGCTCTGCTCGGGCTTCGGCTTTCGCGTATGCCACCCATCTGCGGGCGAGGTGATTTCAGCCATTCTTCGAATCCTTCCAGGCTCTTCAGTTCCGCTTTCTCCTCCGGTATTGCCAGGTCTCCGTCGTAATACGCTTTCTTCAGTCCTCCGATGAATTTCCCGCGGAATACCTTTGAAAGCGAGCATACCGGGAACAGGAATTTTCCTCCGCACTTCGGATTCACCCATTCTCCGCTTTTGTTCAGTATGCAGTATGCAGTATGCAGTATTCAGTATGCAGTATGCAGTATTCAGTATTCAGTA
>JAUCGG010000335.1 GCA_030378015.1 Desulfococcaceae bacterium HSG8
TATACCCGCCGTATCGGACACGGATACGCACGGATATTATTACAGAAATGATCAGTCAGTGTCCTGTGACGACCGGAAAACCGGCCCGGTATCATTACTGAGAATGGGTCCCTGTCCTGAAAACACAGCGGGTAAGTTATTTTTTTTGGAAATTCCCTAATGAACGCTATGTTCAACTTATAATGCCACGTAATGCCACAAAGACACAAAGGCACGAAGTCTCACGAAGGTTTCTTTGTTTCTTCGTGTCTTTGTGTCTTTGTGGCATTATTTAAAAAAAGTTGCACATGGCGTTAATGAATACCGAGGGAACGATCCTCGGCTGAAAACATCAGAAAGAGGTAATAATATTGAAATTGTCTCCCGTACAAGAAGCAGCGATAGCGTTTAACGGTTCCCCTACACTGGTTGTCAGCGGTGCAGGTTCGGGAAAAACCACGGTACTTACAAACAAGGTTGCAAGCCTTATCGAAAATGGCTGTGATTCTGACAAAATTCTGGCAATCACCTTTACAAATAAAGCAGCGGATGAAATGAAGTCAAGGCTTGTGGAATTAACCGGGCTTCCCATAGAAAGGTTCCCGTGGGTCAGGACCTATCATTCCGCGTGCTTCAGAATCCTGAAGGTACACTGCACCCTGCTGGGTTATAAGAAAAATCTCCAGATATACGACGCAAACCATCAGAAGGAACTGATCAAAAAGATCATCGTGGAATTGAATCTTGACAAAAAGCATGTTCCGGCCGTTGTTGCCCATATTTCCAAGGCAAAAAATTCCGGTAATCCCCAAACCTATTTTGACCGGCAAACCCATGTTGCCCACATTATCCGACTGGCTGACGTGTTTGATAAATACGAAGCCATGCTTTATGATGCAAATGCTGTGGATTTTGATAACATTTTGGTAAAAACCAGCGATCTGCTTACAGATTATAAAGATATCCGGGAACGTTATCAGAATCTTTTTCAGTATATCCTGTGTGATGAATTCCAGGACACCAACCCGCTCCAGGCCCTGCTGACTGACCTGCTGGTTAAAAACGGAAATCTTTTCTGCGTGGGGGATGACTGGCAATCCATCTACCGGTTCCGGGGAAGCGATATTGACCAGTTTCTTTCTTTTCCGAAAAAATACAGGAATGCAAAAATTTTCCGACTGGAGCAGAACTACCGCTCCGCGGACGAAATCGTGCAGATTGCCAATAACCTGATCGGACACAACACCCACAAAATGGAAAAAAAATGCTTTTCCGAAAAACGGGGAGGAATCATAGAACTTCACAGTTTCGGAAGCGAAGAACAGGAGGCAAGATGGGTCGCCAGAAAAGTCGGAACTCTTTCAGAAATGGGAATTCCGCCCGAGGATATGGCGGTTCTGTACAGAACCAAATTCTGCTCCCTGTCCTTTGAACAGGTATTCAGGAAGTCCGGCATTCCCTATCAGATGATGGGTTCCAGGGGATTTTTCGAGCGGAAGGAGATTCTTGATATCAACTCCTATCTTAAATCCGCCGTATTTATCAGAGACAACGTATCTTTTGACCGAATTATCAATATCCCGAAACGCGGGATCGGAGATAAAACGATCAGGAAGATCGGGGATGCACGGACAGAAGGAATGAGTCTCCAGGAAGTGGCACGAAAGGTACTGGCGGAAAGAGTGATGCCAAAAAAGATTCATAACGCGCTCACACAACTGATTCATACACTTGATGAAATCAGAAGCATGAAGCCCGATGAAGCGATCCGCGAAGTTTTGCTGAAATCCGGATATATGGATTATCTTAAAAAATATTCAAAATCCACTTCAACGAATCATGATTCGAGGGAGGAGAATATCAGGGAACTGATCTGGCTGGCTTCCAAAAAAGAAACCCTTACTGAATATCTGGAGGAAGCTGATCTTGTCCGAGAAGACCGGGACGAAGATGAGGAAGATAAAGATCGAGGGGTAAAACTTTCCACAATACATGCCAGCAAAGGACTGGAATATCGTGTCGTATTTATCGTGGCCTGCGAAGAGAGCATCTTTCCGCACTGGCGGTCAACAATATCAAAGTCCGATGTGGAACTCCAGGAGGAAAGGCGGCTGATGTATGTTGCTGTCACCCGCGCGGAGAAGTATCTCTTTATGAGTTATGCAAAATTCAGAAGAAACGAATCGTCCCGAAAGAGTCGGTTTCTTAAAGAAATTGAAGCATCATTGGAGACTTATTAGAGTTTTGTTTCAAAATTAATGTCCCGGTTACACGAATGTTTCCGAACGCGAAGTGCAAAGCTTGCTTTGTGCATGAGGAACAAAGCAAGCTTTGCACTCCGGGGAATTTACCGGGACATTATTTCTGAAACAAAGCAAAGCACTTAGTGAAACGAATAAAACACTCTGCTTCAGTTGAACCGGCAAAAGCATCACGTTTCACGCATCACGTTTCACGTTTCACGTTTCACGCATCACGTTTCAATTTTCAAATAAAAAAGAATGTGATAAAATGGAATGTAAAGAAGCCAAATCGCTTTTATCCGAATATATCGGAGACAGCCTGGATACTCGGAAAACCGGACGACTTGAGGAGCACCTCACGGAATGCGAGACATGCCAGGAAAAACTTGTATCGTTAATGGGGAAATCTGAATCGTCTTTTGATCCTGTCAACACGCCGGAAGATTTTCTTGATGATATCCTTGAGGCGATAACAGAACCTTTGCTGGCCGAAGAAACCACGGGGGATTCCAAGCCAGATCCGGATGAAAACAGATATAAAGTTATTCCAGGGGAAAAAACATACGAATCTGATTTCGCATCAGAAATCAAGGATAAAAACGATGGAGAAGATAAGATTGCGGAGCTTTCCGGTTTTGATCCTGACCTTGATTCTGATGAGGATTCTGATTTTTTTCAAAAAGATCAGGAATTTTTTTATTTTGATCTTACAGATAACGAATATTCGGAAGAGATTGAGGAAGAGATTGAATTTGATTTTGATCCGGATGCAGAATTATATGATGATGCAGATTCGGATATAATCTTTGATGAAAAAGATATATATGATGCGCTTGACGAAACCCTCGGTTTTGATGAGCTTGAAGCATTGTTCTTTGAAAGCGGATCAGAGAAATATCCCGAACCTGATGTCAGCAAAAGAAACGTACCAGGGGAAGATGACAGCCTGCTGCCGGATATCTTTTCGGACATGGACATGGAAATAGGCACAGATGACGCTGAAGGAAAAACAGGGATCCCTGATGTTGAAAGCCAGGCAGACGAATATGAAGACTTTGATCTGTTCGATACAGACGAGTTCCCCGAACTGACTTATGCGACAGAGGATTCTACAGAAGCGGATGAACCTGACCCGGATGTATTGCCTGGGGACCAGGTAAAGAGTGACGGAAAGAAATCTGATTCGGATGTTGCTGAACCAGACGAAGAAGACTTTGAGATTAATTCGGATCCGGAAACCGAGTCTGAGAAAGAACTTGGAAAGATAACAGCATCCGCCTCGGATATTGAAACAGAAAAAAAACCTGATGAAAATCAAGGTGTTGCCGAACTATACGAAGAAGGATTTGGGATCAGTTCGGATCTGGAAACTGATTTTGAAACAGAAACCGATTCTGAGAAAGAGCTTGAGACAGAAAAGAAACCTGATGAATATCCATATATTGCTGATATTGCTGGATCAGACGAAGAAGACTTGGGGATTAATTTGGGTATTGATCCTGAGATTGATTTTGAAACAGATATTGAAACAGAGAAGAAATTTTATGAAGAAGAACTTGAGCTTGAACTATATCTGAAAAACGAACCTGACGTAGAGATTGAAGAATCGGAAGAACCCTTTGAACTGGATCTGGATGTTTCCGAATGCGAAATATCAAGGAAAAAGAATCTTGAATTCGATCTTGATCTGGAGTGCGAAAAAGAGGAGAAGCAGGAAGAAGATTTTGAGCTTGAGCTTGAACTCGAACTTGAACTGGGACCTGGGTATGATGAAGATATTAATAAAAAAGATTTATCGTACAGTTCGCAAGCGGAGAAAAAAAGCGATAACGACCAGGATGAGGAAACAGAACCCCTGGGAATGTTAACCAATACAGGAACAGTTCAGGCTGCCGATGTTGGTGAAAATGCGGAACCTGACCTGATAAAACAGGTGCTGATTTCCATACTTATTTTCAGTCTTGCAGTTTTATTAGCCGCTGGTTACGAACTATATCGCACACGGGGGCATCTCAGCACGACCGGGGATACAGCCCCGGGGGTAAAAATGATAAATGGCAGATTTGTTAAAAATTCCAGGGTTGGCACACTTTTTGTGATAAGCGGTAAATTAGAAAACAAAGTCATAAAGTTGCTGAAGGTGAAAGGAAAGCTTCGTATAAAGGGCAGGTTCCCCGTGGAACACGAAAGATCCTGCTGCGGGAATATCCTGTCAGATGAAGAACTTTACAGTCTGGATCCGGATACCATCAGAAACCGCCTTTCGTATAGCAACGGATCGAATGTAAAAACAGGATCCGATAAAAAGGTTCCGTTTATGCTGGTATTTTTCGATGTGCCGGATCAGTTGCCGGAATTTACCATTGAATTTGAGGCCGCTTCTCCGGACCGTGACATGGACGAATCTGTTTCAGAAGACTTCCGAATTAACCAGTGAATTTTAGTATCTGCTGAATTTTCAGACATCCCTTCATTCAATTTTTTCCAACAGCTTCTTCGCTTTTTTATACCCCAGGTAGGAGGCTTCTTTCAGATCGCTTTCTGCCTTTTTATCATCGCCGATTTTATAATAAATGATGGCCCGGTTATAATATGCGGCTGCGAAATCCGGCTTTAATTCAATCGCGCTGCTCAGGATATCAATTGCTTCGTTATATTTAGCCAAGCGATATAATTTCTTTCCCTTTTCAAGGCGATCCAGCGCTATTGCGCTATGATCGGGAGTTTGGGGAATTACTTTA
Source organism: Desulfococcaceae bacterium HSG8 (assembly GCA_030378015.1). GTDB lineage: Bacteria > Desulfobacterota > Desulfobacteria > Desulfobacterales > 4be13 > JAUCGG01. The sequence continues at coordinate 4,964 of JAUCGG010000335.1, forward strand.
AAGTCGTAACTGCAATACTTACAGACATTGGCCTGTATAAGAACATGTTCAGCACACCGCGGGCATGTCTTCACGCCCCCGTCGCCCGTCTGTTCGATCTTTTCTCGCATTTTTTTATTAACTGTTACCAGGTACTTTTCCATGATCCTTTGCAAAAATGTGGCAAAGGGCTTTTCATCTATAAGATATATGGTAATCTGGTGATCAATTTCCCGCTGAACAATTTCCCGATTTTCTTTGAAATCCGGCAGGATAAGAGAAAATTCAGCTAATAATTCTATAATCTGTCCGTACTTATCAAGCTGCAGATTAGAGATGGCCGCGGAATTACCCATTTCATTTTTTATGTTCTCAAGCTTGAAATAGTCCAGCGCGTTTTTAATGAGGGTCTGTGTGCCATCCCGAATCGTCTTTTCAAGGGTTGTTGTATCATATTCTCTTTTCAGACCGCGTATCTTATTTTCATAGTTTTCTTTCAGTTCACGCATTTTTTCATTATATTCTTCTTCCACAGATTGCTTGGTAATAAGAAATGCAGCAAGTAAGGAAAGGAGCGTGGAAAGAAATGCCGATATGAAGGACGTATATATGCCCGGTATCTGAGAAGGCAGGAATGTTGAAATGCCGACAGCCAGAGAACCCACAATAATCAGACTGGTATAAACATTCATCTCATCAGGTTTTTGTTTTTATAGAAAATTATAAGTTTTTTTAGGTGATTTCCGGAAAAGAATATACCGGGCCAGTTTGTAGTTCCGCCTTCAGGCGGCGTGACACCGCCTGAAGGCGGAACTGCAAACCTCAGTCTGGTATATTCATTGTTGAAAATCGCCTTAAACCGCAGGGATTTTTATAGGAAATTACAAAATCCGAAAAATCGGACTCTGAAACTTGTCATCAAATCGGAAAGTTTTCGATCTGCTGACAAGTTTCACACATCACGC
>JAUCGG010000285.1 GCA_030378015.1 Desulfococcaceae bacterium HSG8
TACTTAAAGGTTGCCTGAAATTTTAATCCTAACCCGTGAAGCCTTGTCTGACAGGGAATCAGGAATCCGTCATTATGCAAGAACCGATTTTAATTCGTTTTTATATCTTTCAGCTCCGCCTATTTTTGTTAAATCATGGATAATACATGCATTTTTCCTGTTTGCAAGGACACCTGCAACTTTATGCTGCTTCACGGGTATCGTCCCGTCTTTTCCGACCCCCGGAAGATCGGATTGCAGCAGAATGTAAGCACAGTATACAAGGTATACATGCGATTCGACAGAAGAAAAACTTTTTGTCGCGATATCTCCGAATCCGAGATGCATCTTTACGTTTTTATGGAAGATTTCAATTTTCCATCTGAATCTGTATGCGATGAGGATCTGACGGGGAGATGCTTTCAGGTCACTGCATGCGATATATTTGCGGCATCCGCCGCGCTTTTTCTTTTTAATTTCAGAACATACCGCTGTTATTTTTCCGACACCCTTCAGAAAAACTTCGGTATGTCTTACGCGGAAATCCTTCCGCTTTCTTTTCGGACCGTCCGCGAGAATACGTACGGTTTCCCGTGCTACCTTTCTTTTATTTCTGAAAAAACAGTCAGTTCTGTCCCATTCCCGGGATTTCGGAGTTTTCGCATACTTTGCCTCCGATTTCAGGCCCCGGGAACTTTTCAGAGCCATTATAAAATGCCACCCCCTGTTCAGAACAGCGTTCTGTATTTTTTTATTGTCATAACCGCTGTCGGTCAGAACAGCAATATCCTCATTATTATGAAGGCCGATATATTCGTACATATTCAGATCGTTAAGATACGCGATGACTCTGTCATGTTCTGTCATATACGTCAGGCCGTTTTCCCGGCAGTATTTTTTCGTATAAAAAGGGATCGGAGGGAGATCCCCTAAATCCGTTATAATCAGTAATTATCCATAAGATACTCCGCATCATCAGCCATATGCGAAAAACCTTCGGATAATGCATAATCCCTGATTTTTTCAAGTGTAAGCGGATTTTTTACCATGAATTCATCCCGCTCCAAAAATGAAATAAACTGGGATGCAAATATCCTGAAAAAACTCACGGAAAAATCCGCAAGCCAGACTTTCCGCTCTTTGACATTGATATAAAACGGGATTATCCTGCCGTTTTCACTCCACAGCCTGTTGAAAATACGCTGGACAATTGCGGTTTTACCGCTTTTGCGACGTGCAAGAATGGCTCTTGATTTTGCCATTCTGTTCGGAATCCGGCCGATCCATTTATCCAGGAGAGCGAATTCCTTTTCCCGGCCCACCAGAAGCTCCGGATTGCCTATGATTTCAGGTAACGGATATTGCATAAATGGCTGGTCCTTTCATATTTTTGCTTCAGCATTCGTTCGACTGAGAATAAGGCACTCCATACATTTCAGCACCTCATTCATTATCCTTAAAGGTTTCCCGAAATTTCAGTTCTGATACGGGAAGCCTTGCTTATAAGGGATTTGCAGATCCGTCACTCCGCAGGAGCCGGTTTTAATTTATTTTCACAGCTTTTCTTCCTGTTTTTCTGTTGTACGGGAAATTATAAAACTGATTTTTAACCGCGAAAGTTTTAACCGCGAAAGACACGGAATTATCGGAATCATATTCTTTTTCCGGTATCTTTCATATCAGCATAAAGGTAGCTGACACTCTGGGTTCGCAGTCCCGCGCAGTAGATCTATTATAATATGAATTTCCCATGAGGTCAACAGGCATTTTTACATATACGTTGCTGTGCAGAACTGATTTCTATTTTTTCTTGATTTCCATACTCTTATATGGTATCTTTTACCTTACTGTTCTGAGAGGTTTATTTCGAATTTTAACACGGTATAGAACTAATTGAAAAATTTAAAGAAGCTTTCACACAAGAACGAGCAGAAAATAATAGGCTCGAAGGAATGAAATAAATCGCCTGAAGATGGAATTATCGTAAGGTATTTCCCCCAAATTAATATACCCGGTATCTTGCTCTTTATCTTGCTCTTGCTCTTATCAAGCAGGAACAAGAGCAAGAGCAAGATTAAGATTAAGAGCAAGGGCAAGATTAAGATTAAGAGCAAGATACCGGGTATAAGGGATTTGCAGATTCGTCACTCCGCAACAGCCGGTTTTAATTTATTTTCACAGCATTTCTTATTTTCACCGCTAAAATTTTAACCACGAAAGACACGGAAGACACGAAATTATATTCTTTTTCCGGTATCTTTCATATCAGTATAGAGGTAGCTGACACTCCGGGTTCGCAGTTCCGCCTTCGGCAACCGCGAACCGGAAAATGAAGGACGCTCTCTTTTTCGTGTATTTCGTGTGTTTCGTGGTTAAAATATTAAAATATATGATAATTAAAACCTGACAGATCAGTAACCTTTCAGGAAAAAAGACATAGTTACAATAGGGTGTAATTAAAAGTGTCAGGTTCAGTATGTGTCCTTGTTCCCGGACTCCGTCTGGGAACACACCTGCCCGGCAGACTCTGTCTGCCATGCAAAACGGAGTTTTGCCTGCAATCGCGTTCCCGGACGGAGTTCGGGAACGAGGATGGCTCACCCGGCTCACCTGACACTTTTAATTGCACCCGTTACAATAAGCTGAAACCAGAAAAACCACGTTAATAACGGCTCTTACATAAATGAGATTTCATGAATCCCTGCCTGACAGGGGCTTACAGATCAGAAAAAAAAATTTCGGGGAAACATTTAAGAATTCCGAAGATCAGGGGCATAGCTCGAAGTTCCGAACTGTAGGGAGAGCGTAATAATGCGTAAAATTATTCGCAAATTTATTAAAGAGTTAAAGGATCACCTGGAGTGTATAGAATCAGAATCATCATGGATCGAAAATCAGGCAGTCAGATGCATGGGGTGCCGGGAACAGAAAACAGCAACGGCCTGCAAGACACCGATAGGACATATATGTATATCCTGCACAGAGTCAGCACTGAAAACCCTCGGTGAGCAGGAGGAGATCGCTGCATGGCATTTCTCAAGATTCAAAGATGCATTATCCCCGGAGGGAGAGTTTCGCTGGCGTCTGGCTGTCCTCTGGAGATATAAAGAAGCAGAAACCCTCACCTCGAAACAGAGTCCCCAGGATGTGGATACCCTGAAAAGATCTCTTGTTCAGAACCTCGGATATATATTGCCGCATCCTTTGGCGCAGTGCGTGCGGCAGACCGCATATGAGACCTGCGTGGCAGCAGGCAAAGATATCCTGCCGTTACTGCTTGAAATGTGTGAAACGGAACCGTGGCAGTTTTATTCTAATATTGTTTTATCCGCGGGAAAAATCGCGCCTGGGAATAAAGAAGTTCGGGCACTGCTGGAAAAGGCAGTCCAGGATCCGAATCCGGAGGTAAAAGGACGCGTTCTTACCGCACTTTCCGATTACGATACCCCCTGGTCCAGGGGGATACTCGATAAACTGCGTTCTGATCCTGACCCGCTGATCCGGGATATCATACCTGAAGTCATCGCCAGATGGGAGTCAGCCCTTGCAAAAGCTTCCGACCAGAGGCTCAGAGAAAAATCAGACTCGCCTCCCATGACTGGCACGGAGAAGATCATTGATGATGTTTATGATGTTGATTCGCTTAGAAAACTGTACAGGTGCTATCTGCATCATTTCTCATATAAAGGGAAACCCTCAGCAGGCAAAATGAAGAAAAGGGAACTGGTCCGTATGTTCGCGAGGGTATGTTCTGATGAGGAACACTTCCGGAAATTTCTGTCCTTCCTTCCCGAGGATGTAAAGAAAATATTAAACACCCTGATATGGGAAGGCGGAGAACGTCCTGTTAAGAAGTTTGAGAAAAAACTTAACATAAAAATTATAACAGTGAAAAAAATTCCTTTTGGAAACATGACAAGAGATATCGTCCATGATAACTATGCCTTGTTCAATGTCCGCAGGAAGTTTCTTTATTCCGGTTCAAACGGCAGTTCTTATAAATATTATCTATATCTTCATGATGATCTCAGTAAGTTATTCAGAAAATATCTGCCGCTTCCAAGTGACGCGGGCCTCATCCCCCTTGATACAATTGAAAAATCCGATTTCACCTATGAAGATAAAGATCAGATAATCAGCCAGATAAAACTTTTCCACAGCTATGTTCACCAGGGAAATCTGGCTTTTTCCAAAAGCACAGGTAAAATTCTCGTAAGTTCTCTCAGGCAAATGGTCTCATACTGTAATATTGGGGAATTTTACGATGATAAGGACAAATTGCTGCAATACATGAAAACAAGGCTGATCATTGATTTCCTGGTAAATGCGGGTAAAGAACCGATTGATAATCCACTTGAATTCCTTAAAAAACTGTTTACCGATTTTTTTATAGGGAAAGCCTCCGGAGGCTATAAATTAAATGAACTGTTGTATCATCTGAAGGGAATTCATAATTTAAGAAGCGGATATCATGAGCAAAGCCATAGGAAGAATGAACGAGTTGTCAGAACTTCCCTCTGGGCCCTGGTAAAAAAACTGCCGGTTTCCCAATGGATTTCCATTGAAAATCTCCTCCATTACTGTTTTTACAGGGACGTCAGTCTGGAAATTGTCAGCAAGGGGTTTGCAGAAAGATACCTGTCATTTAACAGGGGATATGAGGAAGACGGAGGATATTCAGGCTATGAACAGGTTAATATAGTGCCCGCCCTCTATCGTGATGCATTACTGACGCCTTTTATCAAGGGAGTGATGTTCCTATTTGCAGGTTTCGGAGTCCTTGATATTGCCTATGACCTTCCTGAAAATGAACACCTCCGGGAAAAAGACAGTAAATACCTCTCAATCTTTGATGGTCTGAAATACATCCGGATGACGAAACGAGGAGCTTATGTTACAGGTCTGACGGATGGATATGATGTTGAAATCCGGGAAGAGGAAGCAACTGCCATACTGGATGAAAATCGCCTGATGATCACAATGAAAGGAAGGGACAGACTGAAGACCCTGGCGTTGGAGAAGATCGGCAAAAGAATCAGCGATAACTGTTACAAAGTTGACTATTCCTCATTTCTGAAGGAGTGCTATTCAAAACAGGATATCCGTCAGAAAATCAAGATGTTCAGAGAACGAATTTCTTCAGAGCCGCCGCGGATATGGCGGGAATTCATAGATAAAATTCTGGATAGGACTGATCCGGTAAATATCCGGAAAACAATGAATGTTTACAAGTTAAAACCGGATAAGGAACTGATTACCCTGGTCGCAAAAGATGAGATATTAAAACGGTATATTCTGAAAGCAGAGAACTATCATATCCTGGTTGATTCGAAAAATCTCAGCAGGGTGAAGGCCCGTCTTGAGGAATTCGGCTATTTTACTGATAATATACCATAAATATCGTCTCACGTCCGGGTTATAAATTCAGCGAAACGCAAAGCGTTGGACTGAGTTCATCGGAAAATTACTTTTGTATTATACAGATTTTGGGCGGGCGCATTTACAACTTGGGGGAGCAGTCCCGGAGGGCTACTGAAAATAGCCCGGCAATTCATTGCCGGGCGAATGTCCCCGTTTTTCAGTCCCGCAGGGACGATTGAAAAGCTTTTCAGTCGTCCCTACGGGACGTGATGATCCGGAATACTCACCCGGCAATGAATTGCCGGGCTATTTTCAGTCGTCCCTCCGGGACTGAAAATCACTCCCCTGACTTGTAAATACGCCCGATTTGGGCTTGAGTTATTCGGTTATTCTATTGATAATATTCTATAAATATTATTTTATGTTCGGGTTATAAATTCAGAGGAGTGCAAAGCTTGCTTTGCCTGTCCGGGATGGGGATTTTCGCAAAGCAAGCT
>JAUCGG010000286.1 GCA_030378015.1 Desulfococcaceae bacterium HSG8
ATATAAAACTATAATTATTTTGCCGCAACTGACGATAAATGTTCTGATAATCAGGATATTACTGTTCGCGGAACGGACTGTTGCTCATTCCGGATTCCGGTCTGACATGTGATCTTAATCTTATAATCCGGCCAATCAGAACCGGATTTCTGATCTGATCATGTAGCATAAACGGATGCTGGTTTCAAAGCTTTTCCGCGCTTTTCTGAAAAAAAGTCGGTATCTGTCCTCTTTGTATGATATTCTGAGAGCTTACACAGATATCTGAGACACAGGAGGAGTGCAAAAATAGAGCGAAGCGGTTTTTTGCATTTTGCGGTGCAAAAAAACCGCTTCGCTCTATTTTTGCACTCCTGAGTTATTTTTTGGGAATTCCCTGAAAAGAGCGCAATATAGAAGCACATACCAAGGTATGAACTCCCTCGCTGTTAAGCGGATTTTCCGTTCATACCCTGATTTTCGGCAGGGTAAATTTAAATTTGCTCCCTTTTCCGACCTCGGTTTCAACCCATATTTTACCGTGGTTTTTTTCCACAAAATCCCTGCACAGGATCAGCCCAAGCCCTGTTCCCTGTTCCTTTGCTGTTCCGGGGGTGGAATGCTGGGCATCTATTCTGAAAAGCTTTTCAACATATTCTTCCTCGATACCGACTCCCGTGTCAGAGACAGTTACCACTTCATACTCCCCGTCTGTCTCGGATATGATCCTGATCTCCCCGCCTTCCTCAGTAAATTTTATCGCATTGGACACAAGGTTCCGAATCACCATTGTTGTCATATTGGGATCTGCATAAATAGGTGTGCCTTTTTCAACGTCCGAACGCAGACAAATTTTTTTATTCTCCGCACTGTTTTCCAACAGGTAAATGTTTTCAAAAGCATATGTATATAAATCAATGGTTGCAGGATGCCACTCCATTTTACCGGTCTGCATCCTTGACCAGTCCAGGAGATTTTCCAGCAACTGATACATATGCTTTGAAGACTGGTTCACCATCTGAACGAGTTCTTTTTTCTTGTCATCATCAAAACTATCATACTTGGCAAGAAAGAGATTGGTAAGTCCTAGAACTGCATTAAACGGATTTTTCAGGTCATGGGCAATGATGGAAAAAAATTTGTCTTTTGTAGCATTTGCTTCCCATAAATCCTGCTGGGCCCGTCTCAGTTCGAGATGCGTCTTTACCCTGGCCAGCAGCTCTTTTTCGTTAAACGGCTTTGTTACATAATCAACCGCACCGGTATCAAATCCTTTTATCGTGCTTTCGCTGTCCGTTTTCGCGGTGAGAAATATAATCGGGACATCCCTGGTTCGAGGGTTCTTTTTCAAATGTTCACAGACCTCGAATCCGTCCATCTCCGGCATCATGATGTCCAGGAGGATCAGGTCAAAATCATTGGTCTCGGAAAGTTTAAGCGCGGTGGAGCCGTTGTTGGCGAAAAAAATATTATACTCCTGTTTCTGCAAAATGCTCCCTGCCAACTGGATATTTTTGGGAACATCGTCAACTATCAGGACTTTGAAATTTCTGTCATCCATAACAATCCTCTGCAAAGAACTCGGTTTTTATTATCTTATCTTGGGGCCATGATCTTCATTAGGGCCACATGGCTCGGACTTCGACGAGTCCTGTCGAACTGTCGAACGATTGACAAATCCGAGCCATGTGACCGCCGGATTTGTCAATCCCGCGGGAGCAGAGCAGGGGAATGGCCGAAACGAAGATCAGGGCGCATCTTGGAAACCAAGTCGTTTCAAAAAAACGGTTTCTCTCAAATACTCAGCAGATTTAAAATGCCCCTGGACCGCTCCCGGGGATTGGCAAAATCCGCAGGCTTGAGATTTGCCAATCCCTATCAAGCATTTTCGGAACACTTTCCATCTGATGACACTCAGTAGATCGAAAATTTTTTGCAAACAGTGGATTCCGGGTTAAAATCGGAAAACATCCGTTTTCCGATTTTCCCCGGAATGACGGGTGTCCGTCCCTGATAACAAGCTGTCATTCCGTGGAAAATTAAAAAACGGATGGGAGCATTTCCAAAAAGTAGGTTAAATGTAAAGACCATAAAATTCAATATGTTACTCGTTCACAGGCTCTACCTGGGAATGCATCCTGCAAGGCTCTGCCTTGCGAGATATTCAGTATAACATACCGATTTTAAACTTAAGTGCGAGGCAGAGCCTATGCAGAGCCTGGGAACGAGAATTTCCTACTTTTTGGGAATGTTTTTTAATTTTAACCCGGAATCCACTGCTCGGAAAAACTTTTCGATCTACTGACACTAAAATAATCAGCCGTTCAGCATTCTTACCTTCTCAATTAATTCAGGATAAGTCTCCAATGTCACACCGATATTTTCAATATCAAACATCTTTGCCTGCAAAATCAGTTCATCTCCGAATTTCTGAAAAATCTTCAGCGAATATTCATCCCCGAATGCTTTCATGTTATCTCCGAATTTGCGGATATCTGCAATACTGTTGTTCTCCCGGACAGATTCCCACAGTGGTCTGAATTCGCTTTCCAGCCTGTCAATTACTTCAGGAATTTTATCCAGGGTTTCAGGAGAAACATCTTCTGTTTCTCCTTCGTTTTCCGTTTTTTCCTTCCTGGAATACATAATAAATCTTGATAACTCACGGAACAAATCCGAGCGTTTGACAGGCTTGATCAGGAACCCGTCAAATTTGCTGTGGATGATTTTTTCTTTATCTTCCTTCATTCCGGAAGCTGTCAGGGCGATAACCGGTATATGTTTTATCTCATCGTCGTTCTTAATACGCTCCGTTGCCTCGTATCCGTCCATGACCGGCATTCTTATATCCATCAGGATGACATCAGGCTTGTATTGTCTTGCGAGTATGATGGAACTTTCACCGTCTTCAGCTTCAAAAACACTGATATTGGTGTCCACAAAAAATTCTTTCACCAGGTTACGATTGGTTTCAATATCATCCACTATCAGGGCAGTTGACGGTTCGAACAGGATAGTCTGATCATCAAATGCTCCTTTCTCTGACCTGGCCCTGGCAGGTGTCGCTGCAATATCCACATTATGGAGAATAATGCTGAAAATACTCCCTTTGCCAGTTTTGCCTTCAACAGAGATCGTCCCCTGCATCATTTCCACCAGACGTTTTGTAATTGCAAGACCCAGCCCTGTACCGCCGTATTTCCGCGTATTCTGGCTGTCCTGCTGTTTGAATGCGTCAAATATATTTTCTTTGGATTTCCGGGCGATGCCGATGCCGCTATCCTCGACCTTCATTATCAGATCTACCCTGCTTCTGTCGTCCTTTACATATATTTTTTCAGCACAAAGTTTTATATGGCCTTTATCCGTAAATTTCACTGCATTGCCGACTAGGTTGAACAGTATCTGCCTCAGGCGAACCTCGTCCAGCAGCAGGCTCCGGGGGATATCCTCTGCAATGTCTATGATAAAATCAAGCCCTTTTTCGGATATCTTCAGGGAAAAGATATGTTTGATTTCATTAATGATGGAATAGAGATTGACTGGTTCGCGCTGGAGTTCCATTTTACCGGCCTCAATCTTGGAAAGATCAAGGATATCGTTAATCAGGATCAGCAGGCTTTTCCCGCTGGACTGAATGGATTCGAGATAACTTTTCTGTTTCTTGTCTATAACCTGGGCATGAAGCAGATCCGTAAACCCAAGGATAGCATTCATGGGGGTGCGAATCTCATGGGACATGTTGGCCAGGAATTCGCTTTTGGCCCGGTTTGCTGACTCAGCAGTCTCTTTGGCATAACGCAGTGCCATATTTGTTTGTTTCAGCTCAGCAACACGGCTGGCGACTTCTCCCTTTCACCTGTGCAGATATTGCTGCTGACGTTTAAGTTCGTTTTCCCGGTGCTTTTTCAGTTCGATGTCCTGTGCCTGGATCTCTGCCAGCATTTCATTAAACCCGTCAACAAGAATGCCGATTTCATCCTGATGGCAGACAAACATGGCCCTGGCCGAGAAATCCTTCTTTTTTGAGATAGTTTTCGCGGTCTGGGTCAGTTTCAGGATCGGGTCGGAGATAATGCGCTGGAGCCGGTGAGACAGCATAAGCGCAACAAAAAAGGCCAGTAACATGATAACGATGAAGATAATACCGGCTTCCCTCATCTTGAAAAGCATCTCTTCCAAGTCATATTGGATGAGGACAGTTCCGATGATTTCCTTTTCGGAGTGAATCGGCTGGAACAGGAACAGGTACTCGCCTCCCAGGACCCCGAGATGCATTTTTTTAAAATAATGGCCAGATTCCTGGTGTCCGGGCGGGGATACGTCCGGACTGACATCCTCGCGGCGATACGTGGCAAATACCTCTCCTTCATTATCATAGATACAGGCAAAGAAGATATAAGGCATGGCTCGTAACGCGGCCAGGTTATCTTCCGCGGTAATCCGGTCATTAAAGAGCAGCGCGCCCTCACTGTTTATCCCGACGACCTGGGTGATGCCGGAAAGCCCCTTGACAAGTGAATGGCGGTATATGATGAGGTCCTTGACCGCAAAGGCCACGGAACCCAGCAGACATGCAACACCGCTGGTAAGCATAATGATGATGACGAGCTTGCGTTGGATGGAAAGACGTTGAAACATCAACATGTTATCACCCCTTTATGATTTACGATTTCAGATTTACGATTTACGATTCGGATGGACAGAAATCGTAAATTTAAATTCATCTCTGTTGTCCGCACTTCTCAACTTTCCGAGCCGACTTGAGAAGCTGTGACCTCAGCATCAGACCGCACTGTTTGGCAACACACCAGTTGACCTGATACCTGAGCGCGTTTCCTTCCATAACAAAGTCAATGATTCCGCCCATACGGTTAAATCCTTCGATTTCCCCTATGGTTAATACATTCCTGTTTTCTACAGCTTCCAGTATTTTCTGAACAAATTCCCTGTCGTCCGAATAAATAAAAATAGCATGACATCCCTCTGTATCTTTGATGTTGTTGCATTCTTTCACATTTACCTTCCTGCCACCGACCGTTTTATTGCGTAGCGCATAAAATGCTTTACCTTTTCCGATTCCTTCAAGTTTAAGTCCGAAAGAAGATACAATCTCACTGAACAGGTTATCTGATGCAATGCAAAGGGTGATGGGACTTTCGCAATCCTCGAAGGTTCCCGGGGGCCATTCTGAAAATTTTAAAAAATTAAATACAAATGCGGCTTTGACTCTGTCTTCCTTTCCAGTTCTCTTGCGGGAACGTTTCATCCGGATTTCGATGCGGTGGCCAGATTCCTGTATAATATTCCGGCCGGGCTTTTTGATCTTATGACCACGCTGCTCCCGCGAATCAGGGGGACGGGGTTCCTGCGCGCGGACAGGCGAGGCTGTAAATCCTGCTATTGCCATGACCGCCAAGCTGAAGGCCATAACGAGCAATTTATCTGTTTTAAGAATTTTTCTCATTCTCATCCCCCTGATCCGGAAAATCCCAAATCTCAATGTACAAATCTCAAATAAATCCCAAATTTCAATATACAATTGCAACCAAGACTCAATAGATGGAAAATGCCCCGAACCGCTCCCGACGGATTGACAAATCCGCCGGAAATGCTTGGGATTTGTCAATCCCAAGCGAGCTTTTCGGGATGCTTTCCATCTACCGAGACTGAATTTCCATTGTGATTTGTGATTTGAACATTGTCAGCAGATCGAAAAGTTTCCGGTTAAGCATGTAAACAGCGGATTCCGGGTTAAAATTAAAAAACATCCGTTTTTTAATTTTCCGTTCGGCTGAGCTCACGTCGCAGCCCGGAATGACAGTCTGCAGTCC
>JAUCGG010000336.1 GCA_030378015.1 Desulfococcaceae bacterium HSG8
TTCTCCCGACCATACAAGGTTTCTGAGTATAGGAACAAATTTTCCGGCCATAACCGGTTCTGTATTATTTTAATTAATTATTGTCAGGAAACAAGTAGTTCAGGCTTCCCCTGTAAGAAATCATCCATAATTTCATGCTCATTTCTTACTTTATTCTGAATATCTTTTTCCCCGAATCTCCTGATACCGGCTGATTAAGCAGCTTCCGGGTCTCAGATTCAGACGGATTTTCATAAATTCATATTTTGGGGAATCCCCGCCATGCTCATATAAAATCAAATTCCACGGCTTTTGTCAATAATTAAAATTAAATAATTAAGATAATTAAATGAGGTGTCTATAGAACTTTTTGCACATGCGCGGGCACCTTCAGTGACTATTAAGCCATGAAAGTCCCCGGTGGAGCAAGTAGCGAATTCCGGGTTAAAATCATCACCGATATAAAATTATATGCTTTCAAAATTCATGATACATACCGATGATGATCCATTTGGGACTTGCATGGGGGAAAGTCTGAGGCAGGATGTTCCAGGCCATTTCTACTGACCGCTAAAGTCCGAGCATTTCCCTGGCCTGTCCCAATGTCGCGACGGGCCGGTTCATCTCACCCGCGATCCGCACCACCCGACCAACTGGGCATTCGATTTTGCAGGTTCTCCTTTGCGATAATAGAAATTGTCCTCGATGCCGACACGGACATGGCCGCCCGATTCAGATTTTTCTGTGTCTGACATTATTCTGAAGCCATGAAAGAAATTCCTCACGGCTCAACTCGCCGGAAGCGAGATTCAAAAATATCTGCTCCTGTTCATCAACATCTGCCGACACCTCCGTTCCGTTCAGAACAAGAAAAGCATGTGTCCGACCCTTTTGTTTCCGTCAACGAACGGATGATTTTTGACGATTGAAAAGCAGAGAATCGCAGCCTTGTCAATTAATAGAGTTCGGTTTCTACGAAAAACTGTCTGGGCAGTGCAAGTGCCGCCCTGATTCAGATAGCGCATCAGCTCAGTCTCTTGTATAATTCTTTGTTTTTGCTGAAAACATAGTCTGCTGCCGAAAGAAAATCCTCATCCCGGATATTCAGAAGATCGGTGACAGCCGCTTTTATCAACTGCTTTGGCAGGATTCCGAGAAGCTTTGCTTTTTCCTGTAATTTCTCAAACTGGGATTCGTCAAACTCAGCAGATAATTCCATAATTCTTTCCCTTCCTTTTTATCTTGCGCCAAAAGATTTTTCTATCTGTCTGATATCTTGTTTAAAAAGTAATAACAGGCTGTCTTCTGTAAAATCACCGTAGATAAGCCATCTCAGCCATTCGTCAAAAATCGTGAGAGCATCTTCGCTAAGACGATACTTTGTAAGCTCAGTTGCATCACGATGCTTTCCGACAGGCTGAATATGATCCAATCTCAGAATTGATTCGTCTGCACCGCTGACAGGTAAGTTGTCCCATATGAATTGAGGATATAAACAATGTCTTACACGCTTTATGAATTCAGGATTAAAACCGGCTCTTGTTCCTCCCTCATCAACACCGTAATAAGGGCGACAAGAATTGTCGGAGATGTCTGCCACTTCGGTTTGCCGAGAATCAGTTTTTTATCAACAACTTCGCCGCCTTCGCAAATTATTATTGCCGGTCTTTTTTTAGCCCTGTATATCGCATTTATCTCATTCCCGAAAGCCGGAAGAGCGGCAACAGGAATCATGGGCTTTTTCTGAGGCTGTCTGATTCTGAGAGGTTCTATTGAAAAATTTGCGCGTCCGTGATCGGTGGGTTCCGAACGTCCGGTTGCAATCAGTTGTTTTGGGATTTGATCTGTGTGAGGTAAAAAAGCCCTTATCAGCCTTCCTCGGCAATATTCAAAAGAATCATCTTCAATCCACCAATCGTCTGTCATGTACTGAACAGAATCATCAGGGTACATCCGGGTCAGACCTCGCTTCGGATTTCCAGATATCGTCAGAAAAACTGACAGTTCCTTTTAAGGTCTTTATCTGTTCTCCGGCTAAAGAATCCAATGTTTTCAGCCCTTCAAGATAAATATCGTCATATGGAGGAGGGCTGAATCGAAGTTTCGGTTTTTTTTTCTTATCTTCAAGCTTTTTCCTGAATTTTTCTTTCAATGCATCAATAGCCTGTTTTTTCTTTTTTTTCTGCCTTACCGACAAGTTATCGGGAATACTTTTTGTAACATCAGAATTTTTTTTAATATAGTCGGGAATACCGAAGTCCAATATATCTCCGGGCTTTGCTCTGAGCATGGGCCATGTTTTGTACACAAAGTGAAGAATATCTTCGGTTATCGCATTGAATTTGTGTACATATTTCTGAACAGAAGTTGTTATGACCAAAGGAAGTTGTCTTTCAAGTTTATTATATACTTCATCATTGTTTATGAACCATCTTACAAATTCACCGTGATAATCAGGTTTTTCCAATTCAATAACTTTTTTTTCGGCCCCGATAGCAAATAATGCAGGCTCAATTCTTAAACAGGCTTCATTGCACCAAGGGCCGAAATGATGAAATTTCCACGGCAGAGATGTATAAGTTATGCCGTTATAATGTTCCGCATGTTCCAAGTCGGTAAGATAAATGTATTTTATCAAATGGATCGGCCCGAGTTCACGGTTTTTAAAATCTTCCTGTCCTGCTGTTGCCAGTATAAATTGTAAAAGTCGGTCTGTTTTAATAATATTTGAAGCACCCATTTTTATAAGATTTTATTGACCAATTTAAATTGTTATGCGATTTTATCACTTAAATTAATTGCATATATAGGAACAAGTTTTTTCTTTTTTCATCATGCCGGTATCGGACACAGACAAGCCTGTCCCCGTACTGATTAAACAGCTTCCCGGGGTCTCAGATTCAGACGGGTTTTCATAAATCCCTGCTGCTCTCGCCATTCGTACCATGCCCATATAAAATCAAATTCCATGTCTTTTGTCAATAATTAAGTAAGGTATCCGCAGAACACGGAAAAAACTGATTACATATGGATTTAGGGGAGATTCTTACACGGGTATGTTTACATCCGCGATCTCGTCCGGGGTGATGGGAAGAGCCGGATATATCTCACGGGTCAGTTCCGCACCCACCACAGGATATGATCAAAGGCGTCAGTCATGTTTTATCCTCTGCTTTTCTTTGGGGACACGCGTACTACAGCAAATTGTAAATTCCTCCCCCCTTTTTTAAAGGGGGGCAGGGGGGATTTCTGCCGCAACACCCTTTTTTTGTAACATAAAATCCCCCCGGCCCCCTTTAAAAAAGGGGGGACGAACTTAAAAAGTGGTGTAGTGCCCTTTGCACGCCACAATGGATTCGTCAAGCACTTCCGCAGCAGTTTCACCAAGATGGAGGCAGGCACGATCACCTTGCGGGCCTCGAATTCCCTTTGTCGTATCAATGCCGAAATTCATCGGCAATTTCCATCGCTATAACCTCGCTGTCAGTGCCTTGGCTAAAGAAATTTCTTCTTACGATGATATTGTGCTAAAATAGGTCATGATATTTATTCTGAACCACGATTTGCAGGATTAAACGCTCATGATCAGGGCGATCACCCCGGCTATGAAAACGTATTTTCACGGTAAAGGACTGACAGGATAACATTCTGTAAATCCTGTTTATCCTTTAATCCTGCAAATCCGAGTTCAGACAATACGAAGATCAATGCCCTTTTCGGCATCCTTCATTTGCCAGTTCACACTTTCCTGCAGAACAATTTTTCAAATCGTTCCGAACGGGCGTATTTATAAGTTGGGGGAGTAACTTTCAGTCCCGGAGGGACTTCTGAAAACAGCCCGGCAATTCATTGCCGGGTGAGTATTCCGGATCATTCAGTCCCTCCGGGACTGAAAAAAACGGGGGATATCCGCCCCGGCAATAAATTGCCGGGCTATTTTCAGAAGTCCCTCCGGGACTCCCCCAAGTTGTAAATGCGCCCGTTCCGAACGACTTGAAAAGTCGTTCTGCAGTCAGAAAAAGTGTAAACTGCTTTTCATTTTCAGCTTCTATGAAGATGCCCCCTTTTCTGTGCCTTTGTGTGAGTCAGACCCCGGAAAACTTCTGGCCGGTATTTACCCTTCATGAATATGTTTTACAATATGCCCCAGTTCAGGAAAGATAAGCGCGTCACAGGCCAGTTTACACGCCTTCAGACTTCCCGGCATACAGAAAACGATTGTTCCCCGGATCACCCCCGCGGATGCACGGGACAAGAGTGCGGCGGAACCGATCTCTTCAAAACTCAGATGTGCAAAAAGCGGCCCGAATGCTGTCAGTTTTTTTTCAAACAAGGGCGAGACAGCTTCGATGGTCACATCTTTACTGCTGATTCCTGTCCCGCCCGTCAGCAGCAAAGCGTGAGGGGCACGGTCGTTAATCACGCCAGACACAGTTTCGGCAATAGCTCCGGCATGATCCGGAATCACCCGATGAAAAATCACCCCATGCCCCTGCTTTTCAGCCTGCTCCCTGATCCAGTGACCGCTTTCATCATCTGTCAGTGTCCGGGTGCTTGAAAGGGTTATAATTCCGATTTTAAGCTGTTTTACAGCATTTTTTTTGTGTTCTTCAGTTCCCATTTTTCCCACCTTGTTTTAATCGCAGAGGACGCGAAGGTCCCACAGATGTCCCAGATAATATGAAATTCACAGCAGATATAAATGCTCATGAAAAAGCCGGGTTTTTCGCCCCGATTATGAAAATATTTTCAGATAAAAAATCCTGAAAAGTTTCCCTTCGGCAGGCTCAGGGAGCGGGAACGGACTATTCGGTGTCCGGTGTTCCGGCTTTCATGTTTCGTTGTGAACGCCGGTTCATGGCCGTTTATATGAAAGTCCCGATAAAAAATCCCCTTCACGAAAAGGGGAGTCGTGCGGGTTTCATCATTCGTTGTGACCGGCTGGTCATGGAATTTCCCCGGAATGACAGTATGTTATCCGAGATAAACACCTGTCATTCCGGGAAAAATCGGAAAACGGATGTTTTCCGATTTTAACCCGGAATCCACTGTTTGCAAAAGTTTTCGATCTACTGAAAGTGACAAACGAAGGATGCCCTGGCTTTTCAGAATGTATTTTCATGGTTCCTTCAATACAAATTCACGCGGTGTGCAGGCGCGGAGAAGGCACAGAGTTCCGCAGAGGTTTTCTCTGTGATCTCTGCGGTTAAATAAAGTTGCGCATCGCGTAAATTCTCTGATTAATCCTCTTGGCCTTCAATAACCACCTCATCAACGCCATCATGCTCGGTAAGCAATACATTCACAGTTTCCGAAAGCCTTGTTTTAACAAATTTACCCACATAATTGGCCTGAATCGGCAATTCCCTGTGCCCCCTGTCCACAAGAACAAGAAGTTCAATACGATCCGGTCTGCCAAAGTCAATGAGCGCATCCATTGCGGCTCGGACCGTGCGGCCCGTAAACAGCACATCGTCCACCATAACAATCTGCTTTCCATCTACAGAAAAGAATATCTCCGTAGTCTGTACAATGGGATTGTGGCTGATTTTGGTCCAGTCATCCCGGTATAATGTGATGTCCATCACACCTGTCGGTATTTCAATACCTTCGATTTCACGGATCCTGGAGCAAATACGTTTTGCAAGATAAACCCCCCGGGTCTGAATCCCGATAAGTGTAAGATTGTCAGCCCCCTTGTGTTCTTCAATCCACCAATCGTCTGTCATGTACTGAACAGAATCATCAGGGTACATCCGGGTCAGACCTCGCTTCGGATTTCCAGATATCGTCAGAAAAACTGACAGTTCCTTTTAAGGTCTTTATCTGT
>JAUCGG010000287.1 GCA_030378015.1 Desulfococcaceae bacterium HSG8
TTTTTAAATATTTTATTCTTGCTTTAGCTGTAATGAGTTTTTACTCTTGTTCTGCGTTGAGAAAAGCTTCTGTTTATCGGTCCAAAACGATTGCTCATCCTGAAATAATCGGCCCTCAGTCGGAAGCGGTTTCTGAAGCTGTTAAAAAAACCGATGAAGGGTGCGAGTGTGAAAATGTTACGGAACCTGCAGAAGATTTTGCGGAGTCCGATTCCTTCATTGAAGAAGATGAAGATATACCGGAAATGTCTGTCCATCAAATTGAAAATTGCACTGTATCTGAAATGGGTACAGCAGATGATAACTGCGGCTCCGGAGTAGATGAATATGTCCCGGATGAATATGCATCGGATGATCCTTTTTATGCAAACTACTCGGAAAAATTGGGATTATGGTTTGAAGGATCAGAGGATAAGGACCTGATCATGGCGGTAGATGAATGGTTCGGAACACGCTATAAATGGGGGGGATGTTCAAAATACGGGGTAGATTGCTCCTGTTTTGTCAAGTCGGTTTATGAAGATGTCTATGGTATAACATTAAATCGGACATCTCGCGGAATGTATTATAAAGACCTTGTCCCGATTAACAGGGAAGAACTGCGGGAAGGTGATATTCTCTGTTTTAAAATAAGAAGCAGCAGGGTTTCGCATGTCGGCATCTATCTGAAAGACGGTAAATTTGTCCATTCAGGCCGCAGTAAGGGCGTGATGATTAACGACTTGGATGAATCTTACTATAAAAAAAGATTCTTTACAGGCGGACGCGTTATGGGCAAGGAAGATATCAGGCTTTCAAAGCTGTCGAAAAGATCTGGAAAAATATGGCGATAACTGATATACTATGCTCAGTAAATTTGGAGATACTATATAATATGCTGAAATTATATAGTTACAGCGATGCATATCTTCAATTTTAAGACTGTGATCGTGATCTTCGTTTTGGCCAGTTACCTGCTTCTGCCGGATTGCCGCGAAGATCATGGCCTGAATGTCCCAAAATTCCGGGAATTATTTCTTTTTCAGTTCCTTATTTAAGGAGTATGCTTATGACAGATATTTCAAAAATTGATTACTCAGCTTTAGATCGTCCTGAAGTCACTATGTTTCTGTTTCATCCAAGAGCTGGCCTGAGAATGTCGGAGTGGGATGTCTTTATACCGACAGAAGGCAATGTTATCGTGGGAGGACGCTTTCATATAGCAGAAAAAACTGCCCCCAATATCCTTTTCTTCCACGGAAACGGTGAAATTGTCGGTGATTATGATGATGTGGCGCAATTATATAATGAGAAAGCCATCAATTTTCTGCCCGTGGATTACCGGGGATACGGACGCTCAACCGGCAGACCGACTGTGACGGCTATGATGCGGGATTGTCATGTGATTTTTGACTTTACAAAAAAATGGCTGAAGGAAAACGGCTGTTCGGGTCCGCTTATTATCATGGGAAGGTCGCTGGGAAGCGCGTCTGCTCTTGAGATTGCCGCACATTACAAAGATCAGATTGCCGGCCTCATTATTGAAAGCGGATTTGCCTACGCCCGCCCCTTACTGCAACTGTTGGGCATCAATGTTCAGGCTTTGGGGTTAAAAGATGAGGAAGGATTTCGGAATGCAGATAAGATCCGGGATGTTGAAAAACCCGTACTGGTCATTCATGCGGAACATGATCATATTATACCTTTTTCAGATGGTCAGTCGCTTTATGATTCCTGTCAGTCCGATGACAAAACCTTACTGAAGATCCCGGGAGCAAATCATAATGACATCCTCCTTCACGGGTTGTCAGAATATATGGCGGCCATAAAAACTCTGGCGGACAAGACTGGATTTTTAAATTCACAGAATTTCGGAGATGATATTTCTGTTTAAAAAAGTTGCATGTAAATTCTAACACGTTCGGATTTGGTCTCTTGTCAGTTGCCCCGTCGCGACAGACAACGGACGACGGACAACGGACATCAACAGACAACTCCATGGACAAAATAGAATACAAGCCCATCGGGATCATTCATTCCCCGTTCAGGACACCTGAGGGTACTCCCATACAACCGACAGGAGGCGTCGGAATTGAAGCGGAGGTGGAAATATTTCCGGAGTATATCGAAGGGCTTGATGATCTTGAATCCTTTTCACATATTATCCTGCTGTATCATTTCCATTTGTCAAAAAATTTTTCTTTAAAAGTCAAACCCTTTCTGGATAATGTGTATCGCGGCCTGTTTGCCACCAAGGCACCGGCACGCCCGAATTCCATTGGTCTGTCCGTTGTGCGCCTGTTAAGAACGGAGCGCGGCAGGCTTCATGTTCAGGATATTGATATGGTGGATCTTACCCCTGTGTTGGATATAAAGCCGTACGTCCCCGCTTTCGATAGCCGAAAAGCTGACAGAACAGGGTGGGTTGAGAGCCTGACACATAATGCTGAAACAGTGAAGGGCGACGGCCGATTTGCAAAATAGGCCCTGAGATTTTAAGAATTCAGTGTTTGACCTGCAATAAATAATCTGCCCACGCTGCCCGTCTGACCTTAATTTTAATCTTGCTCTTGGCTCTTTATCAGGCAGGAGCAGGAGCGAGAGCACAAGAGCAAGAGTAAGATACCGGCTATATTAATTTTTGGGAAATACCTAAAAGCAAAACTGATAAATGGAAAATGTTCTGAATCGCTCCCGGCGGCTTCTGCGTGAGTTCAGACTTCGGCGAGTTCAGTCGAGCCGTCGAACGGTTGGCAAATCCGCTGGAAATGCTTGGGATTTGTCAATCCCAAGCAAGCACTTCGGGAGCATTTTCCATCTGCTGACACTCACAAGCAAGCTTTGAACTCTGACTTTGAAAAAACTTCACAATGGATGAGAACCTGCTGATTATAGAAGATGACGCGCATACGCTTGATATACTGATTACCTGTCTGACGGAACGGAACTGCCAGGTAAAAACTGCGAAAAATAAAAAAGCGGGACTGCTTGAAATTACAAGCTTTCATCCCTCTGTTGTTATTGTAAATGCAGATATGCCCGGCGGTATCGGGCTGCCAGAGGAAATCAGGACGCATGACCCGGATATGCTGATTATGGTGATGAGCCGCAGCGAGAATATGGACCGGGTTATGAATGAGCTTAAATATCAGGCAGCAGAATTTATCTCAAAGCCTGTGAATCCGATTGCACTGGAAATCGCCCTGAACCGTACAGAAAATTTTCTCCGTACGCGCCGGGCATTAAAAGAATGTGAGGAAAGTACAGAAAAAAACAGGGAAAAAATTGAGACTGAACGGTTTCTGACCGTGCGGCAGGTCGTGGATAATATTTCACTGATCATTGCTAAGACAGCCAAAGATGTTCAGGGAGGTATCCGGTATTTTAACGAGATGCCTTATTTTTTATCCATTCACAGCCGCGACGGTAAAGTGCTTACGAGCAATCCGACCTACAAAAAATATCTCGGCAACAGGATACATGGCAACAGTTGGGACATATATACAGGCGCATATGCCACACCCGTGGCATGCCCCATAAGCAAAACCATCCGCACTGAGAATGTTATGACCACTCGTGCTGTGGTCAGATATCAGAGCGGTGCCAGGGTTCCTGTTATCGTGCATACCGCGCCCATCTTCAACAATGATGGCGAAGTGGAACTGATTTTGGAGGTATTTGCAGGCACCAAGG
Source organism: Desulfococcaceae bacterium HSG8 (assembly GCA_030378015.1). Lineage (GTDB taxonomy): Bacteria > Desulfobacterota > Desulfobacteria > Desulfobacterales > 4be13 > JAUCGG01. The sequence continues at coordinate 3,673 of JAUCGG010000287.1, forward strand.
AAATTGACCGCATGTCCCATGAGATCAAGACCACACAGCAGCGATACCAGCAGTTGTTTGATGCGGTCCCTTGTTATGTTGTGGTTCTGGATATGAAACTGCGGGTGGCAGCCCTTAACCAAAGATGTAAGGAAGATTTCGGTGATCAGAAAGGACGGGTGTTTTCCGATGTTTTCAAACTGCTCCCTCCTGCGGACGATGGTTCCCCCATAGACCGGACCCTTCACGACGGTCTGCCGCACCAGTCCGAAGTGATGCTGATTTCACCTGGCGGGGAAGAGTATAAGGTTCTGGTATGGACATCGCCCATCAAGACAGCGGCCGGCAAACTTATCCAGATACTGGCTATATTTGCGGATATCACAGAACTCCGTAAATTACAGGATAATCTTTGCTCCCTGGGTCTGATGATGGGAACCCTTTCCCATAATCTGAAAGGAAGCCTGACCGGACTGGACGCGGGTCTTTATATGATTGATTCCGGCTTTTATCGGGACAGGCCCGGGCGGATTGAAGAGGGGCTGGATGTGGCCAAGCTGATGGTGGAAAGGGTCAGAAGGCTTGTTCATGACATCCTTTATTATTCAAAAGAAAGGGAAATCCGGCTTGAAGAGCGGGAAGTATTACAGTTTGCCAGCGATGTTTCTTCAAATATTGAAACCCGGATACGCGGGGCAAATATAGAGTTTCGCTGTGATTTTGCTCATGACGTCGGAAAAATTGAAATAGACCCGGAACTGATACGCGCTGCCCTGAACAACATACTTGAAAACGCTATGGAAGCCTGTATTGAAGATGCCTCGGGCAAATCACACAGGATCGAATTCAAGGCCATACCTGACCGTGATGCAGTGGTGTTTGAAATCAGGGACAATGGCAGCGGGATGGACAAAAATCAGATCAGGAATATGTTTACCCTGTTCTACTCCTCCAAGGGGCACAGGGGCACCGGACTGGGAATGTTTATCGCCCATAATGTTATCCGGAAACACGGCGGCGAAATATCCGCCAGTTCCGAACCGGGGAAAGGGACGCATTTTTATATCAGGCTGCCCAGAAAGGTCGCGGATACCAGACACCATAATTACAGTGATTCATAAAGCCGGGTTTTTATCTGTTTTAACTGAAGATACTTTCATGCACCGTGAATAAAAAACCCGGCTTTTCAGAGGCAATCAAACGTGTCAGGTGAAGCCCGTTCAGAGATATAATTATCTGAAATTAAATATGGTGATTATCCGATAGTAACTGTTCAGCCCCGTTCCGGGACTCCGGTCAGCCCTCGTTTTCAAACTCCGTTTGGGACGCGATTGCCCGTAAAACTCCGGTTTTGCGTGTCTGCAAACAGAATTTGCGATCGGAAAACAGGCCCGGATTTCATTACCGGAATGAATGGGCGTATTTATAAGTCGGGGTGATTTTCAGTCCCGGAGGGACTTCTGAAAACAGCCCGGCAATTCATTGCCGGGTGAGTATTCCTGATCATTCAGTCCCTCCGGGACTGAAAAAAACGGGGGACATCCGCCCCGGCAATAAATTGCCGGGCTATTTTCAGTCGTCCCTCCGGGACTCCCCCAAGTTGTAAATGCGCCCGGAATGAATCCGTGTTCATCCGTGTCCTGAAAAGCGCGAGTAAGTTATTTGAGGATTCCCTAAGCCGCTGTACTACTGACTTTTATTCTCCAATGTTTTTTTGAACCGGTTTTCAATTTCGGCAAAAAGATTTTTCTGTCTTTCTTCTTTTTCCGCCTGAAAGGTTTCTATTTCCTTTTCAAAATCTTTTTTGGAACTCTCAAATCTTTCAATTTCTTCCCGAAGACTTACCGGCTTTTCAGCGCGCGGGATTTCTTCGATTTTCAAGTGATCCTTTACAAAGAGCCTGGCTCCGTAAGGACCTCTCACCATTTCTATTATCTCTATTTCATCAAGCTTTTTGCATAGATAATGTCCCTGCTCCGAAGAAAAGGAAAGTGACTGGCAAATACCATCCACCGAAGGAGCAGCATGATTCTGGTGCTCAAGAATCCGTATTGCCGCGACAATCAGATGTGATGTCATATAAAAATCTTTGTTTTCCATAATAATGTCCCAAG
>JAUCGG010000288.1 GCA_030378015.1 Desulfococcaceae bacterium HSG8
TTGTTCCCAAACTCCGTTTGGGAACACATCTGCCGGGCAAACTCTGTCTGCCATGCAAAACGGAGTTTTGTCTGCAATTGCGTTCCCAGACGGAGTTCGGGAACGAGGAGTGCTCACCTGACACTTTTAATTACACCCGTATTTCACTTCTGGCAGTATGACCGGGAAAATGGGAATGCGCCCACAGAATAAATATTAATGAATTCTTAAAGTTAAAGAGGTTCCTTGATAATTGCTCTGCACGGAGTACCTTCTACGCCTCTAATTTTCAGCGGGAAGGCTTCCAGAAAAAAGTGACGCGATTTTATCTCCTTTAAATTTACTAAGCCTTCCAGCAAAAGTACCTTTTCTTCGCAGAGAAACTTGTTGACCTCATAATTCTTTGTTGTTCGTGACTCCACCCCAACTGAGTCGATAGCGATCATTTTTACCCTACGATCTTTCGCGAGATAGGCGGCAGCTTCGAGAGATATCCCCGGTCGCTTTGTCGGATCAATCGAACCCGATGCGATAATCTCTTCCATATTGCCCGTTCGAAGGACAAGTATCTTATTTGAAACAGAATCGGTACCCAGCTTCGAGACGAGGTCGTCACGAGTTGTGTCAACCCCTCGTTTTTCAAGATCAATCAATAAGGCTGACCCCTCGAAGGAGGAGAGTGGAAAATCCTCTATTCGGTGACCCAACTCAAGAAAGTAATGAGGGCCCTGGATGTGTGTTCCTGATTGAGAGCACATCTTGAAATCGTATACAAACTCGGGGTTCTTCCCGGGTACGCGATTGAACGGGCCGACTACGACAAACGCTTGGTCGCCGCAGAAAAGGAAATCATCCATCCACTGTGACACATCAATTATTCGATAATTGTTCATGTGATTCGTTGGGAACAATGGGGTAGGACAGCCAGTTGCCCGACTGCGCAGACCCCCTGCGTGCGGAATTACCGCACAAGGTTCTTCAGAGTTACCCGCTTCGGCGATCCGCATCGTTAGAACAGTGCGGCTTTGCTATTCTCCGCAGTGGGGTTTGCTCCGTTACCGGGTCAGCATTGTGCCCGGACGTAGTTTCCTTTGCAGACTGCGTAAGCGGCAGAAACGAATTTGCAATTCCCGCAGGCAGAGATAGGAACTCCATTGTAACCGAAAAGTAAATTCCGGTGTGCAGAAGAAATACGCAGCCAGTGTTTATAAGCCCCGGCGCAACTGTTATTGCCAGAGATCTGCTCACATTTCTGTCAAAATCCCGGGCCAATCCGAACAGGCTGTCCAGATGATTCAGGGTCCCATCCATCAGTATGATGTTGGCAGTATCAGTTGCCACGGTTGATGCGCCGCTCAGGGAAACAGACACATGGGCTTTTTTCATTGCAATCGAATCATTGATACCGTCTCCGATAAAACATACGGACCGCCCCTGTCTCTGGATATCTGCGATAATCTGAGCTTTCTGTTCAGGGAAGGTTTCAGCGAAATAATTCTTGATTCCCAGGTCTTCAGCCAGGATCCGGGCAGATTTTTGATGGTCTCCGGTGATCATATACAGGGACTTTCCCCGTTTTCTCAGTCGGGCGATAATATCTCTGGCTTCGGGGCGGACAACAGAATGCAGTTCGATTGCTCCTGCAAGGTGCTTATCTTCCGACACCATGACAAGGGAATGTCCGTTGTCATGGCAACAGTGCATAAGGTCATTTATCTTTCCGGGAATTTGTATTCCTTCCATTTCCATAAACCGCGCGCTTCCGACGCGGATAACTTTGTCAGCAAATCTCACGCTGATTCCATAGCCGATTTCATATCTCGCGTCATCAACATCTCCGGCTATCTCACACTCGTCCGCTTTTTCAAGAATGGCTCTGGCAATGGGATGACTCTGCCCTTTTTCAGCCATTACCGCATATTTCAGCACCCGGGTTTCATTGTATCCGTCATAGGTATGGACTTTCCGGACATAAAGCTGTTCCAGGGTAAGGGTTCCTGTTTTGTCAAAAACAACTGTATCCGTTCTGCCCAGCAATTCCAGCGAACGCCCGTCTTTGATCAGGATGCCCTTCATGGACGCGGTTTTAAGAAAGCTGAGTGTGCTCAGAGGAGCCAGGATACGAATATAGTCTCCGATATAGCAATTCAGAACAGCCAGGGCACCGACCGGTCCTATCAGAGGCAATGCGACCACGCCTGCTGCCAGGGTGGGCAGGGCTGCCCGCTCCGCAATTATTTCTCCTTTTGACTGAATGGTGCTCTTGAAGTCAACTGTGCATTTCAATATGTTCGCTATATTTCCCACAAGCGTATCTTGTCCTGATTTTTCAACCCTGATACGGATTTTGCCTGCCAATACAAGGGTTGATGCAAATATCGGTTCGTCCGGCCCCTTTTCCAAAGGCTGTGATTCTCCGGTAAGAATATGCTGGTCTACGGATGCAATTCCCTCTGTAATGATACCGTCGGCAGGAATGATCTCTCCCGCTCCGACCACCGCAATATCGCCTGCATGCAATGAATCAAAAGGGACTTCGACTTCTACGCCGTTTATGACGATCCAAACTGAGCAGGGCTGATTTTCAAAAATACCGAAAAAATTTTGTCTGGTGTTGTCTTCAATTTTGTTCAACAGTTTCATGCTCAGATAGTAAAGCCAGAAAACAAAACAACTGATAAAGTAATATCCTGTGAGAATCATTCCTGGTAAGAGAATAGAATCTATGAATTCAACAGTTATTTTGTGTTTTTTGAACAACCCTTCATAAGCTCTTTTTATAATATTTGAAAAAGGATAAATAAGTGCGAGAAGGCCGATGGGAACAAGCGGGGGATAAAAGATTTTTCCTGCCGCTGTCAGGGCCGTTGAGACCGAAGTAAGAGCCAGACATTTATCAATCTGGGTATTGCTTAATTCATTGGTGCGGTATTCTGATTCGCTTTTTGTCTCATCATACCGGGAATCTCTTTTCAGGGAAGACCGGGCAGATGAGGCTATTTTATTTGTCGTATCCCTGATTTCCGTTCCTAAACTGCTTTTTATCCTGTTTATGATTTTTGCATTCCTGATTTTTTTGTAACCTTCTGATGCGGCGAGCATTACGCATGATATGAGGCAGACTTCGATAAACATATATAACCTTCTTTCATTAATTCATTAATAACAATTCAAACCTTCTTCCTGATCAGCAAGAAAGGGAATTACTTAAATGTTGTCTCAAATTTTGTTTCTAACCTGTAAACCCCTGCCGAAAAGGGATTCATCGCTTCTCCTTTATATAAGAATCGTTATTTATTCAGTTTTCCTGCGTCTGCTTTTGACTTATCTATATATGTCTGATTTTTCTCTGAATATTTTTTGTTTACTTTATGCCATATCCGTCATACATGCCACGCCCTGATGACACCGACAGGCCCTCCGGAATCTCGCCTGATCAGCGATGAAGCAAGCTTCGCAGAGATGCTGACGATTCCTTTATACAGGCTTCCGTCACGTTAAAAACGTCGCCGCCTGCATTTCTGCTTATTACGGTGCTGTACCATGCTTCAGGGAGCGCCGTTCCCCCTGTGGCCTGTATAATTGCTTCGTGCGGGTCATTCGACGGTATGTCTGTCCTTCCCGATCACGCAACACTCGGTACGGTGGCTGACCCTTACCCGGCAGGGACTTGCACCCCGCAAGAAGCACCAAGCTTTGCTTGGCGCACTGTCGGATAGCCGGGGGATGTTACCATCCCCAAGCCTCCTAAGAACCGTACTTGTAAGTTTCCAAACATACGGCTCAAGCCTTTCTGACGCCCTTTTGAGGACGCGGCTTTTCCACCGTCAATTTTAGACTATGGACTTGCCTGTGGCAGTTCGGATGCAACAGAATACGGTTTGCAGAAGAATCGATCCCACCATAAACCTTCCATTTTATGTGGTGATTGTGCCAACCTTCTTCTATTGTTATTGCCTGATTGCATAACGGGCATTTTCCATCCTGTTCTTTCCACAGCTTCAGAATCTCCTTGTTCCGAAAATTCGTTGAAGTTATCCGATGTTTTCTTTCTTTCAGATAGTTTTCCCATTTCGGATCATATGGATTTACCTTTCCTTTTATCTTGATATGCCTGCGGATCGGCACCTTCATTGCATGGAACAAATAAGCCTCTTTCCCATTTTTCCGCCCAAAGTAGCACCAATCTCTTCCTTGTTCGGATACACGGAAATACTACTTGTTCCTGACCCATTTCCGAGATTTCCCCGGATGTTTTCGCCTTACGGATCTCCGAATTGCTTTGGTAATCTCATAATCCGCTCTCCCAAAAGCAGCTTTGCTGACCACATATCGTTGATAGTTTGCCCAACCCCTGATGACCGGGTTGAGCTTGCGTATAAGATCAGACGGTTTTGTGTTATGATTCTTTCTTATGATTTCCCGAGTTTTATCCGGGAAATTCTTGAAATTCTTTTTCGATGGCCTGATAATCAGTTTACCCTTGCCAAATTTGCGAACATTGTGACCAAGAAAATCGAAGCCTTCCCGGACATGAGTGATCTTCGTTTTCTCCTCGGACAGAGATAAATCCCGTTTTTCAATATGGTTGCGGACAATAGGAACCGCTTTTTCTTCAATCAGTTCTTTTGTCGCCCCGGTGACTATGAAATCGTCTGCAAAACGAATGAAATGCACCTTGTCTTTTGGCGTGAACTCTTCTTTCAGTTTTTGTTCCGGTCCGTCCGGAGCCATATTTGAAAGTATAGGGGATATAATACCGCCCCGGGGAGTTCCTTCCTCTGTTGTCCGAAAAGTTTTCTTTTCTATGAAGCCTGCCCTGAGCCATTGTTTCAGCAATTTCTTGTTCATCGGGATATTACTGACTAACCACTCATGACTTATCTTATCGAAGCAGCTTTTAATATCAGCTTCCGAAATCCATGTGCCGATGTTTTCCGGCTCAGGCAGGTAAACACTTGTTCAATGGCGTCGGCTGTCGATCTTTCCGGCCTGAATCCGTAAGAATTACAATCCGCCGTTTCCTCCGCAATCGGTTCTGCCGCCAATTTGTGTAATGCCTGCATAGCCCGATCTCTCATAATCGGAATTCCGAGCGGACGCAGTTTGTTGTTACTTTCGGGTATGTATATCCTTCTTAAAGGGGTGGTTTGGTATCCTTTTAAACGTAAAGATTGAATACCTTCTGTTTTCTTTTCCGGTGTATTCCGAATCTCTTTGTCTGTACCCGGTGTCCTTTTGCCTTTATTTTCGGTCACCCTCCGGACTGCCAGGGCTTTGGCTCCGAAAGAGCGGGTCAGGATGATCTGCAAAGCTCTTGCCTTGCGTATTTTCCCTTCCTGAAACGCCTTCACGATACGCACCTGCAGACGACGAACGTTCCGATATACCCTGCTCCATACAATATGATGCCAGTCTGTCGGTTCACGCAGGCTCGCGCCGGTAACATTCAAGGTTACTTCCAATCTGCGAACTCCTGTTTCCACACCGTTCTCAGGTTCTCTCGTGATGAAAGACCAGTCGGAATTTGGCATCCTTTCGGATCAGGGCAAAGTTTCAACCCCTATCCCTACCATTACAGTAAGACATTCGCTTTCTCCGACAGGGAAAACGTTAGCCCCTGTACCTGTCCGCTTTCCTTTTGGTTCAGGCATAACAGCACCTTTTGCCTGTCTCAATTCGATGACTATCCAAAAAGGATAAGGTTACATTGTTCCCGAAGCTTCATACTTCGCCGTTACCAGCAACGCATGTTCGAGTAGGGTACTGATAGTAGA